>DASZCR010000140.1:0-6168 GCA_035942915.1 Pyrinomonadaceae bacterium | reverse complement strand
CGACGATTCTTCTTAACAGGAATCGTCGCGGCCGTCGGTCGCGTAGGCTTTACAGCGCGTCGCTTATCTGAGTCCGAATCTGACGCGATACTCGTCCGAGAAGATGAAGTCGAAAATCATCTTGCGTAGCGCCTGCGGGTCTTGATTGAGTTGGCCGACGAGGATGAGGAAGCTCGCCTGGTCGGGGTCGCGGCGCTGGTAGCCGAAGTACTGCATGGCGACGAACGCTTCGTTGAAGTAACGGTTCTGCACGATGCCGGTCTCGGCGATGTCGCGCAAGACCACGTCGCGCGTCTTCGTGCCGTTGTCGAGAGCCGCGACGAGCGAGGCCTTGAAGGCCGCGTCGAGCGTCACCTGAGCCGTGCGCTCAAGTTCGTTAACATAGGCTTGCGAGGACTGGAACTGCGGCTGATTGTACTTGGCCGTAAACTCCGGCCTGAGCGTGAAGGCTTCGGTGAACTCGGCCTTGCTCGCCGCCTCGTCGGCAGGCGACTGCGGGCCGCCCACCTTGATGATGTCTGGGATGAACTCGGCGAAGGTCGGCCGCCGGCCGAACGCCACCTGATAGAAGCGATAGGCGAAGTAGCCGCGACCCTGAAACTCGTCCGACTGATAGAAGCTCTTCGAGACGTGAACGCGGTCGCAGCCGGGGTTGGCGTTGCCGAAGCCGCCGCCGGGACAGCCCTGAATCGTCGCCTGCCAACCGGCGAAGCCCGTCCCATCCGGCTCGCGCGACAGGAAGTCGTAGTACTGCTGCTTGACGAAGAAGGCCGTCTGGTCGATGGGCGAAGTGGTCGAGGCAGCGTCGTTGTCGAGAATCGAGACGTTGGCCGTCGAGACGGCTCCGAGACTTGCGCCGCGCGCGTTCGAGAGCGTGACGGCGATGGTCTCGTTGCCTTCCAGATAGGTGTCGTCAACGATGGGGATGAAGACGTTGCGCGAGTCGACGCCGGGCGCGAAGCGAATCGTGCCGCCGAAGTTGGCGTAGTCGCAGCGCGGATTGGCCGCGCCGCCGTTGCCGACGCCGCAATCGGCCTGAAAAGGAGGCACGCCGGTTGACATATCGACGGTCGCCGCCGCGCTCAAATCGCCCGTGCGCGTCACGGTCACGACGGCCGCCGCGCCGCCCGATTCCGGCAGGTCGAAGTTGGAATGACTGAACTGGACGGTCGGCACACTCGCGCTGCCCGCGAAGTTCCAGTTGAGCGTGAGCGTGCTGCCGGTCGCGCCGTTAGCGCCATCGACGGCGATGTAGTAGACGAGTCCGGCGACAGCGTTGAAGGTGACGCTGCTGGTCGCATCGGCCGAAGCATCGTTGTTCTTGGCGACGCGGAGAAGGTTGGCGACGCCGAGCGCACCTGTGTTGTTCGCCGCGTAGACGCCGAGCAGTGTGTTGAAGTTGCTGCCCGACGTGTTGACGGTCAATTGACCGTTGCCGGGCGAGTTCAGCCGATACCAGACGGACGCGCCACCGGCGTTGCCGTCCGGCGAATGGCTCGGCTCACCGGTCTCCTTCGTCGCACCGACGTTCGTGCCGCTGACGCTGCCGGCGTTGCCGCTGAGGACGATGGCGTTGGCGATGTTGTTATTGGCGGGCGCGGGCGGCGGCGCTCCGACCGGCAGGCTCCAATTGAGAATGGCGATGCCGGAATCGGCCGCCTGCGGGTTCGGGATGGGGTCTTCAAAGGTGTCGTTGAAGCCGTCGAGCGCGATGAAATAGGTCGTCCCGGCGACGGCGTTAAATTGCACGCGGCTGGCGACAATCTGCCCCTGCGTGATGTCGTCATTGCCTGTGATGGCGTTCAGAGCGCCGACCGTGTTGCCGGTATAGACGGCCAGCATGGTGTCGAAACCGCTGTTGAGCGTGTCGAAGGTGGCCGTGCCGTTGGTCGTGGCCGTCCAGCGATACCATGCGGACTTACCGCCAAAGAAACCGACGTGGTTCGGCTCTCCCGGCTCTCTCGTCGCCGAGACGGTATTGATTGAATCTGTGCCGGTCGCAGCCGTAATCACCTTCGCGTTGCCGAAGTTGTCGTTGACGGGCGGCGGGATGACGATGGCTCCGACGGTGCGATAGCCCATCCGGTCGATGGCTCGACGGTCGTTTTCGGTAAGCACTTCGCGTCGGCCGGCAGAGATGTTCGGGTCCATGATGCCGATGAAGATGCCGGAGTTCTGGAAGTCGTCCTTCCAGTGGCTCGACTGCTCTCCGTCGCCACCACTTCCGTCGGGCTTGCCGGTCGAGAGCCTCAACTCGGTGTCGGGAAAGTCGTTGACCTCGACGTGCTCGCCGCCCGAAGAGAGGATGCGCGGCGCGGTCGTGAAAGCGGACTGCGACGCGGCCGTGCCGGGACGGAAGCGGAACATGTCCCACATCGACGCCAGCAGTTGGCGCGTCGGCTGCAACTCTCGCGCGCCAACCTCTGAGTCGAAGCCGAGCGCGTGGCCGATTTCGTGGACGGCGACGGCGTCGAAGTCCGTCTGCGTCCGCGTGATGCCGTCGTCCGGGTTGAAGTCGAAGGAGAATTTGGAATTGAAACCAATCTGCGGCGGGTCGCCGAACTGCTGCTTCTCGGCCGTCGGGTCGGCCACCGGGTTGATGACTCCGAGGGCGCGCAGAATGGGGCTGGCGACGAGCAGCGTGTTGACCGTGCCGATGTCTGTCGGCAGACCACTCGTAGGCAGCGCGTTGTAGAGGGCCGACTCTTCAGGGCTGGAAGCCTGCGCGATGAGGCGACTGCGGACGCCCCCGTAGTTATTAGTGCCGAAGAGGTTCTGCGTGCTGGTCGCGCCGAGGATATTGTCGGAGGAGAAAGGCGTGCCAAAGTGCGTCGGGCCGTAGTCAACGTCGATGACGATAGTGATGGGGCTGGTGATGATGGCTTCCCACTTCGCCGCCGCGTTGACGAAAGCCTGTTTGGCGACCGGGTTGGCTTCGAGTTGCGACGTGCCGCGCAGGATGATGGTCAGACCCGTCGCCGAGTTGGGCGTGCCGTCGTCCATCGTCGGCGCAGCGACGGGCAGGTCTTCGAGATGGTTAATCTGCCGGAGGCCGACATCCTTGCCGCCGCTCTCAATGGCGGCCGCCTCGGCGGGCGTCGCGTCGCGGCAGGCCACGTCGCCGTCGTTGTTGTAAATGATGTAGGTGCTGCGCGGGCCGACGGCGTACGACGTAGGCTTCTTGCGCGCGACGACGGTCTCTGCTGCGCCCTGCGCTCTGACGAGTCCGGCGAAGGGGGTCGTTAGGCCGAGCATGAAGACAAGTAGGAGCGAGGCGGCCGAACGCAGGCGGCGCGCAGACAGAGGGGTGGAGGAAACGAAACGGTTCATCAGCCTTTTATTGTTTTCCAAAGCTCTCTCCGAAATTCGCGCGAGGGATGCTTCTCGAAGGGGTTCGCTCCCTGCTCGTCTCATTCTCAAACTGGATTGTTCGTTAGGGGCGCGGCCCAGACGGGTTCTTTCGACAGGTGAGGCGGCGAGGGTTGGGCTGTCCCGCACACCGAGAAGCCAACTCTAGGCCGTCTCTGAACGCCTGTCAAGAGCCTGTTTCCGACGAGAAGCGGGCGTCGAAACCGTCCTCGCGGCCTGCCGCCCGGTTGTGCGATTCGTAGGGGAAATCCTGCTTGAAAATGCCCCTTTTGGGACGCCATATCAGATGCGTCGGAGCGCCTTTTGGATGCACGCCGAACGTCCCGAAGCGACGAAATTTACGTGGATTTTCGTGCTCGATTTATGTTGATTTTCGTGCTTGCGCGGCCTCAGCGATAGTTCTGACCAATCTGCTCTGTGCCGAACGTGCCGATGCCGTTCAGACGGAAGCTGAAGACGACGCGGTTCTCTTGTCGGAGGCCGACGTTGTAGGTGTGGTTCTGGGCTGTGACCGAGCAGCAATCCCATGTGTAGCCGACCGTCACGGTCGAACTGACCAGCGAGGAACTGCCGCGCCCCGGCCGGTTCTGGAAGTCGAAGAAGAAAGACGCGCCGCCGAAGAGTCCCGCGTCGCGGTCGCCGAGAAAGATGGACGGACTCCACTGCGAGCCTTGCAGCGTGCCGGGTTCGTTGCCCGCGCGGTCGCTGAACTGCCGGAGCGAAGGCGCAAGCGTGATGGCGCGCGTGTAGTAGAAGGTCTGGAAGGCTTCGATGACGCGCGAGAGGCGTGCGCGCCGACGGATGCCGAAAGAGACGGCCAAATCGCGCAGGCCGCCGCCCTCGCCAAGCACATCCAGATTCATCCGCACGTCGGAGAAGAGCTCGCGCCCGGCCTTCTGCGGCTGGCGGATGCGCGCCTCGACGTTCAAAGGCGAGAAGCGGCGCGGGACGCCTCCGTAGGTGAAGCCCGAAAAGGTCGTGATGGGGTAGAACTGATTGCGCTGTCCGGGAATCAGCGCGCCGCCAAACAGCGGGTCGAAGAAGTACTTCTGGCGAAGCGTGATGGACAAGACCTCGAAGGGCTGGCTGGCGAGCGGTGCGCGCCGTGCCTCGTCGCTGCCTGCGGCAACCGTCTTGCCACTCACGTTCTCGGTCGAACGACGCGTGAAGAAGCGGTTCGTGACGCCGAACTCTATCTCGTTGGTGTCGGCGATGGCGTCCGTGTAGTCGAAGCGGATGATGCGCTCGAAGTTCGAGATGCCTTCAATCTTGCGATAGGTGAGATAAGGCTCGATGGTGTGGCGGAAGAAGAAAGTGCCGTCGCGGTGGCGGAAGTTGCGCGCGAGCGCGGGCGGGCGCACGTCGAAGCTGAACTCGCCGTAGCCGCGCACCACATCGCGGCTTTGGACGAGGCGCGAGGTGGGGTCGAGCGAGTTGGAATAGTAGGTGGCGCGCACGCCGCCCGTCGCCGTCAGTCCCCAGCCGCCGACGCTCAGGGGCAGTGTGAACTGCGGATGAAAGTCGAGACGCTGGACGATGGAAGGCGTGATGATGGCGTTGGCAACGCCGTCGGCCGCGAGCGCCGCAGCGTTCTCGAAAGTCTCCTTGCGGCTCATGCCTTCGGCTCCGCCCTCGAATGAGAAGTAGAGCGGAAGTTTCTCGAAGAAGCGCAGGATGGACGGTCGCTTGTCGAGCGTGATGGACGGCAGGGCGCGGATGCGGACGCGCGCTTCGGGAATGGACGTGACCTGCGTGCGCGCGAGGAAGTTGAAGCTGTAGTCGCCGAAGTTTTTGTTGACGAAGACCTGCGAGCGTTCCTCCGGCGAGATGGCCTGCTGGATGTTGTCGGAGAAGACCTGCCGGAAGGCGAGGTTCGAAGTGATGTTGATGTCGGCGGCGGCGAGAAATCCGTTCGGGAAATAGTGTACGCCATCGACGTAGAAGGACGAGCCGCCCTGGTCTGGATTGTTCTCGTCGGCCTGCGCGCCGAAGATTCTGTCCTTGACGGCATAGAAGCCCATGTTCAAGAACGAGCGCGAATTGGCTCTCGTCAAAAGGTCTGCGCCGATGCCGATGCCGCGCCCCGTGAAGATGTCGTTGCGCAGAGTGATGTCGGCCGAGCGGCCGAGCGTCTGGTAGTAAGCGTTCGAGACGCGGAAGCCCTTCTGGCCGGAGCCGGAGAAGGTCGGCGTGAGAAAACCGGAGGCGCGGTCGCGCGGCTTAATCGAGACGGAGGCGAAGGGCAGAAAGGCGACCGGAAAACCTTTGACGCGGAAGGTCGGCCGTTTGACACGCACGCGGTCGTGCAGTTTGACCTCAGCGCGTTTGGCGCGAAAGCTCCACTTCGGATTCTCCTCGTCGCAGGCCGTAATCTCTCCGTTGAGAATGACGATGCGGTCGCCCGCCACCTTCTCGACGCGGTCGGCCGTGAAGTAGATGATGGTTCCGTCCTGCGTCTGGTTGGTGAAGCCGGTGGAGTTGACGAAGAAGCCGAGCTTCGTGGCGTAGTTCCACTCGGCGCGCGTCCCCGTGATGCGCTGGAACTCGCCCTGATCGAAGACGACGTTGCCCTCGGCCAGAACCTTGTTGGTCGCCTCGTAGATGGTCACCTTGTCGGCCTGAAGGCGGTAGATGCCTATGCGCGCGTCCACGTTCCCCTCGTAGACGATTACGCGCGCGTCCTCGGGGCCGGTCACCTCGTTGCGGTCGGCCCTGATGGACAACTCCTCCGTGGACTCCTGCGCGCCGGAGTCCGTGGCCGGGCGCGGCTGGCGCGGGCGCGCGGTCGCCGGCTGATCC
>DASZCR010000139.1:0-1855 GCA_035942915.1 Pyrinomonadaceae bacterium | reverse complement strand
CAACGCCGTCAACCTGTTCTGGCTCGTCACGGCCGGTCAGCGTCGCGCTCGCGTCGCTGAAGGCCGTGACGTGTGCAAACTGCCCGTTCTGCGCGCGGAAGTCGGCGAAGGTCGGGTAAGAGATAGGCCCGGTCGTCAGGTTTCTGCGAGGGACGGTCGTGTAGACTCTGATGAGTTGTTCCGGCTGCTCAAAGGGAAGCGGTTGCAGCAGCACGGTGTTGACGACGGAGAAGATGGCCGAGTTGGCGCCGATGCCTAAGGCCAGCGCCAGCACGGCGACGAAAGTGAATCCCGGACTCTTGGCGAGCATCCGAAATCCGTATCGCAAGTCTTGCCACAGCGTTCCCATGATTCACCTCGCTCCTGTCAGTGCCGACAGTTTCTTCTTCTTTAGAGCACCGATGTCGCGCCCGTCTTCGTCTGCATGACGGCCTTGATGACGCGGTTGCGTTCGTAGTCGGAGGTGAGGCGCGTGGCAGCCTCGATGACGGCCGCGCGGACGGTTTCGCTGCGCGGGCGTGCCCCCGTCACGGCGGCGAGGAGGACGCGCGCCTTCTCGTAGTCGGACGAGCCTGCGCTGACGGCCTTGACGGCTTCAATCGTCCACTCGTCTGCGAGGTCGATGCGGCGGACGACGGGCAGCAGCACGCGCGAGCGTTCGTAGTCGGATTGGAGACGGGAGACGGCCTCGAAGAACTCTTTGCGGCCGCGCGAGCCTGACAGGTGTTCACGCACGAGGGCGTTGAGCAGAGTGGCGCGCTCGTAGTCTGAGAACTGTTCGCGCGCGGCGAACGAGAGGATGCGCGCCACCGTCTCGTCGCTCGGCTTCTCCTGCGCGAGCAGCAGTTTCAGGTAGGTCGAGCGCGCGTAACTGCCCTTGAGCGTGCGCGCCGCGTTGAGCACACCTTCGGCGCCGCGCTGCTTGTAGATGCGCGCGACGCGCTGCTTGGCGTCGAAGCCGGATTCGACCATGTCGCGCAGGACGGTCGTGAGCCACGCGCGCCCTTCCGGCTCGAACGGGCGCGTCTCGCCCTGCACGGCGAAGGTGCGAACGAGGCGGCCGGACGCGTCGCTCTCGATGGAGAGTTTGCGGCGGATGCCCCGGCGCGTCTCGCGCAGGTCGAGGTAGCCGCCGACGGAGATGCTGACCACGTCCGTGTAGTCTTCGTTGAACTCGACGCCCTTGATGTTAAAGTCCGTCTCCACGTCATCTTCGGAAGAACGGCGGACGAGATGCGTCGTCCCCTCGCGTCCGTTTATCTGAAGGTGCGTGTCTTCGTGCTGCGTTTTGCCTTTGTCCTTGTCCTTGTCCTGCGCCGTCGCGTTGAACGGCGTGAGCGCGGTGATGAGGATGAGAGCCATCGTCGTCAGCATCAATCTGTTCGTCTTCATATCAAACCTCCGTGTCGTCTCTCCTGAGACGAGTCAAAACAGTTTCTACTCGTAGCGGAGCGCCACCATCGGGTCGACCTTCGTCGCGCGTCGCGCGGGGAGGTAGCAGGCGAGGAAGGCGACGGCCGAGATGAGCAAGGCGACACCGCCAAACGTCCAGAAGTCGGTCGTGCCGACGCCGAAGAGCAGCGTCGCCATCGCGCGCGTGGCGAAGTAGGCGGCGACAAGCCCGGCGATGACGCCGATGAGCGCGAGCATCATGCCCTGTCCGACGACGAGGCGGAGCACGTCTCTGGCCTGTGCGCCGAGCGCGATGCGGATGCCGAGTTCGTGCGTCCGGCGCGTCACCGAATAGCTCATCACGCCGTAGATGCCGAGGGATGCCAGCAGCAGCGCGACGCCGGCGAAGATGGTCAAAAGCAGCATGGCGAAGCGGCGCGAGGCGATGGATTCCGTGATGACC
>DASZCR010000138.1:0-20163 GCA_035942915.1 Pyrinomonadaceae bacterium | reverse complement strand
CGTGACGCTGAGCAGTTGCCCCTCGTCGTCGTAAGTGAATGCGGTGACGTTGCCCAGAGCATCGCGCGTGGAGGTCACCTGACCGAGCGCGTCGTAGGTGTTCTCAAGGAAACTGCCGTCGGGCATCGTCGTGCGGAGGAGGCGGTTGGCCTTGTCGTAGGTGTGAGCCGTGGTGTTGCCGTTGGGGTCGGTCTGTGTGGTGAGATTGCCGACGGCGTCGTAACCCAAGTGCGTCTGATTGCCGAGCGCATCGGCTTCGACGGTGACTTTGTTGAGCAGGTTGTACTGGAAGGTCGTGGTGTTGCCGAGCGGGTCGGACACGGCGGTTCTGCGTCCGGCGGCATCGTATTGAAGCGTCATCGAGACGCCGGGCGCAACCGTGATTTTCGTGGGTAGATTCAGGCGGTCGTGTTCGACGGTGGGCGCTAGACCGCCCGTTATGGAACTCGACGCGACGTTTCCGTTAGCATCGTACTGGACGTTGAACTTCGTGCCGTCGGCAAGCGTCGTTTGCAGCGGCAAGCCTGTGAAGTTGCTGGTGAACTGCGTTCGTCGGCCGAGTTCGTCAATGCCGGTCGAAAGCGTACCGGCCGTGTCGTATTCGTTGCGTTTGGTATTGCCGAGCGCATCGACGGTCGAGGTCAGGAGTCCGGCGTCGCTGAAGTTGAACTGCGTGGTGTTGCCTCTGGCGTCCGTCGCGGCGGTAATGTTGCCGACGGCGTCGTAGGCGTAACGGGTGGAATGACCAAGGCGGTCGGTCGTCTTCGTCATGTTGCCGGAGGCGTCATACTCGAAGGTCGAGGAGTGACCAGCCGCGTCTGTAGACGTGAGCAACTGCCCGCTGGTGTCGTAAGTGAAACTGATGGTGTTGCCGAGAGGGTCGGTGGCGGAGGTCAGGTTTCCTTTCGCGTCGTAGACGTTGGTTATCGTGTGGCCGTTGGCATCGGTCGCGCTCGTCACCTGATTGCGCTCGTCGTAGGTGAGGCGCACGACGCGGTTCTGGGCATCCGTCCGCGTCAGAATGTTGCCGCGCGCGTCATACGTGTAGGTGGTCGTGTTGCCGAACTGGTCGGTTTCGGTCAGACGGTTTCCCGCCCCATCATAGGTGGCACGCATGACGTGGCCTGCGGCGTTGGTGATGCTGAGGGTTTTGCCCCGCTCGTCGAATTCGTAGACGGTGACGTTGCCCTTGCGGTCTGTCACAATCTGCTGGCGGCTGTTGGGGTTGAATGAGAAGCGGATGGTCTTGCCCGCCTCGTCGGTGATGGCGGTGAGACGACCGCTCGTGTCGTATTCGTTCCTGACGCCGCGCCGGTTGAGAGGGTCGATGATGTCGAGCAGGTGGTGCGACGAGTTGTAGGTGTAGCGTGTGACGTGCCCGTCCTGATCCGTCATGCTGACGAGGTCGCCATTGAGGTCGTAAGCGTAGGCAATGTGGCGGCCTGCCGGGTCGGTGATGCGGGTGATGCGGTTCTGCGCGTCGCGCGTGAACGTGATGCTCTTGCCGCTGGAATGGAGAACGCCGCCGGAACTGATGGTGAGCGTGTTGCCGTTGTTATCAGTCAGGCTCTGAAGACCCGACTGCTCATCGACAATCAGGATAGTCCCGTCGGCGGTGGTGAGTCGGAAGCGCGTCGGGTTGTAGAGGTCGGCCGTGTCGTTGTCGATGAGGTCGCCCGTGCCGGGAGCCGAGCCGGTGAAGAATGCCTCGTTCTCGCCGCCGAGCGCCGTCAGGGTTGCGCCCTGAGTTTCAGGCTCGCCGGGCAGTTGGTTGAAGCTGATGTTGGTGAACTGCACGGGAGCGAGCAACTGGCATTGCGGGTTGGGAGTCATCGCGAAGGCGTAGACCGTCCCGTCGGGCAGCGTGATTGTGACGGTCGATGGCTTCGTCGGGCGCAGGCAATAGCTCGGCAGGAAACTGCCGCTGACGGTCTGTTCCCAATCGCTGCCGAGCGGTCGGCTCTTTTCGACGCGCACGTTTCTCAGGCCGAGCCACCATCCCACACCGAAGTCTCCCGTCCGCTTGTCGCGGCTATCGTAGGTGCGCGAAACCATGATGGGCAGCCCTGCGACCGGCACGTCGAGGTCTGTGAAGGCGACGGTGAAGATGCCGACCTTCAACTCGCCCGTGACGACAGCGGAGAGAGTCGAGACGGTGGTCTGTCCGTCCGCGCCGTTTGCGACGAGCCGAATCGTGTAGGTTCCGTTGAGCAGCAGGGTCGGGTCGAACGTGCCGAGCAGCCCGTCGGCGACAGGCGCGTTGCCTGCTGCGAAGGTCGTCCAAGTCTGGCCGGGAGTTCGACTGTTGAGGCTGTATTCGAGCCTCCACGTGCCGCCGCTCACGCTGCCGACGATGTTGGTGCGTTCGGTGAGATTGCTTCCATCGAGGGGACTCGCGAGTTGTGCAACCGGGGGCGGCACGGCCGCGTTGACCGTCACCGTCACCTCGTCGCTCGCCGTCATTTCCGTGTCGCTCGCGCTCAGGCGCAGAACGTAAGTGCCTTCGATGTCGAAAGAGGCGAGCGTCGCGGATGCGTTCGGATTTTGAAAAGTGACGTTGCCGGGGCCGCTCACCTTGCTCCACGTGAGGGCGAGCGTGGCGGCGGCGGGAAGGCCGTCGTCTTCGGCCGTGCCGTTGAGGCGTGCCGTGTTGGGGAGGGTGATTGTCTGGTCAACTCCGGCGTTGACTGTGGGTGGTTGATTGATGCCGTTGACGGTCACCATCACGTCGTCGCTCGCGCTCAGTTGCGAATCGCTGGCCGTCAGGCGGAGCAGGTAAACGCCCGCGACGGCGAAGGTGGCGGTCGTGGCCGCCGCGCCGGGGTTCGCAAACGTGACCGCGCCCGGCCCGCTCACCTTCGTCCACTGAACCGTCACGCGAGAGCCGAGAGGCAATCCGTCATCCGTCACGCTGCCGCCGAGCGGCGCGCCGTCGCTCACGGAGGCGAGCGTCAAGTCACTGCCTGCGTTGACGACCGGAGTCTGGTTGGGGACGTTCCAGCGCATCGAGACGACGTTGGAATAAGCAATGGTCGCGCCGACGGGCGTCGAAACCTGTAGGCTGTCCGTGCCGACTTGAGCGCCCGCGTAGGTGAAACTGGCGCGGCCGGTGGCGTCGGTCAAAGCCGTCAGTTGACGCGCGTTCGCGCCTGAGATGGTGAGGCGCAGGAGCGCATCCGTCATCGGGTCGCCGGAGGCGTCGGTGGCCGTGACGGTGAAGGTTTGCGGTTGCCCTGCATCGCGCGGCGCAGGCGTGTTCGGGGTCAAGGCGAGCGAACCTGTCGGCGGCACGCCTTTGCTGCCGCCTGAAGCTGCCCTCGTCATCGTCAACGCCAGTTCACCGCCGCAGCATTCGGCGTAGTCAACCTCGTAAGGATAGCTACCGGCGGCGGGGAAAAAGACGGTCACGCTGTTGGCGACGGGCGAAGTCGGCTGATTGAAAGCGCCCATCACGGGGAAGTTTTCAAAGGGCGTGCGTCCTGATGGCGGCGGGTTCGAGAGCGCGCCGCCGACGCGCTCTGCGCCGCCTCCGACGCCGAAGATGAAGCCGTCGTCGCTGAAAAAGTTGAAGGTGATGGGGCCGGGCTGTGCGACTGTGAACGTGCCCGTGAAGACGGCGTGAAAGTCGAAGAGTGAGCCTACTCCGGCCTGAAGGCCGTTGCCCTCGGCGACAATCGTGCCGGTGAAGTTGCCGCTCGCATCGGTCGTGACGTTGGTGAAGGGATGCGTGTGGACGCCGACGCCGGAAGTGTTGCCGGGGACAGTGCCCGCCGGAGGATTGAAGTTGATGGTCGGGAAGAACTGCGTAAAGGCAGGCTGCTGCGTCGGCAGCGTGGTGAACGCGCCGGAGCCGTTTGAATGGAAGAAACGGCCTGTGACGGTCGTCGTCGAGATGGCCTGCGTGGGCGTCACCCAACTGACCTTTGCCAGATTCGAGCCGACGGAGAGCGTGCCGTCGCCTGCGGTTGCGCGCACGGTGTCGCTGCCGCTCGTGTTGCCCGTGTAGGTGAACTCTGCGACGCCGAGAGCGTTGGTCGAAACGTCGCCGGAGGTGGCGTTCGCGCCGTTGACGATGAAGTGAACGGGAGCGCCCGTGAGAGGGAAGCCGCGCCTGTCGAGCAGCGTCGCACGGAGGGTTTGCGAAGTGCCGGTGACGTTAGGCCCGGCGCTTTCGGGCGCAAGCTCAAGCTTGGCATCGAGGAGGGGCGGCAAGGGCGTCGTGACATTGATGGTCACTTCGTCGCTTGCCGTGAACTCTATGTCGTTGGCCGTCAGACGCAGGACGTAAGTGCCCGGTCGGTTGAAAATAGCTTCAGTGACCGGCTGACCCGGATTGATGAAAGTAACGTCGCCGGGGCCGCTCACCTTCTCCCATGAGACGCTCAGAGGGAAGCCGGGAGCGGCATCGTCTGTGACGCTGCCGTTGAGCATGACGGCTCCGCCCGCAGGTGGAATCTCTACGATGCCTGCCGGTGCGAACGTCACATGCTCCCACTGTGCGACGTTCGCCAGGATGGTCTTCTCGAACTCGGAACCGTTCCAGCGAATGTGATAGAGCGCGCCGGACTCCTGCGTGATGAGGAGGTCGCCCGCCATGCCTCTGAAGGCAGAGGCCGGAGCGCCCATCAAGGCATTGTTGCCGAAGGCGACGCCGAAGAAGTTCTCATTGGCGGGGATGATGTCTATATCTTCGGGCCAGATGAAAAGGTCGTAAAAGGCCGTCTGCCCCTGCGCGTCTACGGTATAGAAGCGTCTCTCGTTTTCCGCGCCGATGAGAATCTTACCGGCCCACGGCCCATACTTCTGCGGGTCGTCGGGGATGGTGCAGACGCCTTCAAGGTGTGTGGGGATTCTGGCAAGCTGCGTGGGCTGCCCCGCAGAGTTGATGCGCCAGACGCCGCCCGCCGTGGTGACGACGATGAGGTCGCCGCCGAAGATACCCGTGCGGTCAACGTAGAGGCTGCCGCGCATCAGACCCGGCTCGCCCGGCAGCGTCACCCAGGGGTTTTGCACCGTCGAGCCGTCGGGCGAAACGCGGACAACGACGCCGCTCACGCCGGAGCCTGTAAACAACTCTCCGACCTGAAAGCCGCCGCGCCCCATGCCGCCGCCGTCGTCGCGCACGGTGGCGAGCTTGAGTTCATCCGTCAGTCCGCTGATGTTCGAGAAGGGGCTGTGCGTGCCGTCGGCCGAAACCATCTCGAAGTTGAAGGGCTGACCACCTGTGGAGTAGTTGACCGACATCACGACCTTGCCGGACGGTTCGTGATAGTCGATGCCGATAGGGCTGTTGAAATTGGTCGAGATGGTGCGCAGCTTGAACTCCTGCGGCGCAGGCAGGCTCTCGTTGAGCGTGATGGATTGGTCTGGCCCTGCGTCGGCAGTCGGCGGCTGGTTCGCGGGATTGACCGTCACGACGAGTTCGTCGGAGACGGTGAACTCGGTGTCGCTGGCCGACAGTTTCAACGTATAGATGCCGGGCGCGGTAAAGGAGACATTGGTGGCGGCGGCGCTGGCATCTGTGAAGACGGGCGCAGCGGGGCCGCTGCCGAGGCTCCATTCGACGCTGACATGCGAGCCGCGCGGCAACGCATCGTCGCTGACCGTGCCGTTGAGCTTGACGCTCTCCGGCAGCTTGATGGTGATGTCTGCCCCTGCGTTGACGGTGGGCGGTTGGTTGCGCGGGACAATCTCGACATGCATCTCATCGCTTGCCGTCAGCATCCCGTCCGAGGCCGTCAGCTTCAACACGTAGGTTCCGGCCTCGACGAAAGTAGCCGTCGTGCCGACAGTCGCGGGGTTGCCGAAACTCACTGTCCCCGGCCCGCTCACGACGCTCCATGTGACGCTCAACGCGCTGCCTCGCGGGAGTCCGTCGTCGCCCGCCGTGCCGTTCAGGCTCACAGTGTCGGACGGCAGCGTGACGACCTGATTCGCACCCGCTTCGACGGCGGGCGGACGGTTGACGGGCGGCGGCGGCACGTCGTTCTCCGTCACCTGTAAGATGCCTTTGCCGCTGACCGTCAGGCGGTCGCACATCACAGTGCCGCGTATGCGCGCCTGTCCAGTGATTTCGACTTCGCCGCGCGGCGCGCTGACGATGCCGTAGAGCACGCCCCCGCCGCCGGCTTTGACGCCCGCTTCCGCGACCTTGAGACGAAGGCGGCGAGGATTGTCTGCCGCGCCGACGGTCGAGCCTGTCAACGAAACTTCACCTCTGACCGTCAGCACGACCGGGCCAGCCAGACGCAACTCGCTGCCGCCCGTGAGAGTCAAGCCCTGAAGGTTGTAGACGGCAGGCTCGCTCGCGTTCTCCACGCCGAGCACGAGCGACGTGCGGCCGCTGACGGCAAAATTGCCGTAGGTTCCCGGCGGGACGGAGACTGCACCGGCCCTGCCGGAGAGGCTCATGTTACGCAGGGTGGAGAAGTCGCCCACGCTCTCACCCTCTTTGGAGATTGAGACATCGCGTGTTCCGCTCGGCGCGGGTGGCGCTGCGACCTGCCCCATCTCAAAGGGATTGGTGCGTGTGATGAGATGGCGCAGAGAGGCGTTAGCGCCGATGTTGACCGTGTAGCCGGTCGGCTGAGAGTCTTCGTCGCCCGCGATGACGCCGCCGAAGTTCGCCTGTCCGCCGACGGCGTTGACGGTCGGAGTGCCCGGCACGAGCAGGTCGGAGGTGATGGTGTCCGTCCCGCCGAGCGCGACGTTCTCCGCGCTCAACTGCCAGAGCGCGCCCTCGATGCGTCCGCTATTCAGCACGGGCGCGTGGCGCACGACGGCCAGCTTGTCGTAGAGTTGCTTGACGCCGCGAATCTCTGCGACCCCGGCAGGCGCAAAAGTAATCTGGCTCCACTGCGCCACCTGCGCCAACTGTCCCGTCTCGAACTCCGTGCCGTTCCAGCGGACGCGCATGAGGATGCCCGGCGAGCGTTGACCGACGAGCACGTCGCCAATCAGCCCTGCGAAGGCGTCCGCCTGCGCGCCCCACAACTTGCCGTCGGCCGGGTCGAGGCCGAAAAAGTTTTCGTGTGCGGGGACAATCTCAATCTCTTCCGGGTTGATGCCGAGCGGATAAGAGGTCGCGCTGCCTTGCGCGTCGATGGCATAGACGACACCTCGCGTCTTCGCTCCGGCCAGAATCTTACCGGCCCACGGGCCGTACTTCGCGGGGTCGTCGGGGATGGTCGTCACACCCGCGAGCGGGGTGTTGAGCGATGCCACCTGCGAGGCGACGGCGGCGGCGTTAATGCGCCAGACGCCGCCCGCATCGGTGACGACGAAGAGGTCGCCGCCGAAGACGCCCGTCCGGTCGAGATGCAGCCCGCCGATGAGTCCCGGCTCGCCCGGCAGCGCAGCCCACGAATTCTGCACCGTCCGACCATCTGCCGAGATACGCGCGACTGCGCCCTGCGCGCCCGCGAACATCTCGCCTTTGCTGAAGCCCGCGAGGCTCACGCCCTGTCCTTCGTCGCGCGCCGTCGCTATCTTCAGCGCGCCGCCAAGGCCGCCGACGTTGGAGAACGTCCGGTGCGTGCCGCCGCCGTCGATTAACTCGAAGTTGTTCGGCAGCCCCGCAGGTGAGTTGGCCGACACGACGAGGCTTCCCGACTGCGCGTGATAATCAATCCCTGCGTGGCCGTTAAAAGCCGTCGTGAGCGGCGTCAGCACGATGCCGAAAGCATTCGTGGCGGCAGTGGCTGTGAGGGGCGGCGCGACCGCGCCCGACGTGTTGTGCGTCTTGGGCCGCACGCCGGAACTCTGAGAGGGACGCGCGGAAGAGGCGCGTGAATAGACGAGCGCAGGCGGGATAATGGCCTGCGTGAGCAGCAGGAAGAGGAGAGAGCAGGCGAGCGCGCGGCGCGCAGGCAGCAGCCATCGACGGATGGCACGTGTGGGGAACGGTTTGCTCTTCGTTGATGTGGTAGACATGCAGGAAACTTCCTCTCTCGTTGTCGGTTGGACTAAGCGTCTTTCGGGCGGCGTGCGGCCAACAGTGGGGCGCGGGTGAGCCGCGAGGTGTTTTGTAGAGCCGTCGAGCGAAGACGGCTGTCATTGGCGGTTGATGATTTGGAAAACAACTGAGAGCCGGCTTTGAGACGGAGCGGCGGCATCAAGACGGCGGCCTGACGATGCCTCCCAGACGGCGGCGCTCTACGACTCAAAATGCTCGATTAAGACTCGCGTGCTGAACGGCGTCAGACGCGCTCGCACGAGGCGAATTTGCGCTTTCACCATCACACGCGTAGCCGGCAGGCGAAAACCCGCACGCGTGCAGAAAAAAGTTTGAAAAATTTCTTCGCGCGACTAAAATCTCCACTCCTTTAAGCAGGAGCGTGTTTGATGAGTGATTCAACCCCTCGCGAGATCACACGGATTCTTCGAGAATGGAACAGCGGCGGCGACGCGCACGCGCGCCTGATGCCGCTCGTTTACGACGAGTTGCGACGGCTGGCGCAAATCTATCTGCGGCGCGAGCGTCCTAACCACACTTTGCAACCGACCGCCTTAGTCCACGAGGCATATCTTCGCCTCGTAGACCAGAGCCGCGTCGAGTGGCAAGACCGCGCGCACTTCTACGGCGTCGCCGCGCAGATGATGCGCCGCATCCTCATCGACCACGCACGCGCATACGCCTCGGAGAAGCGCGGCGGCAGCGGACGCCCTCTGTCGCTCGACGAAGCAGCATTCCTACCCGAAGAGCGCGCCGCCGACCTGCTCGCGCTCGACGACGCGCTCAAGCTGCTGGCCGAGAAGGACGAACGCAAGGGACGTGTCGTGGAGCTTCGTTTCTTCGGCGGGCTGAGCGTCCGCGAGACGGCCGAAGTGCTCGGCGTACACACGGCCACGGTCGAACGGGACTGGCTGGTCGCAAAGGCGTGGTTGTACCGTGAGATTGAGGGGAGCGCATAAGGATGGGCGGCTCCTGGGAAAGAGTCGAAGAAATACTTCTCTCCGCGCTTCAGCATGAGCCGGACGCGCGCCGTGCCTATCTCGATGCGGCGTGCGGCAACGACGGCGTGCTGCGCAGAGAGGTCGAATCGCTGCTGGCGGCGTACGAGCGTGCGCGCGATTTTATGGAAGCCCCGGCCGTCGCCTTCGCCCCAGACCTGCCGGCGGTCGCCTTAGAGAGCAGCGCCCCTGCGGTCACGCTCGCGGGGCGACGCGTCGGCTCCTATCTCATCGAGCGCGAACTCGGTCGCGGCGGCATGGGCGCGGTCTTTCTGGCGCGGCGTGCCGATGATGAGTACCAGAAGCAGGTCGCCCTCAAGCTGATACCGGGCAGCCAGGGCGACCCATTCCTCTTCAATCGCTTCCTCGGCGAACGGCAGATTCTCGCAGACCTCGACCACCCCAACATCGCACGCCTCATAGACGGCGGCGCGACCGAAGACGGCACGCCCTACTTCGTCATGGACTATATCGAGGGCGTTCCCATCAACGAGTACTGCGACCGCGAAAGGCTCTCCACCTCTGCGCGTCTGCGTCTCTTCTGTGATGTCTGTGAGGCAGTGCAGTACGCGCACCGACACTTGATAGTCCATCGTGACATCAAGCCCTCAAACATCCTCGTGACCTCCGACGCCACGCCGAAGCTGCTCGACTTCGGCATCGCCAAGCTGCTCGGCCCGGAAGGGGCGCAACAGGGGCAGGCGACGGCCACCGCCGCGCGCATCATGACGCCGCAATACGCCAGCCCGGAGCAGGTGCGTGGAGAGAGCGTGACCATTGCGAGCGACATCTACAGCTTAGGCGTGCTGCTCTACCAACTCCTGACCGGCCGTCATCCTTACAGTTTCAGGACGCTACTGCCCGCCGAGGTCGAAAGAATCATCTGCGAGACCGACCCGGAAAAACCGAGCACCGCCGTGACGCGCTCCGAAGAGGTGTTTCGAGATGACGGCGCGACGGCGCAACCGTTGACACCCGAAACCGTGAGCCATGCGCGCGCGGCGCGCCCTGAAGACCTGCGTCGAAGCTTGAGAGGCGACCTCGACGCCATCGTGCTGATGGCGATGCGCAAAGAGCCGCAGCGTCGCTACGCTTCGGTCGCGCAGTTTGCAGACGACATCCGCCGTCACCTCGCAGGCTTACCCGTACACGCGCATACAGACACCTTCGGCTATCGTGCGGCGAAGTTCATCCGGCGACATAAGGCGGGCGTCGGCGCAGCGGCAATCGTGGCGCTGACGCTGTGCGGTGGCATCGTCGCCACGGGATGGCAGGCCAGACGCGCGACCGAGCAGCGCGACCGCGCACAGCGTCGCTTCGAAGACGTGCGCAAACTTTCCAACTCTCTCCTGTTCGAGCTAAGCCCTAAAATCGAGCCGCTTCAGGGCGCGACCGAGGCGCGTAATCTGCTGGTCAAAAGGGCTCTCGAATACCTCGACAGCCTCGCCCGCGAGGCCGCCGGAGATTTGCAGTTACAGAGCGACCTCGCCGCTGCCTACGAGAAGATTGGCGACCTGCAGGGGAATCCGACCAACCCGAATTTAGTCGAGCTTGAAGAGGCGATTAAAAGCTACGAAAAGGCGCGCGGGATACGGCTTGCGCTGCTCGAAAGAGAACCGGACGAGGCAGAGCATCTCCGCCAGTTGGCGGAGAACCACCGCATCTCCGGCAATATCTACAATCAGGCGAACGACCTCGAACGCAGTACGGAGAACCTGCAAGCGGCTTTGAGCCTTTACGAAAAGCTGCTGAAGCGCGACCCACAATCAGAGTCGTTGCGTTTAGCTCTGGCGCAGACCTATCACGACCTCGGCAAGATTCAGGCAACCGTCAACAAGTGGCAGGACGCCATCTTGTCGTTAGAGAAGGCCATCGCTTTGTTGGAGGCGTTGAGGAGCGAGCAGCCCGGCCGTGTTGATGTCCTCAAACTGCTCGGCGACAGCCGCACGCAACTCGGCTGGTCGCTCTCCTGGGATGGAAGACAGAAGGAAGGAGAGGCGCAGGCGGAACAGGCCGTCAGGATTTACGAGCCCTTAGTCCACGAACATCCGAACAACGTCACGCTCCGCAGCGGACTCTGGCTGACCTACTGGCTCACAAGCAGCGTGCACGAAGAGCAGGACGACGCGCTTGCGCACGAGTACGCACAGAAGGCTTTGAGCATCATGCAGGAGACGGTCGCTAAAGACCCTTCGAACATCAGAGCCAAACAACAACTGGCGAAATCTTTTTCACAGTTAGGCCAGACTGCAATCAACACGGGCAGGCACGATGAAGCCTTACGACATCTGGAAACGGCATCGGAGATTCTGGGCGGTATTATCGAAAGAGAGTCAAGGAACAACAAATTGAAAACCGAGTTGGCCTCGGCGTTGACCAGATTAGGCCAGGCCAAAGCCGGGCGCGGCCATCTGCAAGCGGCCCTCGCCGAGCATGAAAAGGCGGCCGAAATATACCGTCAAGTGAGCGAAAGCTCCGCCAGCGACCATCGCACTGCACGCAATCTTGCGAACTCCTACAACCTGATTGCCCGAACCTACGAGAAGCTTGGTCAAACCCTGCCCCATGAGCAGCGACCCACAACGCAGCAGATGGCGAAGAAAAATTACCAGACAGCCTTAGACATCCTCCTCCGCCTGCAAGCCCAGGGCGTCCTCTCCGACTACGACCGCAGGCTTCTTAAAGAAATACAGTCCACTGCACAAAGCCACGAGCGGCAGTAAATCCACATCACCTCATCCCGCACCCAACCCCTCCTGCGCTATGTACCCCTTTCCTCGCATCAGCAGGTCTTCCAGTAGTCGGGGTCTCTAGTATAATCAAACCTTTGCAGCTTCGATTATCGGGGTAACTGTGACAAGTGGAATGCACGGGAAGTTGGACGAAAGTATCGGGGGGAGGCTGCGGCGCTACCTGATAGCTGTCTGGTCGGTGGCGGCGGTCTTCGTGCTGACGATGCTCGCCACCCGCTACGTGCAGATGGATGTCTCGTCGGCATACCTGGCAGCGGTCATGTTCAGCACGTGGCGCGGGGGCTTGGGCGCGGGGCTGCTCGCCACCGCACTCTCGGCCTTCGTCGGCATCTTCTTCTTTTTCCCGCCCGCCTACTCCTTCAGGGTGTACGGCGAAGACCTGCTCGAACTCGGCGTCTTCACGCTGGCGGCGCTCGTCGTCAGCTCGCTGAGCGCGGCGCGTGAGAGGGCGCTTACGCTCGAACAGCAGGCGCGGCGCGAGGCAGAGGCGGCGAACTCGGTCAAGGACGAGTTCCTCGCCGCCGTCTCGCACGAGTTGCGCACGCCTCTGACGACCATCAAGACCCTGACGCGCATCCTGCTCAAGAAGAACCCTAGCGAGGAGAAGCGGCGCGAATACCTCGAAGACATCGCCTCCGAATGCGAACGCCAGATTGACCTCGTGCATAACCTGCTCGACCTGTCGCGCATGAAGGTGGGCGGCGTCGAGATAAGTTCGGGGCGCGTGGACGTGGGCGAGGCGTTGCGGGACTGCGAGAAGATAGTGCGCGCCGCCGCCACGGAGCGCAATCAGAAACTCGTAGTCGAACCAACTCTGGGCCTGCCGCCAGCGCGCGCCGACCAGAGCGCACTGCGCCGCGCGCTCTGCGCCGTCGTCGAGAATGCCATCAAGTACACGCCGGAGGGCGGGCGCATTACGCTGCGCGCCCGCACGGAGGGAGGCGGCGGACAGGTCGCAGTAGAGGTCGAAGACAGCGGGCAGGGAATCAGCGCGAGGACTTGTGAAAATCACTAGATCAGCCATCGCTATCTAGTCATGACCCATTCATTAACAGTTAAATGTATTGACCAGAGATGTAGGTTAGACAAAACCTGTGGGGGCGGTGTGCCCGTGCCTCTCTGTTATGTTCTGGTTCGGTATTGGGCAGCCGGTATCAGGTGAGAGCTATTCGAGCGAATATTTTTAGACGGAGCAGTGCCGGTGGTGGCGTACCATTTTTTATTCGTGAACATACGGAGCGCCAGAGCTTGTGCGCTACTCCCGTCGTAAGTTGACACCTTATAAAAATTGAGTATCATTGTGCCTGCCCAGATAAATTAATAGTGCAGCCTCAAAAAGAAGCCCCCCTGCATTGCTACTGAGGATACTCACCATGACCTTTAGGCATTAAATAATCGACGTGACAAATCAATCGGCGCAGGTTAAACGCTCGTAGGCGTCTAGACCATCAGGGGATTTATTGTATTTTGGAGCACAAGGGTTGAGGTCGTTGAGGTATTAAACCCTTTGTAGATTTTGAAGGGCCAGTAGCTAATAAAAAGCCCCATTGCTATTTGGTAGATAGCAATGGGGCGCTAGACAAAACAACTGCTGCCATTGCAGTAGATGCATCATCCTAACAGCCGCATCTTACCGCAAAACGCAACAGTTGCTCAAGGCATCAATCCTTGGGGTTGACGTGTGTAGATAGGATGCAGGCATAGTTCTCATCCTGCCTAGCTCGTATCAAACCCCTGCAAAATTTAAGTCTCTATCGCCGCACGCGGTCTATCTTTACCGCGTGGCTAGTCGCGTGGATATAAAGAGAATCGAACACGGGCAGAACGGCTCTCTTTACCAAAACCCTTATTTTCTCATCAGTATGAGAGGAGGGTCGCAGCAGGATAACAAGGTGACAGTCACGGACGCCTATGTGAAAGATTTTGCTGGGATTTTTGAATCGCAGATGAACGCTTCAGGAACGTGCCTAGATTCTGCTGACGAGCATCAGTTATCAGGGGCACGTCGTCGTCGGATAGGGTGCGCAAGGTAAGTTGAATTGAGAGGGAAGAGATGACATCAGCGCAGCCGTTAATCAGTCTGGAAGAAGTGAAGAAGGTTTTTGTAACCGAAGAGGTGGAGACGCATGCGCTTAGCGGAATCCACTTGACTATCGAGAAGGGAGAGTATGTCTCAATTGCAGGCCCTTCCGGTTGCGGTAAGTCAACCTTGCTTTCGATTCTCGGTCTGCTGGATTCTCCCACAGAGGGCCAATACGTGCTAAACGGCCAGCCTGTGAGTCACCTCTCTCTGGTCGAGCGCGCGCGAATACGCAACCGCGAAGTCGGCTTCATCTTCCAGAGCTTCAACCTCATCGGCGACCTGACGGTCTACGAGAATGTCGAATTGCCCCTGACCTATCGCGGCATGTCTTCAAGCGAACGCCGGAAGCATGTGCTTGAAGCATTGGAGAAAGTTCAAATGGGGCATCGCGCACAGCATCTACCGAGCCAACTGTCGGGTGGTCAGCAGCAGAGAGTGGCCGTCGCACGCGCTGTTGCCGGAAAACCGAGCATCCTGTTGGCAGACGAACCGACCGGCAACCTCGACTCGACCAACAGCGAGGCGGTCATGGAACTTCTCAACCAACTGCATCAGGGCGGCGCGACTATCTGCATGGTCACGCACGACCCGCGTTACACATATCAGGCTGACCGCGTCGTGCATCTCTTCGACGGCCGCGTCGTTGATGAGAAGACCGGGCAAACGGCCTCGAAGGCCGAGCAGGAAGTAGCGCAGGTCTGATAACCGAGATAGTGTTTGTTTTGCGTTAGGGTTTTTTGATGGCCGAATTGGTAGACTTTGCAAACGGTCATCTCGTCTCACTAAATCAGAATTCGAATCTTCGCACCAGCCTAACTTGTGCTGCGAAGTGCGGTAGCATTGTCTAAAGTAAGATGATAGTCAGCAGAATTCTTCCGGCTGAGTCTAACTCAAGAACAACTGTCCATGTGCATATTCTGTGCATATTTTGCTGGAATGGATTGCGGTGTTGTCGCATCGCTCGGTGCGAAGCAAGTTCCGTAGGCTGACCGTTACAGGGTAGCGTGCACGAAGGGTCAAATCCTCCCCTCAATTGGTCGAGAATCCGCTCTCCCCTCTCGACAAAATAACACCCAAAACACGCTTCGACCGTCCCTCACGCACATTAGACCACAGTGTGTGCAGGCAATAACTTTGACTCGAATCGACCTCCGGGTCTGTTCCGCGACAGGCTTTTGCAGCCTCCGTTAAGCGAAAAATTATGAACAACGATGAACTGTTGATTCTTAAAGGCGGCGAGGTGCTTTCTTTACTCGCGGGACAAGAAGTAAAGCTCATAGAGATTGTCCGCAGCGCCTATGAAACTCACGGGCGCAAGGAGGATTCACTGCCGCATTCCGTCTTCTTAAGGTTTCCCGATAATGAGAAGAACAGGATTATAGGATTGCCGGCTCTTCTCGGCGGTGAGTTTGCCGTAGCGGGCATCAAATGGATTGCCTCCTTTCCTGATAATCATGCGAGCGGATTAGACCGCGCCTCCGCCGCCATCATCCTCAACTCGACGCACACGGGCAGGCCGGAGGCCATCCTTGAAGGCTCGGTCATCAGCGCGAAGCGCACGGCAGCCAGTGCGGCGCTGGCCGCGCAAGTTCTGCACTCTAATCAAGACGAGACGAGCGTCGGCGTTATCGGCTGCGGGCTTATCAATTTTGAAGTGGTGCGATTCCTGCGGAAGGTTTTCGCGGGAATTACAAACATGGTCATCTTCGACGTTGACGCGAGCCGCACGCAACAGTTCAAGCGGCTTGTCAGTAGAGGAGACGACCGACTCAACGTCGAGATAGTTGATGAAGTGCAGGCCGTGCTCGAAAGATGCCCGTTAGTGTCTTTGGCGACGACGGCCACGCAGCCCTACATCTACGACCTTTCGATGTGCCCGCCTGCCGCCACCATTCTGCATGTTTCGTTGCGCGACCTGATGCCGGAAGTGATTCTCTCCTGCGAGAACATCGTGGACGATATCGACCACGTCTGCCGCGCACAGACCTCCATTCATCTGACGGAGCAAAAGGTCGGCAATCGAGACTTCGTCAAAAGCGAAATTGCAGATGTGCTGACAGGTCGGATTCAGGCGCGGGACGATGCGCGCAGGACGGTCGTCTTCAGCCCCTTCGGGCTTGGCATCCTTGATTTAGCTCTCAGCAAGTACGTCGTCGAGGCGGCGCGAGAGCAGGGCAGCGGAACTGTCCTCCGGCAGTTCTTGCCGCCGAGTTGGACTGAGTGGCCGCACGAGTAGCGTCGTCTTCTCAACGCGTGCTCAGGTCAATGTCATAAAGAGGTTGTATGTACAACAGCGCAGGCATCCATTCCGAAGACCTTCAGACCTCGCCGCCGGAGTTTTCTTCTCTGGTGGAACTGCTCCGCAGGCGGGCGCTCCGACAGCCCGACGAGGTGGGCTATATCTTTTTGGTTGACGGAGAGACGGAGCAGATTCAATTAACTTACGGAGAGCTTGACCGGAAAGCGAGAGCCATCGCGGCGCTGCTTCAGTCTTCGCATGCGGTCGGCGAGCGCGCTCTCTTGCTCTATCCTTCGGGGTTGGATTACATCGCCGCTTTTTTCGGATGCCTCTACGCGCAGGTCGTCGCCGTTCCCGCTTACCCTCCGCGCCTCGCACGCGCTGACCGTAAACTGCCGAGAATTTCTGCTATTGCCAACAACTGCAAGCCGCAGGTGGCTCTCTGCACGGCCTCCACGCAGTCGATACTCGCCCCCTTGCTCGACGGAAATCCCGCCTTGCAGGGAATGCAATTGATAGCGACCGACAACCTCTCCGACGAATGGGCTGAGCGTTGGCAGGAACCCGTCTGCACGGGTGAGACGCTGGCTTTTCTTCAGTACACCTCCGGCTCGACCTCAACGCCGAAAGGCGTGATGGTCACTCACGGAAATCTGCTGCACAACGAACGCTTGATTAAGCAGGCGTTTCAGCAGACGGAGCGCTCCGTTATCGTCGGCTGGTTGCCTCTCTATCACGACATGGGGCTTATCGGGAATATCCTGCAACCCTTATATCTGGGTGCGCCGTGCATTCTCATGTCGCCGACGGCGTTTTTGCAAAGCCCTTACCGCTGGCTGCGTGCCATCTCGCAATACAAAGCAACGACGAGCGGCGCTCCCAATTTCGCGTATGACTTGTGTGTGCGGAAGATTTCACCCGAACAGCGCGCCACGCTCGACTTGAGCAGTTGGACGACGGCCTTCAACGGTGCCGAGCCGGTTCGTGAAGAAACCTTGAAGCGATTCGCAGAGACGTTCGCGCCGCAGGGGTTCCGCGAAGAGTCTTTCTCGCCCTGTTACGGTCTGGCCGAGGCCACACTGATTGTCACCGGCGGAGTCAAAGCAGGCCCGCACATTCTTCACACCGTGCGACGCTCGCGGCTTGAGAGTCACGCCATCGTCACAGCTTCGGCTGAGGATGCCGACACACAGACTCTCGTCAGTTGCGGTCAAGCCCTGCTCGACCAAAAGGTCATCATCGTCGACCCCGAATCTGCGACGCTCGCTGCTCCCGATTCGGTCGGAGAGATATGGGTCGCGGGGCCGAGCGTCGCGCAAGGCTACTGGGATATGCCTGAAGAGACGGAGCGCACCTTCAGAGCGTATCTGGCAGACACGGGCGAAGGGCCGTTTCTGCGCACGGGCGACCTCGGATATCTGAACAATAATCAGTTGTTCGTCACGGGTCGCTTGAAAGACCTCATCATCATACGCGGCCGTAATCACTATCCGCAGGACATCGAGTTGACGGTTGAGCGTAGCCATGCGGCCTTGCGGCCGGGCGGCGGCGCAGCCTTCTCCGTCGAGTTGGCGGGCGAAGAGCGGCTCGTCGTGGTGCAGGAGGTAGAACACCGCCGCGTCGCCGGTTTGAATGTGGCGGAGGTGGTTGATGCCATTCGTCAGGCGTTGGCCGAGGAGCATGAACTTCAAGTTCATACGGTCGTGTTCATCAAACCGGGGACGATTCCTAAAACTTCCAGCGGCAAGATTCAGCGTCACGCTGCGCGGGTCAAATTTCAGGAGGGCACGCTCGATGTCATCGGCGAGTGGCGCGCTTCCGCCCCGTCGGAAATAAAAGAGCTTTCCATCGAGCCGGATGCTCCGTTACAGAGTCTCGAAGATGTCGAAGCATGGCTGAAACTACAGTTGGCAGCCAAGCTGAGAATGGACGCTTCCGAAATCGACATCAATCAGCCCATCGCTCGCTACGGCGTCGATTCGCTGACGGCCATCGAGTTGACGCACAGCATCGAAGCCAGACTCGGCGTGACGCTTCCGGTCGTGAGTTTTCTACAGAGTCCGAGCATCGGGGAACTGGCCTCGCGGCTGATGACGGAATTGGCCGCCTCTCCGTCGAGCGAAGAGGTGAGCATTGCGTCGTCGGACAATCTGACTGCCGAGCATCCGCTCTCTTACGGTCAGCGTTCGCTCTATTTTCTCTATCAACTCGCCCCTGACAGTTCGGCCTACAACATCGGCGGAGCCGTGCGTATCCATGCGGAAGTGGATGCGGGAGCAATGCGTCGCGCATTCCGAACGCTGGTCGAACGCCACGCGTCCTTGCGAACCATCTTCATCACGAACGAAGAGGGCTTGCCCGTCCAACTCGTTCAGGAACAGGCTGAGGTCTGCTTTCAAGAAGAGGATGCGCGCGACTGGACTGAAGAGAGCCTTCAACAAAGACTCGCAGAGGAGGCTAATCGCCCGTTCAAACTCGACGAAGGCCCTCTGCTGCGCGTGATGCTGTGCAAACGCGCCGCGCGCGAATACGTGCTCTCGCTGACGATGCATCACATCGTCGCTGATTTCTGGTCGCTGGCCGTCCTTGTCAACGAACTGGGCATCCTTTATCTGGCCGAAAGGACAGGCACACGCATCAGCCTCGCGCCCGTCACGCTGCAATACAGCGATTATGCGCGCTGGCAGCAGGAGCTTTTAAACGGCGCGGGCGCGGCAAGACTTCAGGAGTACTGGGAGCGACAGTTGGCGGGCGAACTGCCGGTTTTGAATCTCCCGACAGACCATCCCCGCCCGCCCGTCCAGAGCTTACGCGGCGCATCACATCCATTCCATTTGAGCGCGGAGTTGGCCGAGGAACTCAGAGCCGTGTGCAGGCGTCAGGGCGTGACGCTCTACATGATGCTGCTGGCGGCGTTTCAGGTGATGTTGCATCGCTATACGGGGCAGGAATCTCTGCTCGTCGGCTCGCCGACGGCAGGCCGCACGCTGGCAGGACTCTCAGGTCTGGTCGGCTACTTCGTTAATCCGGTCGTCCTCAAAGCAGAGCTTTCAGGAGACAGGGGCTTCGCGGAATTTCTCGGTCAGGTGCGACAGACCGTGCTCTCGGCCTTTGAACATCAGGACTATCCTTTTGCGCTGCTGGTCGAACGCCTGCAACCGGAACGCGACCCCAGCCGTTCGCCCATCTTCCAGACGATGTTCGTCCTTCAGAAGAGCCACCTGCACGACGAAGGTCTGGCGTCGTTCGCCCTCGGCGAAGCCGGAGCCAAAATGGAGCTGGGCGGGCTGCCTATCGAATCGATTGCCCCGCAGCAACGCAGCGCACAGTTCGACCTCACGCTCATGGTCAGCGAAACGCCCGGCACAATGGCCGCGACACTGGAATACAGCACAGACTTATTTGAAGCCGCAACGATTGCTCGCATGAGCGCGCATTTCACTAACTTGTTAGAGAGCATTGTTCGTCATCCAGAGCAATCTATCTCTGAACTGGAGATGCTCAGTGCACAAGAGCAGAGACAGCTATTAGTCGAATGGAATCAGACTGCGGAAGAGTATGACGCGGCGTGCTTGCATTACCTCATCGAAGCACAAGTCGAACGCACGCCTGATGCTGTCGCTGTCAGTTTCAATGATGAACAGGTCACATATCGAGAGTTGAATGAGAGAGCCAATCAAATAGCTCATCATCTAAGAAGCTTAGGGGTGAGAGCGGAGACGAGAGTCGGCATTTTGATGGAGCGTTCCATCGACTTGGTTGTGGCTTTGTTGGGAACGTTGAAATCGGGAGCCGCATACGTTCCATTAGACCCCAATTATCCACAGCAGCGACTCTCTTTCATGCTCTCTGACTCACAAGCTGATGTCCTCTTGAGCAGAGAACAGTTCCTCTCAGCTCTCCCTGACTATTCCGGTCACACTCTCTTGATGGAGAGCTTCAAAGCCTCTGCCAGTGCTCCCGCTTCAGCTAATCCAGAGACAGAGGTCTTAGCGGAGAATCTGGCTTATCTCATCTACACTTCAGGCTCGACCGGGAGACCGAAAGGAGTCGCCATCACGCATCGCAACGCGGCGGCTCTCCTGCATTGGGCGCAGCGTGCCTTCTCTCGTGAAGAACTCTCCTCTGTTCTGGCT
>DASZCR010000137.1:0-16862 GCA_035942915.1 Pyrinomonadaceae bacterium | reverse complement strand
AAGCAGTACCGCGAACTGCTCTCGAAGGACGCGCGCGACCTGACGGCGCGGCTCGGCCTCAGTTTCGCACTCCTCAAGCAGCGCAAACATCAGGACGCCTTCGACCACGCGGCGCGCGCCATTGCCGAAGACCCGATGTCGGCGCGCGCGCACTCGCTGCTCGGCGCGGCGTTGCTCGGCTCCGGTAACTTCCGCCCGTCGGTCGAGGAGTTCCGCACGGCGCTCTCGTTTAAGGAGGACGATGCGCTGGCTGTCGGTGGCCTCGCGATGGTGGACTTCTACGAGAACCGCATCACGCAAAGTCTGGCCGGGCTGCGGCGCGCAGTCTTTCTCGACGCGGGCGAGCCAGACCATCACTTCAATCTCGGTCAGGTGGCCGCGCGCTCCGAGCGTTATGCCGAAGCGGCCGACGCCTATGAACGCTTCCTGCGTATCGCGCCGCGCACCGACATAGACCGCCGCGCGCGGATACGCGGTCTCATCGACTTTCTGCGCTACCTCGGCACGCAGAGCAAACTGCTGCGCGCCGAAGGCTCGACGCGCAACGAAATTGTCTTCGAGTTGGTCAATAACCGTCCCGTCGTGCAACTGCGCATCAACAACTCGAAGGAGACTCTGCGCTTCGTCGTGGACACGGGGGCAGGGATGTGCGTGCTGGCGGCCAATGCGGCGAATCGTCTGGGCATTAAGCCCGTCGCGCGCGGCGGGCTGGCGCGTGCGGTCGGCGGCGGCGGCCGCTTCGAGATTATCTATGGCTTCCTTCAGTCGATGACGATTGGCGAGGCGCGCATCGTCAACGTCCCCGTCTACATACGCGAGTTCTACAATGACCAGGAGCCAATCGACGGCTACATCGGCCTCTCCGTGCTCTCGAAGTTTCTCACCTCAGTTGACTACGGCAAGCGCACGATGACGATGCTGCGCGGCGACGCCCGCCCGCCCTTCGACCCCGCCGCGCCCAAGCGGGGCATCGAGATTCCCATCCGCACAACTTCGAGCGGCTTTTGGAGCGGCGAGATAAAACTCGACGGAGTCGAAAAGCCGATTAACTTCATCATCGACACGGGCGCGAGCATCTCGGTCGTCTCCGAGGCGCTTGCCGCACGCGAAGACCTGAACCGACACTCGCAGCCGACGCGTCTGAAAATCTACGGCGCGGCCGGTGTCAGCGAAAACGTCAAGATGATTCTGCTGCCCTTCGTCACGCTCGGCACGCACACGCGCCGCTCGGTGACGGCCGCCGTCCTCGACATGGAGCCGATTAACGAGACGGCGGGCTTCGAGCAGGCGGGCATCCTCGGCGGCAACGTCCTGCGCTTCTTCCGCGCCACCTTCGACTTCGAGCGCGCCGTGCTGCGTCTCGAACCGCTCGACGCTGTCACGCCCGACGTGCGCACCGACGGCGCAAACGTCGTCACGAGCCAGTCGTGATAATCTAATCTAAGATAGTGATAGGTGATGGGTGATAGGTGATAGGATAAGGAACAGGATTTCTCTTATCACTTATCACCTATCACTTATCGCCTATCAGTTATCACTTAGAACGACATGAAGCAAAGCATCTATCTGGAAACATCCGTCGTCGGAGCTTATCTCGACAACGGCGAGCCGTTTCGACGCGACCTGACGATTCGCTGGTGGGAGCACGAGATGGCGGAGTATCGCGCCGTCGTCTCGCCGCTCGTGGTGAGGGAACTCGAACGCGTGCCGGAACCGCATCGCACGGGCTATCTCAAACTCGTCGGTGCGCTCGAACAGGTGGAACTAACCGACGAGGCGACCATCCTCGCCGAAGGCTACATCGCGCGCGGCATCTTTCATCGCAAGTACATCGGCGACGCTTTGCACGTCGCTGTTGCTTCGTTTCACAAAATAGATTATCTAGTGACGTGGAACTTCGGCCATTTGGCGAACGTCCGCAGGCAGGCGCGGATACGGCTCTTCAACACGGCCGCAGGGTTCTTCGTGCCGCAGATTGTGACGCCGGAGTTTCTCGTCTCGGAAGCGACCGAGCAGCGGGTCAATGGTCGGCCGTAGGCGGTGACCGTGTACGCTTCACCATTGACGATTTACCATTTACCATTTATCAACGTGATGTATCGCAAACCCCGTTTCCTCGAAGTGCTGCACGCGATTCGCGAAGAGATGTCGCGTGAGGCAGACTATGACGTGGAACTCTTCGCCGAGATGGCGCGCTCCGGCCTGCGTCCGCGCTACGGCCCGACGCGCAACATACGCGGCTTCCGTAGCCGCGCGCCGCGCGCCGACGAAGACACCGCCGCCGCCGTCAAGCCGACGCGCCGCAAGAGGGCGTCAGGATGAAGTGAGAAGTGATAGGTGAGAAGTGATAAGTGATAGGTGATAGGTGATAGGATAAGGAACAGGATTTCTCTTATCACCCATCACCCATCACCCATCACTTATCGCGGTTGAGTATTTATGGACGAGACGTTTGAAGCCATCGGGTTGGAAGTGCCGAGCGAGAAGGATTTCAACTATCTCGCGGAGCGCGCGGGCGACCAAGGCGAGCCGACGCAGTTGCTCCGGCGCGGTGCGGTCTTGCACGGGCGCTGCTGGAAACTAGGCGAGGGGCTTGAAGTCTGGACGGTGCTCTACGAATCGGGAACGGGCGAGATTTTCTACGCCGACTGTCGGCCGGGATTTCGCGCACGCTACACGCAGCGCGTCAGCCCTTGGGCTTTGACCGAGTATGACGAGGACGGCGAGGCCATCGTTCACGGCTACTGCGACGGCACGGACACGGAAGTGCTCTTCGAGTTGCAGAACTTGACGGAGGTCGGCCCCGAAGGCTTCCGCGCGCAGGAGTTGCACGTCGGTCTGTGCGGCCTCGCGTATCGCGCGCGCGTCTGCACGCGCGGCGAGCGTACGCGCTGGCAGCCGCTCGAAGGCTACGCCCCGGCACGCGCCGCGCACGAAAACGATTGGTGTCTGACGGGACGCGTCATCTCTTTCAAGCCGCTGCGGAACCCGCTTTCGGGAAGCGAGCTTTACTGGGTCTATCTCGACCTCGAACGGCTCAAGCTGGAAGTGCTCGTCAACCGTCGTGCGTTGCGTGGCGGCGCGCTCGCCGTCGGTGCGACGCTTTCGGCAGAGGTCTGGCTGCAAGGCCACGTCCTCGACCGCCGCGCCCTCCTCTCACGTTACGAAGGCGTGGACGCCTCCTATCCGAAGGCCGCCTTCTGGTCGCACTTGAGGCGGAGAAATTAACGTCCATGAAGCAAACCTTGACAGCCAGCATTTGGCAAGAGGGCGATTGGTTCGTCGCGCAGTGCGTCGAGGTGGATGTCGCTAGTCAAGGCGAGACGGAAGAAGCGGCGCTGGAAAATCTGCGCGAAGCTCTCGAACTACATTTCGAGTCGCCGATTGCTACCGTGCTGCCGCGCATCCGAACCTTTGAGGTCAACATGGATGCCGCTTAGGCCATTGCCCTATCGTGAGGTTAAGCGAAAATTAGAAGCTGCGGGCTTCATCGAAGCGAGTCAAAGCGGAAGCCATATTAAATTTAAGAAAGCGACTGAGCAGGCACGCGCACGGCGATTGTGCCGCTCCATCGTGAAGTCGCGGTCGGAACGCTGCGAAGTATTCTCCGACAGGCGGGCATTGATTCAAGTGATTTTGAAGCCTTATAGGGTCTGACAAGCCGATGCCCGTTCTGAAGCGACTCGCTCTGGCCGTCCTCATCCTCCTCGTCCTCTCGGCCGCCGGAGTTTATTACTTCAACCGCTACTGGGTTCATCGCTTCGACCATCTCATCGCACGTCAGGCCGTCATCTACCGCATTGACCCTGACCTCGTCTGGTGCATCATCTACGAAGAGACCTATTTCAGACCTTGGAAGCGCGGCGAAGACGGCGAGATTGGACTGATGCAGGTGACGCCGACGGTCGGGCGCGAGTGGGCTGCGGAGACCGGGATGCGCGAGTTTGAACAGCAGATGAAGACCGACCCGGCGAGCGTCCTCAGCCAGCCGGAGCGCAACATACAGGTCGGCTGCTGGTATCTCGAAAAGATTGCCAAAGACTACCGCGACACACCGGGCGCGGAGGCGCGCATCGTCGCCGCTTACAACGCCGGCCCCAGCCGCGCCGCCGAATGGAACAAGCCGGGCGGCATCGCCGTTCCGCTCTCGGCAGAGGAGTTTATCACGCGCATCGACATCAACTCGACGCGCTCCTACGTCACCAACATCCTCGCGCGCTATCGCAACCTGAAAGCCGAAAAGCAGAAGGCCGAGGTGCGTCGTTGACCTACGGGCAATTGCTCAGGGGCAATGCCGACTTCCGACGCCTGTGGACGGGACAGGTCGTCTCGGAGATTGGCGACTGGCTCAACAACATCGCCGTCCTCGCGCTCGTCATCGAACTGGCGGGCGAGCGGCGCGTCGGGCTGGCAATCGCCATCTACGCCATCACGCGCCACCTCCCGCTCTTTCTCTTCGGCCCGGTCGCCGGGGTCGTCGTTGACCGCGCAGACCGTCGCCGCGTGATGATTGCGGCCGACGTGCTGCGCGCCACGCTTGCGCTCGGCTTCCTTGTCGCCGACCGCATCGGCTCGCTCGGACTCATCTACGTCGTTGGCTCTGCGCTCTTCTGCGTCTCGGCCTTCTTCAATGCGGCCAAGCGCGCCTCCGTTCCGAACCTCGTCGCCGGCACTGAGGAACTGCTGACGGCCAACTCGCTCTCGGCCTCGACGACGGCTGCGACCATCGCCGTCGGCTCTGCGCTCGGCGGTCTGGTCGCCACCTTCATCGGTCGCGAGATTGTCTTTGTCGCCAACGCCGCCACCTTCCTCGTCTCGGCCGAGATGATTCGACGCATCCGCGCCGCGACGCGCAGCAGCGACCACCAGCAACACTCCTTTCATCTGCGCAGCGCGCCCACTGAAGGAACGGCCACGACGCTCAATCTGCAACGCATTGCGGCGACGCTGAGACATGCCGCGACGGAGTTTCGCGACGGCCTCAGCTACGTGCGGCGCGAGGAGACGCTCTTTGCCGTCTTCGCCGTTGCGGCCTGTTGGGGCTTGGGCAACGGCGCGGCGCGCGCCCTCTACAGCATCTTCGGCGCACAACTCGGCGTGGCCGACGCGAGCGGTTGGGTCGAGCGACCGACCGATTTCGGCATCTCCGTGCTCTTCGTCGCAATGGGCTTGGGCGGCGTGCTCGGCGCACCGCTTGCACGCCGTTTCAATCAGGCGGCGGGCGATTCGCTCGGCACGCGGATGGGACGCTCGCTCCTCTTCGACGGCTTCGCTCTCGCCGTCTTCAGCCTGACGCCGAGCCTCTGGACGGCGAGCCTCGTCCTCGTCGCGCGCGAGATGAATTTCGCCATCTGGTGGACGGCGCAGCAGACCATCATCATGCGACGCACGTCCGACAACTTCGCCGGACGCGTCTTCGCCTCTTTCGAGACGCTCACGACGCTGATGATGGTCGGTTCGATGTTCGCCTCCGGCGCGGCGGCAGATACTTACGGCATTCGTCCCGTCGCGGTCGTCGCCGGAATCATCATCTCTTGTTCGGGGCTGCTCTGGTTCGCCCTGCGTAGACGCCGGACGGCTGTGCTTTCGAGTTTCAGATGACGACACTTTACAGAGCGCGCTGGGTGCTGCCGCGCCCGTCCGAGTTGATTGAGGACGGGGCGGTCGCCGTGCGCGGCGCAGAGATTGTCGCGGTCGGCGCGGGCGACGAAGTGGCGGCGCGTTTTCCCGGCGCGCGCGTCGCAGAGTTCGGCGCGGCCGTCATCCTGCCCGGCCTCGTCAACTGTCACACGCATCTTGAGTTGACGGCGATGCGCGGTTTCCTCGAACCGGAGGAAGGGAACTTCTTCGCATGGCTCAAGAAGCTGACGCTGGCGCGCACGTTTCGTATGAGCGAGGAAGACCTCTACGTCTCGGCCGCGTGGGGCGCGGTCGAGGCGGCGCGCGCGGGCATCACCTGCGTCGGAGACGCCTGTTCGATGGCGACGCATAGCATGCGTGCGCTGCGCGACGTGGGCTTGCGCGGCGTCGTCTATCAGGAGGTCTTCGGGCCGGACGCGCGTCTGGCGCACGAGCAGTTCGTGCGTCTGCGCGAACAGGTCGAAGGCTTGCGCGGCGGCGAGACGGAACTGGTCACGCTCGGCATCTCGCCGCACGCGCCCTACACGGTCAGCGCGCCGCTCATCCGTCTGGTCGCAGACTACGCGCGCACGGAGAACCTGCCGCTGATGATGCACGCGGCCGAGTCGCACGACGAGAACCTGCTGCTGCTCGAAGGGCGCGGCATCTTTGCAGACAGCCTGCGCGAGCGCGGCATCGAGTGGAGCGCGCCGGGCGTCTCGACCATCCAATACCTCGCGCGTCTCGGCCTGCTGGACACACACGCGCTGCTCGCGCACTGCGTTCGCGCAGACGCATCCGACATCGAGACGTTGCGCGCATCGGGCGCAGGCGTCGCACACTGCCCGAAGTCCAACGCCAAACTCGGACACGGGCGCGCGCCTTTCGCCGCGTTCCTCGATGCCGGACTGAAGGTCGGACTAGGGAGCGACTCTGTCGGCAGCAACAACACGTGCGACCTGCTGGAAGAGGCGCGCTTCGCCACACTGCTCTCGCGCGCCGCGTGCGACACGCGCGCCGACGGTCGGACGCTCGACGCAAGCGATGCGCTGCGCGCGGCCACAGAGGGCGGCGCTCTCGCGCTCAACATCGCGGGCACGACCGGCCGCCTCACAGAAGGCGCACCGGCCGACCTCGTCGTCGTCGCGCTCGACGGCGCACATCAGCTTCCGACTTACGACCCTGCGCGCACACTCGTCTTCTCCTCCAACGGGCGCGACGTGCTCCTGACGATGGTGGCCGGACGCGAAATCTTCCGCGACGGCCGCGTCCAGACCGTTGACGAGGATGCCCTGCGCGCTCACCTCCGAGACCTCGCACGCCGCCTCTCGCACGACTCGACCGAAAGGGAGTGATAAGAAGGAGGTGATAGGTGATAGGTGATAGGTGATGGGTGATAGGAAGAAGACAGGTTTTTCTCCTATCACCTATCACCCATCACCTATCACAATTTTCCTATCACCTATCACCAGACAGCTATGAACATACTCGTGCTCAACTGCGGAAGTTCGTCCGTTAAGTTTCAGGTGATTGCGACAGACCTCGACCACATCGCGCAGAACAGCGACCGGCGTCTGGCGCGCGGCGTCGTCGAGCGCGTCGGCGGCGAGGCGCTCATCACGTTTCATGCGGAGGGGCGCGAGCCAGTGCGTTCGACCGCGCCGCTCAGAGACACGCGCGCCGCCGTCGAACGTATCATTCGTTGGGTGGCTTCCGAGGAGTCGGGCATCAGGGAGGTGAGTGCCGTCGCAGACATCCATGCCATCGGCCATCGCGTCGTGCACGGCGGCGAGCACTTTCGTCACTCGGTTCTCATCACGGACGAGGTCTTGCGCGGCATCGAGGATTGCATCGAGCTTGCGCCGCTTCATAACCCCGCGAACATCAAGGGCATTCTCGCCGCGCGTGAGGTCTTCGGCGCCGGCTTGCCGCAGTGCGCCGTCTTCGATACGGCCTTTCATCAGACCTTGCCCGACCACGCCTATCTCTACGCGCTGCCTTATCAACTCTATCGACGCCACCGCGTCCGCCGCTACGGATTTCACGGCACGTCGCACCGTTACGTCGCCTATCGCTACCGTCAACTGCTGGCGATAGAGCGCGGGCGGACGAACGTCATCACGCTTCATCTGGGCAATGGCTGCTCGGCGGCGGCCATACGCGGCGGCGACTCCGTCGATACTTCGATGGGGCTGACGCCGCTCGAAGGTCTGGTCATGGGAACGCGCGCGGGCGACATCGACCCGGCCATCGTTGACTTCGTCGCTGCGAAAGAGGGGTTGACGTTTCAGGAGGTCGAATCGCTGCTCAACAAGCAGTCGGGGCTGCTCGGCATCTCAGGGCTGACGAACGACATGCGCGAGCTTCTGGACGAGGCGCGCGAAAACAACGACCGGCGTGCGCGCCTCGCGATAGAGATTTTCTGTTACCGCGTGCGTAAGTACGTCGGCGCGTATCTGGCCGCGTTGGGAGGGACAGACGCCGTGCTCTTCGCCGGAGGCATCGGAGAGAATTCGCCGGAGGTGCGTGAGCGTATCTGCGAAGGACTCGCGTGGTTCGGTCTCGAACTCGACGCCGAACGCAACAGCGAGATGAGACAGGGACGCGAAGGGCTTATCAGCCGTGACGGCTCGCGTCTGGCCGCCTACGTCATCCCGACCGACGAGGAACTGCTCATCGCGCGCGACACCGTCCGCGTCGTGCGCGGCGCAGCGCAGCGATACTGAAGCAGGCGAAAGGCCAAAGGTCACAGGACGGGTTGAAGATGAGAGGGACGCTCCCTCTCATCTCCAACCCGTCCTTTTTAACTTCTGCCTTCGAGCTTTGCCGGGTACTTACCGGCAGGCGGCGGCGATGGCGGCGTCGAAGATTTCGAGCGCCACGTCGATGTTCTCGCGCGTGATGATGAGAGGCGGCGACCAGCGGATGGTGTTTGCGCCTGCGCCGAGGATGATGAGGCCGCGCTCGAAACATTCGGTCTCGACGCGGTCGCGCAACTCTGCATCCGGCCGCCGCGTCTCGCGGTTCTCGACGAACTCGACGCCGACCATCAGGCCGAGTCCGCGCACGTCGCCGATGCACGTATGCTTCTCTGCCAGACGGCGCAAGCCCTCCTGCAAGTAAGCCCCGACCTCTGCGGTGTTAGCGATAAGCTCGCGCTCCAAGAGTTCGATGGTCTTCAGTGCCGAAGCGATGGCGACGGGGTTGCCGCCGAAGGTCGAAGCATGTGCGCCGGGCTGCCAGTCCATCAGGTCTGCGCGCGCGACACATGCGCCCATCGGCAAGCCCGAAGCGACGCCCTTCGCAAGGGTCACGATGTCGGGCTGCAAGTCGTAATGCTCGCAGGCGAACATCTTGCCCGTGCGTCCCATCCCCGACTGTACCTCGTCCACGATGAGCAGGATGCCTTCGCGGTCGCAGATGCGGCGCAAGCCCTGTAAGAACTCCTTCGGCGCGGGCACGTAACCGCCCTCGCCCTGCACGGCCTCGACGACGATGCCTGCGACCTCCGAGGGAGGCGTCGTCGTCTTGAACAGGCGATTTTCAATCCAGTCGAGAGTGGCGGCGCTCGCCGTCGCCGCGTCCGTCTGCTCGCCCGTGAAGGGATGGCGGTAGACGTTCGGGTAAGGGACGTGCGTCACGTCGAGGACGGAACGCTTGAAGCCTTTGCGCTGCGCGACCTTCGACGAGGTGAGCGAGAGGCTGCCGAGCGTGCGACCGTGAAAGCTGTTGAAGAAGGCGATGAACTTCTCTCTGCCGGTCGCGTGCATGGCGAGCTTCAAGGCCGTTTCGATGGCCTCCGTGCCGCTGTTGGCGAAGTGCGTGCGCGTCGGTGAAGGGACGGGCACAATCTCGTCGAACTTCTGCGCCAGTTCCGGCATGTGACGGTAGTAGTAATCCGTGCCGCACATGTGAATCAGGCGCGCGGCCTGCTCCTGTATGGCGCGGACGATTTCCGGGTGGCAGTGGCCGGTCGAGCAGACGGCGACGCCCGCGTTGCAGTCGAGAAAGAGGTTGCCGTCAACGTCTTCGACCCAGACGCCTGAGGCGCGCTCGGCGACGAGTTTGAAGGACGGACGCGGATAAGAAGGCGTGACGTATTGGGCGTCGGCCTCGACGATGAGTTTGCCTTTCGGGCCGGGCAGCGCGGTCTTGATTTCGGGACGTTTAGCAGTGGCGATGGCGGACATGGTCTCTTCTCCTTGAAGAAAAGCGAGGGATGGCCGGTCTGTTCTGTCTGAACTTGAAGGCGACGCGTTTGCGAGACGTGTGAGGGCTAATCCGCGAAGATGTTGGCGCGGGCGTCGAGCGGGCGAAACGGTGTGTTGGTCGTATCCAGCATCAATCAGTTTCCATCAGCAGCAGCACGATGAGAGCCAAGAAGGGAGAGCCAAGAAGACGGATGACGGCCAAGCTATCTCAAACCCAAACACCTCTCACCCATCTCTTATCACCCATCACCCATCACCTATCACCTGACTGCTTGCCGCGATTCTAGCATCACGCGCCGCGCCGTTTCCAGCGGACGCCGTCGCGCGTGTCTTCGAGCGTGATGCCGCGCGCGGCGAGTTCGTCGCGTATCTGGTCGGCGCGTGCGAAGTCGCGGCGGTGGCGTGCCTGCTGGCGCTCGTCGATGAGCGTCTGAATCTCGGCGTCGAGCATCTCGCGCACGGGTTCGTTGAAGACGTTGAGCACGGAGTTGAAGCGTTCGACCAATTGCAGAAGGTCGCGCTGGTCGTCGGCTCTGAGGGCGTGCTCGTCGAGCGCGGTGTTGACTTCGCGTTTGAGGTTATGGACGGCGGCGAGCGCGACCGACGTGTTGAGGTCGTCGTCCATCCCCGTCTCGAACTCTTCGAGGGCGCGTGCGGCCGCCGCGCGCAACTCAGGATTGCTGCCGGGTTCGGGTCGCGCTTCGGCGAGGCGTCGGCGGAAGTCGCGCAAACTCTGGACGGTCGTCTCCGCGCCGCGCAGCGTGTCGAAGGTGAAGTTGAGTTGTTTGCGATAAGGGACGCTCAGCAGCAGGTAGCGGATGGCAATCGGGTCGAAGCCCTTCGCGGTCAGGTCGCGGAAGGTGTAGTAGTTGCCCTTCGACTTCGACATCGTCTCGCCCTCAACCTTGAGGTGCTCGGCGTGCAGCCAGTAGTTGGCGAACTGTCGGCCGGTGGCGGCTTCGGACTGTGCAATCTCGTTCTCGTGATGCGGAAAGACGAGGTCGATGCCGCCAGCGTGAATGTCGAACGTCTCGCCGAGATACTTCATCGACATCGCCGAGCACTCGATGTGCCAGCCCGGTCGTCCGCGCCCAATCTCTGTATCCCACGCCGGCTCGTCAGGCGTCTCGGCCGCCTTCCAGAGCGCGAAGTCGCGCGCGTCCTCTTTGTCGTACTTGTCCGTATCGACGCGCTCGCTGCCGCCGACGATGTTGCCCGCGAAGTTAATCTTCGAGAGCTTGCCGTAGTCAGGGAAGGAGGCGATGCGGTAGTAGTAAGAGCCGTCCGAACGGTAGGCGTGGCCGCCCTGTTCGAGCCGCTTGATGAGGTCAACCATCTCCGTGATGTGCCGCGTCGCGCGCGGGACGATGGACGGACGCTCGCAGCCCAAAGCGTCGAAGTCTTCCCAGAGCGCCTCGATGTACTTGGACGTGTAATCGTCGATGGACAGACCGGCCTCTTGCGAACGCGCGATGATGCGGTCTTCCACGTCCGTGATGTTCATCACGAAGTTGACGCGGTAGCCTTTGAACCTGAGATAACGGCGCAGCGTATCGGCGAAGACGCCGAGCGAGCGGAAGTTGCCGATGTGCGCGTAGTCCCACACGGTCGGGCCGCAGAAGTAGACGCCGACTTCGCCTTCGCGCATGGGACGAAACTCTTCCAACTGACCCGACAGCGTGTTGTAAAATTTCAGCATCGCTTTCTTCGCGCACCCTTCAAAGACAGTTCGCTCACAGAGTCTAGGCAAGGACGCGCGGCGAGTCAAACCGCCTTCACTCGGCACGCTCTCGCGTCAAACATTCAGCCTGAACGCCGGAAATGCTCGAAGCCGCCGGGGCGCAAAGGCTCTGCGCGACCATCGACGAGCAGGCTCATCTTCTCCGCTTCGGCCGTGACTTCGCCGATGCGCGTGACAGCGACGCCCTCAACTTCGGCGGGCAACTTCGAGGCGTCGCGCGGGCGGACGGTAAAGAGCAACTCAAAATCTTCGCCGCCGTCGAGCGCCAGCGAGAGAGCCTCCTGTGCGCTCAAACCTGTGCGCGCAAGCGCAGGGTCGAGAGGCAGAAGCGCGGCCTCTACTTCTGCGCCGACGCCGCTCGCGCGACACAGGTGCGCGAGGTCGGACGAGAGGCCGTCGCTTAAATCAATCGAGGCCGTCGCCAGCCGCCGTTCGCCGAGCAGACGCCCCCACGCGACGCGCGGCATCGGACAGAGTTGACGCAGCAATAGCTGTTCGCGCGCCTGCGTGCGCGGGCTTTTGGGAGGCGTGCGCGCCGGACGCGCTCCGGCTTCGAGCAGGCGTAGACCGGCGGCCGCGCCGCCGAGCGCGCCGGTCACAAATATCTGGTCGCCCGCACGCGCCCCCGCGCGCATGACGGCACGCCCCGTCGCAGCATCTCCGAGCACGACCGAGTCAATGAAGACGTGTCGGGGCGTGCGCGACAGGTCGCCGCCGATGAGCGCGACGCCGTGCGCGTCGGCCAGCGCAAAGAAGCCTTCGTAGAACTGTTCGAGAAAGTTGCTCTCCCAGACCTGCGACGGGACGCCGAGCGAGACGAGCGCCCAGAGGGGACGCGCGCCCATCGCCGCGATGTCCGAGAGCGAGACGGCCAGCGCCTTGTGTCCGAGTGCGCGCGGCGTGGTTGTCGAGAGACGAAAGTCTACGTCTTCGACGAGCAGGTCTGTCGTGATGAGAGTCTCGCGCCCGGCCTGCTGCGTGAACGCAGCCGCGTCGTCGCCGATACCCTTGACAAGTGACGAGTGACGAGTGGCGAGTGACGAGTCGGTCGAAGATGCTCTTTGGCGGAGGCTTTCTATAAAGTCGAACTCGCTGCGCCCGCCGAGTTTCGCGGATGACTTTCGGGGCTTCATGAAGTCGCTGCCCTCGCCGTCCACTTATCGCCCATCACCCATCACCCATCACTTGCGCTTCAGAGGTTGCGGCGCATCGAGTCGAGACCGGCGGCGATGGTTTCGAGGGAGGTCGAGAAGGAGAAGCGCAGGTGACCTTCGCCGTGTTCGCCGAAGACGCTGCCGGGGACGGTGGCGACCTGCGCGCGTTCGAGCAGGATGTCGGCCGCCTCGCGGCTGTCGCGTTGGATGCGCGACACTTCGGGGAAGGCATAGAAAGCCCCTGCGGGCGGAGCGCAGTTGAGGCCGAGTTCGTTCAAGCCTGCGACGAGCAGGTCGCGCCGCTCACGATAGGCCGCGCGTGCCGTCTCTAAGAAGGGCTGCGCCTCCGTGAAGGCCGCGAGCGCCGCCCACTGCGAGGGCGTTGAGACGCCGTTGGTCGAGTAGAGCAGGGTCTTGCGCATCCCCGTCATCCAAGGCTCGGCGGCGACGACGTAGCCGACGCGCCAGCCCGTCATCGCATAAGACTTCGAGAGCGTGTAGCAGGTGATGGTGCGCTCGAACATGCCTTCGAGCGCGGCGATGGAGACGTGCTCGCCATCGTAGACGAGGTCTTCGTAAGCCTCATCGGAGATGCAGACGAGGTTGCGCTCGCGCGCGAAGGCGGCGATGGCTGTGGCTTCCTCGCGCGTCATGACGAGGCCGGTCGGGTTCTGCGGCGTGTTGTAGTAGATGGCGCGCGTCCGGGCGGTCGAGTAGCGCGCCAGTGTCGCGGCGAATCCGTCCTCGCGCGCCTCGCGCGTCGGCACCAGCACCGTGCGCCCTTCGCAATGCGCAATGAGGTCTTTTATCGGCGTCCAGAAGGGAGAGAAGACGAGCACCTCGTCGCCGGGGTTGACGACCGATTGGAACGCGCCGAAGAGCCCCTGCATGCCGCCGTTTAAGATGATGACATCCTCTTCGCGCGCCGGAATCTGGTTCGCCGCACGCACTTTCGCGGCGATGGCCGCGCGCAGTTCGGGGATGCCGGACGAGGGAGCGTAGCGCGTCTTGTTCTCGCGCAGGGCGCGCGTCATCGCCTCCTTAATCGGGGCGGGCGTGGGCAGGAAAGGCTCGCCACCCTCGAACTGGTAGACAGAAGCGCCGCCAGCGCGCAACTCCATAATCCGGTTGCGGATTTTGACGATGTCGGAGAATCCTACGCCGTCGAGGCGTTTGGCGAGACGAAAGGCGGCGGTGGTAGACGTTGACAAGGCGGTGCTCCGTTGACCTCCTGAAATTTTTTCGGGGTGAGCGAAGATGGATTATAGCCCCGTGCGTCACGAAGCGTCCAACTTAAAGGAGGAGCGAGGCGGCCGCGTCCGCCGTTGATGATATGGGGTAGGCGGACTGTCCATATCGTATAACAGGTCGGCCGACGGCTCTGTTGCGAGTTGGTTGCAATCTTATATTTCGATGACAAAAGCCGATTTTTGCGCGGAGATGTGTATGCTTGCAACGCCCTTCAGCGATTCGGCGCGGGAGACTTGCGGTCGGCCGCGTTGCGGAACGGCAGTTGCCATGATGAGAGATGGCGTCCGTAGACCTTACGCGCACATTCAAGGAATTATCAGAGGAGACTTTGACCGATGTTGACGAATAACAAGTTACTGCCAGTCGCGCTCGTCGCCGCCCTGCTCGGCGGCTCAGTCGGCGCTTTCGTGATGCGCCCTTCGACGAAGGTCGCGGACGCATCGCAGACCGCAGCCCCCGCGCACAATCTCACGCCGGCTGCTGCCACCACCACTGAGAACGCAACGGCGAAGACCACAGAGGTCGCTTCCAACGAACTCAGCGAAGAGAACGAAGCCTTCCGTGACGGCTTCACCGAAGGCGTCCGCGCCGCACGCGCAGAGGGTCTGGCGGCTGAGACGGCCGCGACCCAGACGCGCACGAACGAAGCCACGCGCGTCGTCTATCGCAACGCTCCGGCGCGCACGCGCGTCGCGCGTTCCGGCGGCTCGCGTCAGGTTTATTACGACTACCAGCAGCCGCAGAAGCGTAGCTTCTGGCAGAAGCACCGCGACAAGCTGACGGTGGCGGCCGGGACGGGCGGCGGCGCGCTCATCGGCGGCCTCATCGGCGGCAAAAAGGGCGCGCTCATCGGCGGTCTGGCGGGCGCAGGCGGCTCGGCGCTCTACACCTACAAGATTCGCAAACGCAACCGCCGTTTCTAAACTCGGCGAGAATTTTTCAACGCGCCGGGGCGGGTTTGGGCGATGCGAAGCGGCTTGACAAGACCAGCAAGCGTTCTTATCTCGACGCTTCTCCTCGCTCTCTTCTTCAACGTGTGGGCAGCTTCCGCTAACGGCGGAACTGCCCACACGCTTTTTCACGCCGCCACGCAACGAAGCGGCGCGCGCAAGACGACAACGGCCGCGACGCTGCCCGCGCCCGCGCGTCTGCGCGAATCCGAATCGCGCGGACTGCTCGCCGAAGTCTGGGTCAACGGCGCAGGGCCTTTCGTCTTCGCCGTCGATACGGGCGCAGGCGCAAACATCCTCTCGGAGCGAGTCGCGGGCGCGGCGCGCGTCCGTGTGGAGACCGGCGGGAGCGGGATTCGCATCGGCGGTTTGAGCGGGGCGAGCGTCGCGGGCGGACGCCGCGCTTTCATCGAACGCCTCTCGCTCGGCTCGCCTGAAAACGTCCTGCCCGCGCGTGGCCTGACCATCGTCGCCCCCGGTCTCCCTTCTGACCTCGACGGCGTCCTCGACCCGACCGAAGCCTTCTCGCCACTCGGCTACACCATCGACTTGCCGCGCAACCTCGTCGCAGCCTTCGACCCGCGCACACAGCCCGTCAGGCGCGGCGACGTTAGCAGCGAAGGCGCGGTCGTCGAATGGCTCAGGGATTCCGGCAGCCGTCGGCCGTTCGTCCTGCTCGACGGCGGGCGACGCGCTCTGCTCGACACGGGTTCGGCCTTCGGTCTGGCCGTCACGCCGGATGCAGCGCGCTCGCTCGGCATCATTGCGGGCACGGAAGGGCGTCTGCGCGAAGACACACGCGACCTCGCGGGTGGCTACGTCGCCTCACGTCGGATACGTCCGGCCAACGTCCGGCTCGGCGCGCTCGCCTTGCGCGGCGTCCCGACAGACCTTCTCGTGAGAGCCGACCGGGGCGCGCCAGTCCTGCTCGGCCGCGATGCCCTAAGGCCGTTTCGTCTGACCTTCGACCCTCTCAATCGCCTCATTCGCATCGAACCCTGAAAGCGCCTCTCTGAGACGCTCTGCGACCCCTCGACACGCCCGCCCGAAGGCTCAAGTAACTTCTCAGCCAGACGGCTGTGGAAATTGATTAACAATAATATTGACAGTTGTTTGGCGCGCAGGTAACATGACCACGAGGCTCACCCCCGTCGCTTCCCGAAGGGGTCAACCTACAGTCTTTAGACAGTGCGTTTCAACGTCGGTACGGCCGGTGAAAATTATGAACCGAGCGGCCATCTCCATCCCCGAAAAGCTGTTCTTCAAGATTGGCGAGGTGTGCGAAATCACCGACGTGCAGGCGCACGTGCTGCGCTACTGGGAATCGGAATTTCCGATGCTCGCGCCGCAGAAGAACCGCGCCGGACAGCGCACCTATCGCAAGCGCGACGTAGAGATGGTCTTACGCATCAAGGAACTGCTCTACGAAGACCAGTACACCATCGCCGGGGCGAAGAAGAAGCTTTCGAGCGAACTGCGCGGAGCGAGCAAACTCAAGGTCGTCACGCCGGAGATGAGCGCGCAAGCAACTCCGACCGCGCCACAGCAACCACAGACGCCGCAGATAGTCTCCGCACTGCCGCCCGCCGAAAACGAAGCGACGCCCTTTGCATCGCCGACCATGCGCGCGGAAGCCGTCGAGCCGCAATCGGTCGAAACGCCCGCAGAACCGCCGTTGAAAATCAACGACGACCAGCGCGCCGCCCTGCGTCGGCTGAAAGACCACATGAAGGAGTTGCTCGTCCTGCTCGAAGCAGGCGACACGCCCGCGAGCACGCGCCGCAAGTAGAGATTCCGGGCACTCTCAGGCGACCCCCGCCATTTGACAAAAAATCTTTTCCAGAGATACTTAAACAAGACGCTTTCGGGATGTGGCGCAGCCTGGTAGCGCGCACCCTTGGGGTGGGTGAGGCCCCGAGTTCGAATCTCGGCATCC
>DASZCR010000136.1:0-7207 GCA_035942915.1 Pyrinomonadaceae bacterium | reverse complement strand
TCGTCAGCAGAGAGGTGGAAACGTTCGTTGATGTCGAGGATGGTGTTGACTGCTCCGCGATGGTCAATCATCACGCCTTTGGGGGTGCCGGTCGAACCTGACGTGTAGATGACGTAGGCTAAGTCTTCTTCGCTTTGCAGGGTATCGAGTTCAACATCATCAGGCGCGGCGTCTTGCCCGTCGTCAAACTGTGTGACGGCGATGGTGTGTATCCGCTCAGGCCACTCGAAACGTTCGTCTATCCAGTGTTGAGTAAGGACGATATCTACTTCGCCGTGATTGAGCAGGTAGTCAATGCGTTCGCGCGGGAGGTCGGCGCTGATGGGCAGGTAGGCCGCACCTGCGCGCAGCACTGCGAGCACGGCCGCCGTCTGCTCCCAGCCTTTCTGCATGACGACGCCGACTAGTTGATTGGGGCGTGCGCCGCCGCGTCGCAGTCGTTGCGCCAGACGACGCGTGAAGCGTTCCAGTTCAGCATAGGTGAAGCAGCGTTGAGTGCTGACGAGCGCCGGTCTGTGCGGATGCTGTGCGGCCTGTTGCAGAAAGAGTTGATGCAAGCACGCGTCGGAGAGCGGCGCGCTTGTCTCATTGTAGGCGGCGCGTCGTGCGGCCTGCGTGGGCGGCAACTCAAGCACGCGTGCGTCGTCCCAACACTTCTCGTCTTTGGCGAGCCGTTCGAGCAGGGAGCAGTAGGAGTCGAACATCTGCTGAAGGACATCGGGGGGAAACAGTTCCTCGACCGCATCCCAGTTGAAAACCAGAGCGCCGCCCACCTCCGATGCCTGATGGTCTATCCACACCTGCGGCGTCTGACTGATGCTGTAGACCTGTTCGAGTTGGACGGCCTGAGTCGTCGCTTCATTCGCCGTGCCCTGCGACGGCGTTTCATCATTCGCGTTGGAGAAGTTAAGCTCGCTGGTGAAGATAACGGGCATGACGGCCTGTGCTGCGCCTCTCCTTCTCGCCAACTCGCGCATCACCGCTACCCCGCTCACATATCTTCTATCAATGTCCTCCCATAGCTGCTCCTGCAACTTCCGCCCGCGCTCCCGAAAGCTTCCTCCCACACGATAATCAGCTTCCAATAAAGTCAATGAAGTGAAGTCTCCCACGACCTGTTCAATCTGCTCGTGCATCGGCAGTCGATTAAACAACGTGAGATTAATCATGAAGTGTTGACGCTTGCTCCACAGACTCAAGACTTCTGCATAGGCTGCCAGTAAGACTCCTGAAGGGGTCAGTCCGGCTTGTCCGGCGCGTCTCTTGAGTTCTTCCCATTTCGTTGCTTCGAGTCGTGCTGTGCGGCGCACGAATTGGGGATGGGTGAGCGTTGCAGGGCTGCGCGCGAGTGGCAGTTCGGGTGCGGCGGGCATCTCGTCGATGCGTCTCCACCAATACTCTCGCGCTTGTTCGTAGAGCGCCGTGTCGCGCAGATGCGCTTCCGTCAGGACGTAGTCGCGGAAGGTCACATTCAGTTCCGGCAACTGCGCTGTTTCATCCGTGTAGTAGGTGAGTAAGTCGCGCCAGAGCAGTTGGAAGCTCCACGCGTCGCCGATGAGCATGTCGAAGCTGACGTGCAGGCGCAGACGCCCGCCCGTCAATCTGGAAGCATGTATCTCGAACAGCGGCCAACGCTCCGCAGGAAGTACCTGATGCGACATGCGTGCGCGCACCGCTTCCAGTTGCGGACGCGCCTCCTCCGCATCCAATTCGCTGAAGTCGCTGAGGGCGATTTCATAAGGAGGGACACTTTCCAGCACCTGCTGTCGTCCATCAGCTAAGACTATTGCACGCAGCATGTCGTGCCGCTCTATCACACGCCGCCATGCACCTTCCAATCTCTCTACATCTATCCCTCTGCCTTCCACCTCAAAATAGATGTGTGTCGCTACTCCTCCCAGTTCCAGCGATGAACTTCTGCCCACCCAATATGCTTGTTGAATATCGGTCAGAGGGAACGGCTCATAGCGATGCTCTCTATCAGAGACAATCTTCGGGAGAGCATCGAAGGAAGATGAATGAGAAGGAGACTCTGTGGAAGCTTCTTCGGAATCACGACGCAGGCGAGCAATCTCTTGTGCGAGTCCGGCGACGGTTGGTGATTGAAAGAGGGAGCCGAGTGGGAGGGGCAGGCGGAAGGCGTCGCGCAGGAGTGCGATGAGTTGTGTGGCGAGCAGAGAGTGTCCCCCTAACTCGAAGAAGTTGTCTTCGACGCCGACCTCTCTGACGCTCAGGAAAGTCTCCCAGATGTGCGCGATTTTCTGTTCGGTCTCGTCGCGCGGGGCGACGTATGGCGTGCCCATCACAGGGCGTTCGTGCGCCGTTCTGTGCGCGCCCGGTGCGTCCTTCGCGTCGTGTGCGATGTGCGTCGTGTCGGCGCTTGACGCGGCGGCGGGTGTCCGCGTCTGTGCTTCCTCGTCGGTCGTCTGTGTCGAGGGAGCGGCGGAGGCGTGCGCGGTGGTGGTGCGCGGAGCGTCTATCCAGTAGCGTTTGCGCTCGAAGGGATAGGTCGGGAGCGGTAGTCGCAGGCGTTGCTCGTCGGCGTAGAAGCCCTGCCAGTCAATCTTGCCGCCGGAGAGCCAGACTTGTCCGAGCCTCTTGAGCAGGTATTGCGCGTCGGATTCCGCTTCGTGCGGGTGGCGCAGCGTCGAGAGGATGACATGCCCGTTCGTCTGCGTGCGTGCGAGCGTGCCGAGCGTCTGGCCGGGGCCGATTTCGAGCAGGATGCTTCCGGCCTCCTTAGCGAGACGCGTCAGCCCTTCGGCGAAGCGGACGGTCTGGCGCAGATGGCGCGCCCAGTATTGCGGGTCGGTCGCCTCGTCAGCGCGAATCCAATTGCCGGTCAGGTTCGAGATGTACGGAATCGTCGGAGGCTTGAGTTTGAGTTTTGCGACGTGGCGCGTGAACTCGCCGACGACCGGCTCCATCATGTGCGAGTGGAAGGCGTGCGACGTGTGTAGGCGTCGGCAGTTCACTTCGCGTCGCGTTAAGCGTTCGGCCAATTCTTCGACGGCTGCGCTCTCACCGGAGACGACGCACAGCGAAGGGCTGTTGACGGCTGCCAGCGAAAGCTGCGCGCCGACGAGCGGCTCGACTTCGTGCGGCGGCAGATTGACGGCGAGCATCGCACCCGTCGGGAGAGATTGCATCATCCGTCCACGCGTCGCCACGAGCGCGAGGGCTTGTTCGAGCGTGAAGACGCCGGAGAGGCACGCGGCCGTGTACTCGCCGATGCTGTGACCAATCATCGCCTGTGGGCGGACGCCCCACTTCATCCACAGTTGCGCGAGGGCGTACTCAACGACAAAGAGCGCGGGCTGTGTGATGAAGGTCTGCTGAAGTTGCCGCGCGGCCTCCTCTTGCTGTTCGTCTGCCGGATAGATAATCTCGCGCAGGTCGAGTCCGAGGAGCGGTTTGAGCAGGCGCGCACAGTCGTCTACTGTCTGACGAAAGACGGGTTCGGTGCGGTAAAGCTCCGCGCCCATCTGCGTGTGCTGCGAGCCTTGACCGGAGAACATGTAGACGACGGGTTTTTCGCCCGCGCCTGCGCGGTGCGTCAGGAGACGCGCCGGGTCGCGCGTCTCCAGAGCGGCGATGGCCTCCTCGCGGTCGCGGCAGACAAGGAAGCGGCGTTGACTGAAACTCTTGCGACCCAGTTGCAAGGTGTAGGCAACGTCCGCGAGGTTAATGTCGGCGTGCTCGCGTAGGTAGCGCGCGAGGTTGTCGGTCGCCGCTTCGAGCGCGGTCTCCGTCTTGGCCGAGAGCAGGAGCAGTTGATAAGGTCTGGAAGCGCCGGAAGGCTCGCGCGGCGGCGCTTCTTCGAGGATGACGTGGGCGTTCGTGCCGCCGATGCCGAAGGAACTGACCCCTGCGCGGCGCGGCGTCGAGCCATTCGTCCATTGATGAAGCCGCGTGTTGACGTAAAAGGGGCTGTTGTCGAAGTCTATTTGCGGATTGGGCTGCTCGAAATGCAGCGTCGGCGGCAGGAGTTTGTGCTTGAGTGCGAGCGTGGTTTTAATCAGCCCGGCGACGCCTGCCGCCGTGTCGAGATGCCCGACGTTGGTTTTGACGGAGCCGATGGCGCAGAAGCCTCTGCGCTTGAGGCCGCTGCCGAAGGCTTTCTTGAGCGCGGCGATTTCAATCGGGTCGCCGAGCGGCGTCCCCGTCCCGTGCGCCTCGACGTAGGAGATGGTTTCCGGCTCGATGCCCGACGCCGAGAGGGCTTCGGCAATCACCCTCACCTGTCCATCGACGCTCGGCGCGGTGTATCCAATCTTCAACGCGCCGTCGTTGTTAACGGCCGAGCCTCTGATGACGGCGTAGATTTGGTCGCCGTCTTCGAGCGCCTCGTCGAGCCTCTTCAAGACGACGATGCCAAGCCCTTCGCCGAAGATGGTGCCGCGCGCTTTGGCGTCGAAGGCGCGACAGTGGCCGTCGGGCGAAGTGATGCTTCCTTCCTGATACTGATAGCCGGTCTTCTGCGGAATCCGCAGCGAGACGCCACCGGCCAGCGCCATGTCGCATTGATAATCGAGCAGGCTTTGACAGGCGAGACTGACGGCCACCAGAGAGGTCGAGCAGGAGGTCTGGACGTTGATGCTCGGCCCACCGAGATTCAATTTATAAGAGACACGCGTGACCAGATAATCTTTGTCGTTGCCGATAGCCAAAGGCAGCGCGCCGACCGAGCGGACGAGTTCCTGATTGGGCGCGAGGTTGAAAATCAGGTAGGTGTTCATCCCCGCGCCTGCATAGACGCCGATGGCTCCGTCGTACTTCTCAGGGTCGTAACCGGCGCTCTCAAGTGCTTCGTGCGCGGCTTCGAGAAAGATGCGATGCTGCGGGTCTGTGATTTCGGCTTCGATGGCCGAGAGGTCGAAGAAAGAGGCGTCGAACAGTTCGATGCCTTCGAGCAAGGCTCCCGCCTTGACGAAGTTCGGGTCTGTGAGCGCGGACGGGTCTGCGTTGGCGAGCTCTTCATCGGCGAAGAAGGTGATGGATTCAACGCCGTCGCGAATGTTGCGCCAGAACTCATCGACGCTGCGCGCACCCGGAAAACGAGCCGCCATGCCGATAATGGCAATGCCGGGTGTGTCGCTCAGTTCTTCATTGCTCATGGCTCTCGTCCTCGTCTGAATCTCCTCGACGGCGTCGGCGCAGCAGCGACAGCGGCAGCAGCAACGTCTTACTTCCTCTCCCTGCGACGCTGTTTTTGCACCGCCGCAGCCTTGCGCTTCTCGCCTCTGGCGACATCCTTCTGAGGCGCATCGTCGTCGTCTTCCGTGCGCGCGAGATACTTTGCCAGAGAGGCAATAGTCGGGTTTTCAAAAATCACGACGAGCGGGAACTCTTTCCCGAACGTCTCGCGCAGCCTGTTGTAGACGCGAATCATGTGGACGGACGTTCCGCCGATGTCGAAGAAGTTGTGCTCGACACTCACCTTCTCGATTTGCAGCACGTCCTCGACGATGGCGGCGATGGTCTGCTCCACCTCCGTGTCCGGCGCGATGTAAGCCTGCGTCGCCGCCGCCGCATGGAGCGCGTCGGGCTGCGGCAGCGCGTTGCGATTGACCTTGCCGTTCGATGACAGCGGCAGCGCGTCGAGCAGCACGAACGTCGGCGGAATCATATAAGCAGGCAGTTTCTCACGCAGAAATCCTTTCAACTCGGAGACAATCTGCTCGTCTGTCGGAGCGACGGACGAAGGAGCATAGCTCCCATCTTCCTGCGCGGATTGTCCCGCCGACGCTTCGGCCGCCTGCGCCTCGTTGGCCTCCTTGAGCAAGGCCGGAAGCCTCGTCTGCTCTGCGTCAATCGCGCCGCCGACCAGACTGTGCAGCAGCACGTGGCTTTCTTCGAGCTTGAAGAGGTGTCTGATACTTTCAAACGCGACGCTGCCAATCTGGCAGAGGCCGATGTGACTGGCGGGCGCAGACATCTCCAACAACTGCGTCATCAACCCCGCCTCGATGGTCGCGTAATGCCTGCCGACCTCGCCATACATCGGCGTAATCGCCTTCATCTGCCCGACGAGGAAAATCGAGAACGCAGATTCGGCCACGACCGCGTGGTTCACAGGCGAGTACAAGCTCTGGTCTATCCGCGCGTCGGGCGTGAGCAGGATGAGCCGGTGCTCGGTCGGGTGGTAGTAGTAAACGCCGCCCGCGAGACCCTCGACGCGGTCAGGTTTGACGTACAGATAAGTCTGGACGGGATAGAGGCTCCCGGCCGAACCGTAACGCGATTTAGGGAACGCCAGACCTTCGATGTCGAGTTGCAGCAGACAACTCAGGAACTCGCTGAGTTGCTCAAGGCTGACAGGCTGCGGCAGCAGTTTGCGATAGCTGCGACGCTGCGCGTAATAAAGTTCCAGCAGGCGTTCGTCGAGTTGCGGCCTGACGAGTTGGACAGACGGCGAACCATTCCCCGCGCGCAACCCCGGATGACTCAACTTGAATTGCAGACGCTCCCACCCGCTGAGCAACTCCTCTGCACGACGCGGCTCCTGAAGACTCTCGTCCGAGCCTACGTTCAACTCCGCGCTCGCCTCGCGGTCGCCATTCCCCGCCCCTTCCCTGTCAACAACGACATAAGCGACGAGAGATTTACTAGCATGTCTGTCACCCACTGCCGAAACTACTGCCGCCTTCACCCTCCGGTGACTGCCAATCGCCGCTTCCACCTCTCCCAACTCTATCCGATGCCCCTGCACCTTCACCTGATAATCTTCTCTCCCTAAAAACTCCACCTCTCCCGTCGCTATCTGTCTCCCCACATCTCCTGTTCTGTATAACCTCTCCCCCCATCCTCCGTGCTCAATGAAACTACGACTTGTCCGCTCCTCATCTCTCCAATATCCTTTCGCTAATCCAACTCCTCCGATGTAGAGTTGTCCCGTCACCCATTCAGGACATTCTTCCATCCTCTCATTCAACACGTAAATCTGCTGATTCCTCATCGGATGACCATAAGGAATGCTTTTCCACTCACTCTCGACTGCTCCGATTTCATAAAGTATCGACCAGATGGAAGCTTCCGTCGCTCCTCCTAAACTGACGACGTGTGCTCTTGTAGCCTGTCGCCTCACCTCATCAGGCAAGGAGAGTCCTATCCAATCGCCGCTTAACATCACCAAACGCAGACTCTCCAACATTCCTCGTCGTTCATCTCCGACGTATTCCACCAACATCTGCATCAGTGCCGGCAC
>DASZCR010000135.1:0-1539 GCA_035942915.1 Pyrinomonadaceae bacterium | reverse complement strand
CCGACGGCCGGACTCGGCGCTATCGAAGGCACGACCGCTTTCGGCGTCCACGTCTGGGCAGAAGAGATTGCGACCGGGCGCGTCGTGGCCGGTAACATCGCCTTACCGAACGGCCGCTATCGCATCGACAGCCTGCCGCCGGGGCAGTACCGGCTGATGGCCGAATCTCTGAACGAGCCGGTCAACGCCACCGAGATAGCTTCACGTAACGGCGCTTATCAAGGCGTCGGCAATCAGCCACAGTTCCGCACCATCGAACTCGGACAGTTCGGCGTCTCAGCCAATACGACCACCTTCGTCAACGTCCCCGTGAGCGGCACTCCCATCATCAATCCGATTTTAATCGGCACGAACGGCGCGGCTTCGACCGTCCCCGTCCCCGTCACTCCGGGCGAGACGAGAAACATCCTCGTCGGCTTCGCTACGGCCAACAATCTCAACACCATCACGAGCATCACGGTCACCTCTCCCTTCATCACGGTCGCCAACGTCTCGCCCGTCGTCTTCTTCGGCAGCGTGCCCATCATCAGCTTCGACATCACGGCCTCAGCAGACATCCCTTCGGGCGACTACAGCGTCCGCATCGCCAGCAGCACGGGCGAAGTGACCTACGTGACCGGCGGACTCACCGTCGAGCCGCGACCGGCGACACCCGGCCGCAGTCTCATCCAGTTTGCCGCCACGAGTTTCCAGATACCTGAATCGGGAGGCGCCAGCGCCGTCGTCACCCTCTCGCGCACGGGCGACCTCTCGACGACCGCGAGCGTTGACCTGACGACGGCCGGGCCTCTGTTTGCGCTCTGCGAGGTGAAGAACGGCCTCGCCTCGCCGCGTTGCGACTTTGCGACCGTCGGCGGCACGGTGCGCTTTGCGGCCAATCAGGCGACGCGCTCTATCACGATTCCCGTGATTGACGACCGCTACGCCGAAGGGAACGAGACGCTCACCTTGACGCTCGGCAACGTGCGCGGCGGGGCGTCGCTCGGAACCATCACGACCACCTCTGTCTCCATCGTCGATAACGATTCGGTGGACGGCCCTTCGCCCATCTTTGAAGTGCCGTTCTTCGTCCGCCAGCAGTATCTCGACTTCTTCTCGCGCGAGCCTGACCCGGTCGGCTTCGCCGGTTGGCAGGCGACGATTAACGGCTGTCCGAATAGCGGCTTCGGCTTGGACAACCCGCAGTGCGACCGCGTCCGCGTCTCGGCCGGGTTCTTCCAGTCTCTCGAATTCCAGACCAGAGGCTACTTCGTCTATCGCTTCTACTCGGTGGCCTTCGGCCGTCGGCCGACTTATGCGGAGTTCGTGCCGGATTTGGTGAAGGTCGGAGGCGCACAGTCGCCCGAAGAGGAGGCGGCGAGCAAGACGGAGTTCGCAGACCAATTCGTTTTAAGACCTGAGTTCACGCAGAAGTTCAACCAGCCGCAGTTCCAGTCGCCGCAAGCCTTCGTCGATGAACTGGAACGCACGGCCGGAGTGACTCTCTCAAACGAAGCCTTCCTCGTCGGAGAGTTGTCGGCCGGCAGGATGACCAGAGCA
>DASZCR010000134.1:0-20583 GCA_035942915.1 Pyrinomonadaceae bacterium | reverse complement strand
AAAGTTCTCGTCTCATCAGGATTATCGAAGCGTTTGATTACGGCATCAGTCGTCATCTCGCTTCACCTCCGGCGTCCGGCTCTCTCTCCTTCGTCCCTTCCTCACGCCCCGCGCGCCGACTGTTCATGTAGCGACGCATCGCCGCGACACGCTCCTGCGCGTCGGGCAGACGCAGGACGACCGGCTCAAGGTGCTTCAAATACAGATACGGCGGGGCGCCCGGCACCGCGCGCAGTTCCGCCAGAAAAGGCTGAAGTTTGGCGTAGATGAGGACGTGCTCTGTGTTGACGGCATTGAACATCTCCGCGTCGATGGCCTCGAAGACGACGTAGGCGGCGGCCATGTCCCAGTAGGAAGCGACCATCCGAAAGTCGGCGCTGTGTTCGCCGAGCAGGACGTTGAGCACATCCTGCGCGCTCTCAGGAGAGAAGCTCATGGCGAACCAATCGCGCGCACGCCGCATGCGCTCCTCAGAGCGCAGTTCATATAACTTGAGCAGTCCCATCATGCTTTCGTGCCTGTTACTCATCAGCGACTCCTTTAGTTGAACTCAACTGCTATTCACCCGTCCGCTTCGCTTCGTAGAGCCTTTCTTCCAAACTATCCGACGACACGACACCCACGTAACTCATCCCTATTTTCTCCAACACACGCGCGGAAGCGACATTCGCCGGATGCGTGAGGGCGACAATCCTGCGCGCACGCAATCGCTCGAAGCCGTACTTCAGACAGGCGTCTGCCGCCTCCGTCGCGTAGCCGCGCCCCCATGTCGAGGGAACGAAGTGATAGGCCAACTCCAACGCCGCGCCCCCGTCATAAGGATGGAAGCCGCAACAACCGACCACACGCCCGCTCGACTTCTCCACCGCCGCCCACAGACAGAAGCCGTGCTTCTCCTGTGCCGCAATGGCGTTGCCTAAAGCTCTCTGTGCGACCTCGACACTGCTGAAAGGCTGCCCGACGTGGCGCATCACTTCCGCATCACCCCACAGCCTGAAGGCGGCGTCCGCGTCCTCCTGCGTCCACTCCCGAAGGATGAGATGCGCCGTCTCAAGAATGGTGCTCATAAGTTTTGCCGATTATCCACTCGCGCCTGAAAGGAGACAAGTTTTGCCGCCTCCTTCATTCGCTACGCGTCTGTAACAAATGCTTGACGTTTATCAGCCCCGATGTTACTTTACCGACCGTTCGGTAGCCATTCGACCCAGTTCTGGGGAACCCCGGTTCATCCCTTTAAGGTATCTTTAAGGCTGCTCGCCGCCGCCAACCTCGCAACTCGCGCGCCCGGCGTCTTGGCTGCTCAACCGTCACCACTTCGCTTTAACCAAGGAGATTAACTGCTATGAGAAGCCTCACTCGTTTCTTTGGGGTGGCACTGCTTGTCCTCTCCGCCGGAGTCTCCACAGCTTTCTCGCAGGCATCGAGTTCGACGGCCGAACTGCGCGGTCAGGTGACCGATGTGGTCGGCGCGGCCGTCCCCAACGCCACCGTCACTATCACAGACCTCAGCAAGGGCGTCAGCCGCACGACCAACACAGATGAAGAGGGCAACTACGTCTTCTTGAACCTGCCGCCCAGTTCTTACGAGTTGAAGGTGGCGGCAAGCAGCGGCGGCTTTGCGCCCGGCTCGACGCGCGTGGAGTTAACCGTCGGCCAGCAGGCCAACATTCCCATTCAACTCGGTGCCGGGGGCTTGCAGGAATCCGTCGAGGTCGTGGCCGGTGCTGAAGTGGTGGACACGGACAGGACGCAGCAATCTTCCGTCATCGGCGTCAATCAGATTACCAATCTGCCCATCAGCCGCCGCAACTACCTCGACTACGCGCTCCTGACGCCCGGCGTCAGCGACGCCGACAACATCGCAGACGCTTCGGACTTCCGCGTCGCGCAGACGCCGAACTCCGGTCTGTCCTTCGGCGGCAACAATGGACGCGGCAATCTCGTAGCGGTCGATGGCGGCAGCACCAACACGGTCTCCGGCGGCGTCGAGACGACCATCAATCAGGAGGGCGTGCAGGAGTTTCAGGTCTTGCGCAACAGCTACAATGCGGAGTTCGGCGGTTCTTCGGGCGGCATCGTCAACATCGTCTCCAAGTCCGGCTCGAACCGATATCATGGCAGCATCTTCGGCCTCTTCCGCGATGAGAGGTTCGACGCGCGCAACCCCTTCGACTTCAACCCGACGAGCAAGTCGCCCTTCAGCCGACAGCAATTCGGCGGCAGCCTCGGCGGCCCACTCAAGCAGGACAAGACCTTCTTCTTCACGTCCTTCGAGCGGTTCACGCAGGACGAGACGACCTTCGTCAATCTCCTTCAGACGAACAACATCTTTCAGATAACACAGTCGCAGGCGCAGCTCTTCAACGCCCTTACGGGTACGCCCTTCGCGCCGCTCGCGACAGCCCTGCGCGGCACTCTGACGACCACTTCAGCCAACTTCCCGCGCACCATCAATCTGTTTACCAACGCCAGCGGCCAGTTCCCCTTCGAGTCGAGCCAGACCACTTTCGGCGCACGCTTCGACCACACCTTCAGCGAACGCGACAACGCCTACGTGCGCTTCAGCCTCAACGATTCCAGCTTCGAGAATCAGGCGGCCGGGGCATTAACGGCCGTCTCGCGCGGCCGCACGCTCGACTCTTTCAACGGCGGCATACTGCTCTCCGAGAATCACCAATTCAGCAACAGCACCGTCAACGAGTTGAAGCTTCAGTATCGTTATCTCGACTTCGATGTCATCCCGAACGACCCCATCGGCCCTGAACTGAACATCGAGGGCTTCGGCTTCTTCGGACGCGACATCTTTCTTCCTTCAGCCACCATCCAGCGCGATTACGACATCATCGACAACGTCTCGCACGTGAGAGGCAACCACACGCTCAAGTTCGGCGGCTCGTTTCAAGCCTCAGACGTTTCCTCGAACAACGAAACCTTCTTCGGCGGTCGCTTCAACTTCGGCCCTAACATCCCGCTTATCAACATCGTCCCGGCGGCGAACCGCGCCCCGCTGACGGCCTTCCTGACGGCCAATAACCCCGCCTTGCTCGTCAACCTGAACACGCCGATTAACGCCCTACAGGCTTTCAATCTCAATCTGCCGATTGTCTACCAGCAGGGCTTCGGCATCGGCGAGGTCAACTCCTTCACCTATCGCTACGCGCTCTTCGGTCAAGACACCTGGAAGGTGCGGCCGAACCTGACGTTGACCTACGGGCTGCGCTACTCAATCAACGACGAACCCTTCTACATGCCGCTCGACAAGGACGACTTCCAACCGCGCGCGGGCTTCTCCTGGTCTCCGTTCGACAGCGGCAGAACCGTCATTCGCGGCGGCGCAGGAATCTTCTCCGGCTACACCATCTACTCGGTGGCGAACGTCACCAAGACTCTCAGCGGCCTTCCCGGCGACCCGATTAACATCGTCCTCGCGACGGCCAATTCCAACAACGTCGGGCTGCCTACTTCGTTCGCCATCTACCAGACGCTTCTGGCGCAGGGCGTCATCGGCAACCGCACTGTGACGGCCGCAGACCTCGCGCAATTCGGCGTCACGCCGCGACCCGGCGCGCCGCTCGAAGTCCGCTTCCGCGTCGAACCCAACTACGAAACGCCGACCTCTTATCAGGCGAGCACGGGCATCCAGCAAGACCTCGGCGCAGGCATCTCGCTCGAAGCCAGCTATCTCTTCACGCGCGGCCTGCACCTGACGCGCAACCGCGACATCAATCAGTTCAAGTCCTCGCTGGTCGTCAACGGCACGTCGAAGCCCTGCTTCTTTCGTGGCCTCCCGATTCCGGCCACCTGCACGGGCACGCCGACCTCGACCGACTTCCGCAACCCGCTGCGACTGCAAGACAACATCTACGAGTCGTCGGCCAACTCCTTCTACCACGCGGGGACAATCTCCGTGCAGCGCCGCTTCGCCAACAACTTCAGCCTCAACGCGCATTACACCTTCTCGAAATCCATCGACGAGGTCACGGACTTCAACAGCGATTGGTCTGCGGAGAACCCTCTCAACCTGCGGCTCGACCGTGCGCTGTCGGCCTTCGACCAACGCCACCGCGCCGTCTTCAGCGGCGTCTTCGCCAGCCCTACGCGTGGCGACTCGTTCGCCGATAAGATTCTTGCCGACTGGGTCTTCTCGCCCATCTTCATCGCCGGTTCAGGCCGCCCCTTCAACCTGCTGCTCGGCTTCGATGCCAATAACGACGGCCGCTCGCAATCCGACCGTCCCTTCGATGTCGGACGCAACACGGGAATCGGCGAGCCTTTCTACAGCTTCGACGCGCGTCTCGCACGCCGCTTTCCCTTCAAGGAGACGATGTTCATCGAGTTGACCTTCGAGGGCTTTAACCTCTTCAACCGGACGAACCTCGCCGGCATCAACAACGTCGTCGGAAGTCTGACGCCCGCTCAACTGAGGGCGCTGACGACCGGGCGTGCGCGCGGCAATCGCAACGCCGCGCCGACCGAACCGCTCGGCTTCACGTCGGCGGCCAACCCGCGCCAGTTGCAGTTCGGTCTGCGGTTCAATTTTTAAGTGAAGAGGGTCAAATTGAAGAGCGTCAAATTCTACGAGTTCGGGAATCCTTCGGAGGTGCTGCGCGTCGAAGAGACGGCGCAGCCGGAGGTCGGCGCGCATCAGGTTTTAGTGAAGATGCGCGCACGCCCCATCAATCCTTCAGACCTGCTCACCGTGCGCGGTCTCTACGGTGTGCTGCCACCTCTGCCCGCGACGCCCGGTCTCGAAGGCATGGGAGAGGTCGCCGCCGTCGGCGAAGGGGTCGGCCATTTGCGCCCCGGCCAGCGCGTCATACCGCTCGGCATAGCCGGTACGTGGCAGGAGTACATCATCGCACCGAGCGTGCAACTCATCCCCGTGCCCGACAGCATCAGCGACCAGACGGCTGCGCAGTTCGTCGTCAATCCTCTGACGGCTTGGATTATGACTGTCGAAGAGCTGTCGCTTGAGCGCGGCGAGTGGTTGCTGCAAACGGCGGCAGGCTCGACGCTCGGCCGCGTCGTGTTGCAAATCGCGCGCTTGCGCGGCTTCAAGACCATCAACGTCGTGAGGAGGCGCGAGCAGGGCGAAGAGTTGAAGGCGCTCGGCGCAGATGAGGTCATCTGTACGGACGAGGAGAGCATCGTCGAGCGCGTCAGAGAGATAACGGGCGACGCGGGCGTGAAGAAGGCCATTGATGCGGTCGGCGGTGAGAGCGGGGCAGAAGCCCTGCTCTCACTCGGACGCGGCGGCGTGATGCTCGCCTACGGACTGCTCTCAGGACATCCGACGCCGGTGGATGTCGGGCGCATGATTTTCAATTCGACGACGTTGCGCGGCTTCTGGCTCGGCGACTGGATGCGCTCCGCGCCCGCAGAGCGCCAGCAGTCCGTCACCTCAGAGATGTTGCGCTCGATGGCCGCGAGCGAGATTGTCCCGCCCGTCGAGGCCGAGTATCAACTGACGGATGTCCTCGCCGCCGTCGCACACTCCGAACGCACCGGCCGCAGCGGCAAAGTGCTCCTCGTCAGTTGAACGGCTGAGGGATGAAGAAGAAGCTGTCTTTGACTTCATCCCTCCGCGCTCAACTCGCTTCCTTCATCGTTTACTACCAACGGATGATGCCACGTGCGCCCTCGCCGCTTGAGAGTGCGGTGAGGGCGTCGTTTACTTCTGCGAGGCGATAGGAACGCGTGGCGAGTTCGGAGAGTTTCAGTCGCCCGGTCAGGTAAAGTTCGATGAGGCGCGGCACGTCTCTGCGGGGCTGGCCTGAACCGTAGAGCGAGCCGAGCAGTCGCTTCTCCTGCATGACGAAGGGGAAGAGTTGAATCGTGGCGAGCGCGTCCGTGCGCGCCAGTCCGGTGACGACGACGGTTCCTCCTTTGCGCGCCAAGCGGAGCGCCTGTGCGAGCGTGTCTGGAGCGCCCACCGTGTCGAAGACGTAATCCGCGCCGCGCCCCTCCGTTAACTCTCGCACCTGTTCTGAGACGTTCTCGGCAGATGCTTCGAGAGCATCGGTCGCGCCGAACTCATGCGCCAGACGCAGAGGCTCGCTTCGCGTGTCGAGCGCGATAATTCTTTCGCACATGGCGAGCCGCGCGCCCTGCAAGACGTTCAGGCCGACGCCTCCGACACCGATGACGAGGACGTTCGCGCCCGCTTCTGGACGTGCCGCGTTGAGCACCGCGCCGACGCCCGTGACGACCGCGCAGCCGAGCGTCGCCAGCGCCTCGAACGGCACTTCCTTCGAGACAGGTATCACGCCCTCTTCGGCCACGACTGCGAAATCGGCGAAGCAGGCCGTGCTGTTGTAATGCGCCAACTTTTGCCCGCGTGCGCGCAGGCGCGTCTCGCCCGACGGCAGACGATTCCTGTAAGTCGTCCGTTCCAGACGGTCGCAGAGGACGGGGCGTCCGGCCTTGCATGGCGGGCACGCTCCGCAAGGCGGCGCCCAGCAGAAGACGACCGAGTCGCCCACCCGCACGTCGCGCACGCCCGCGCCGACCTCGCGCACGATACCCGCGCCCTCATGTCCGAGCACGAGCGGCGTCCGCACAGGCCATTCGCCGCGCGCCGGATGCAGGTCGCTATGACAGACCCCCGCCGCCTTCACCTCAACGAGCACTTCGCCCTCACGCGGCGCATCCAACTCCGCCGCCTCAACCGAGAGCGGCGCACCCTGTTCCCAGAGAATGGCCGCGTTGATGTTCATCAGATAGAGACTCCCTGTCAGGCTTTGTCGGCGAGTTTGGCGGCGATACGCGCCAGCCATCCGACGCGCCCGCCGAGCGCGGCAAAGCGCGGGTCGTCGGTCTGTCCGCGCTGATACCGGAAGAAGATTTGTTGCAAGACGACCGCGAGTTTGAAAACGGCGAAGACCTCGTAGAAGGCTATCCGCGTCAGGTCGAATCCCGTGCGCGAGCCGTAGCGTTCGAGAATCTCATCGCGCGTGAACCAGCCCTCGCGGTTCGTGACGGTGGTGACGCTGTCGCGCCCGGCGTGCGTCGCTGTATGAACCCAGTAGCCGAGAAGAATACCTACATCTACGAGCGGGTCGCCGACGGCCGCCATCTCCCAATCGAAGACGCCGACCACGCGTCCCACGTCTTGCGCGTCGAGCATCACGTTGTCGAGCTTGTAGTCGCCATGAACCATCGTCGGACGCGACGCTTCCGGCGGCAACCTCTCTGCGAGCCATCCGGCTAGAGCATCCATCTCCGGCAACTCGTCCGTGCGCGCTCTCAGCCAACGCTCTCCCCACCCGCGCACCTGTCGCTCGACGAACCCGACAGGTTTGCCGAGCGAGTCAAGCCCGTGCGCGCTGAGGTCAACCGCGTGCAGGTCTGCGAGCGCATCCACCAGCGCCGCGCTCGCGCGTCGTCGCTCGGAGGGACGTTCTGCAAACTGCTCCGGCTCATCATTGCGTACGACCAGACCGCGCCGACGCTCCATCACGTAGAAGGTCGCGCCGATGACTTCCGAATCTTCGCAGAGCAGGAAGGGACGCGGCGCAAGCGGAAAGACCGGATGCAGGGCTTCGAGGATATGGAACTCGCGCGCCATGTCGTGCGCCTTCGGCGCGACCGGCCCGAACGGCGGCCGACGCATCACGAACTCCTGACGACCGAAGCGCAGCAGGTATGTCAGGTTCGAGTGGCCGCCCGCAAACTGTTCGACCGTGAGTGTCGAAGACGCGTCGAGCGCAGCGCCCGCGAGTACGGGCAGACGCTCGCGCAGGTAGTTCGCCAGCGAGTCCCAATCGAGTTGCTCGCTCGCGCGCACGGGTCTGGTGTCGGGCGAATCACTCATCTGGCTTCAGGAACGAAAGATGATGCAGGTCGTCGTCGCGTGCGCGTAGAGCTTACCAACGGCGTCGAGCACTCTCCCTTCGGCCGTCGCCGTGCGACCGCCGATGTGTATCACCTGCGCCTCGCAACGCACCTCGCCCGTCTCTGCCGTCAGCGCGCGCACGTAGTTGACCTTGATTTCCAACGTCGTGTAGCCCGCGCCCGCAGGCAGCATCGTATGAACGGCGCAGCCCATCGCCGAATCGAGGAGCGTCGCGGCGAGTCCTCCATGAACAACGCCGATGGGGTTGTAGTGATACTCCGCAGGCTCGGCCGTGAAGACCGCGCGCCCCTCGCCAAGCTCTGCGAGGCCGAAGTTCATCAACGCGCTGATGGGCGGGCGCGGCAGTTCCCCCGACACAATCTTACGCAGGTATTCAAGCCCTGAGAGGCCACGCCCGGCCTCCGCCAAAGCGCGCGGGTCTTCCCAACTAACAATGCGCGTGCGCTCAGGCTTTTCGATTTCGCTGCTCATAGTTTCCAAGTCGGTGATAGGTGATGGGTGATGGGTGATAGGACAAAGACAGGTTTTATCCTATCACCTATCACCTATCACCCATCACTTGTTTCTCTTGTGCAGTTCGATGCGTGCGAGGGATTCGAGGTGGACTTCGTCGGGGCCGTCTGCGAGTCGGAGCGTGCGCGCTTGAGTCCACATCGAGGCCAGCGGGAAATCGTCCGAGACGCCGCCGCCGCCATGCGCCTGCACGGCGCGGTCAATCACGCGCAGGGCGACGTTCGGCGCGACGACTTTTATCATGGCGATTTCGGCGCGCGCAGCCTTGTTGCCGACCGTGTCCATCATCAGCGCGGCCTTCATCGTCAGAAGCCGCGCTTGCTCTATCTCGATTCTCGACTGTGCGATGTTGGCACGAATCGTCCCCTGCGCCGCCAGCGGCCGCCCGAAGGCCACGCGCTGCGCGACGCGTCGGCACATCGCTTCAAGAGCGCGCTCGCTCATCCCTATCAGTCGCATACAGTGGTGTATGCGGCCGGGGCCGAGTCGCCCTTGCGCTATCTCGAAGCCGCGCCCCTCGCCCAGAAGGATGTTCGACGCAGGCACGCGCACATCCTCGAAGAGCACTTCGGCGTGGCCGTGCGGCGCGTGGTCGTAGCCGTAAACGGTCAACATGCGTTTGACGCGCACGCCTTCTGCGTCCATCGGCACGAGAATCATCGACTGTTGCTGATGCTTCGGCGCTTCCGGGTTGGTCTTGCCCATAAAGATGGCGACACGACAGCGCGGGTCGCCCGCGCCGCTTGTCCACCACTTGCGTCCGCGTATGACGTAGTGGTCTCCGTCGCGCGTGATGGTCGAGCGGATGTTCGTCGCATCCGAAGAGGCCACGTCCGGCTCGGTCATGGCGAAACAGGAACGTATCTCGCCCGCCAGCAGCGGCCGCAGCCAGCGTTCCTTCTGCTCAGGCGTGCCGTAGCGGACGAGCACCTCCATGTTGCCCGTGTCCGGTGCGCTGCAATTGAAGACCTCCGGCGCGAACGCGACCGCGCGTCCCATCAACTCGGCCATCGGCGCGTATTCGAGATTGGAGAGTCCCGCGCCGTATTCCGATTCCGGCAGGAACAGATTCCACAAGCCCTCTGCGCGCGCACGCGCCTTCAACTCCTCCAACAGCGGGACTGCCTGCCAACGCTCGCCCTGCTCTATCTGTTCGTGAAACTCTCTTTCGTTCGGATAGACGTGCGCCTCCATGAAGGCGCGCAGTTGATGGTAAATCTCCTTCGCGCGCGACGAGACCTGAAAGCCGACGTATGGGTCATCGCTGCTCATCTATCAAATGTCTCCACGCGTCCTCACCAATTAGTAGTAACTCCGACGGCCGTAGCATCTCACACCGTAATTTCATCGTCAGTTTAAGAGCCGCCGGCCGTCGCGCTCGCGCGCACGACGCCTTGCGCCTGCCCGGTCATCACTTCTTTGCCATGCTGATTACGACAGACCCACGAAGAGTTCAACTGCGTGTATTGCTCCTTCTCGGTCAGCTCTTCAATCGTCACCTCGCAACGCACCGTGTCGCCGCTGAAGACGGGACGATGAAACTGAAAGGTCAGTTGGCGCGCGATGAAGTTGATGCTGCCGCCGATTTTCGTCGGCAGAGTCGCCGTCAACAGTCCGTGTACCATCAGCCTGCCCGTCTCGTCCGGTTGTAGATGATGCGTCCCCTCGTCGCCGGAAAACCTCGCAAACAGACGGACATCCTCCTCCGTGAATGTTCGCTCCCAAGCTATCACATCGCCGACTTTCATCCGTTCACCTTCACCTTCGATGTTCATCCTCAACCGGCGCGAAACAGCATACAGGTCGCCGTGCCATGCGCGTAAAGCTTTCCGCCGCTGTCGATGATGCGGCCTGAGGCCATCGCCGTGCGGCCGCCCGCATGTATCACCTGCGCCTCGCAGCGCACCTCGCCCGTCTCGCGCCGCATCGGCCGAACATAGTTAACCTTCATCTCAAGCGTCGTGAAGATTCTGCCCGCAGGCATCATCGTATTGATGGCGCAACCGAGCGCCGAGTCGAGCAGGGTCGCGGCCAGACCTCCGTGCGCGATGCCGAGGCCGTTGTAGTGGCGCTCGTCCGGCGAGACGGCAAAGACCGCGCGCCCTTCGCTGACCTCGACGAGCCTCATGTTCATCAGACGCGCCATGCCGGAAGGCTCGCGCTCGCCCGTCACCAACTGGCGCATGTACTCAAGCCCGCTGACGGCCTGACGGCTTTTCGTGTTGTCGGCAGATTTTTCGTCGTCGGCCGCGCGCGTCATCCTTGTCTCCCCCTCGTCAATTTCGCAAAGGCTTGCCCGTCGTCAACATGTGCTTGATGCGCTCGACCGTCTTCGGCTCGCCGCAGAGTGAGACGAACGCCTCGCGTTCGAGGTCGAGGAAGTATTGCTCGTCCACCCACTGCCCCGCAGAGATGTGGCCGCCCGCGAGGACGTGCGCCACTTTGAGGCTAACGTGCAGGTCGTACTCGCTCATGTAGCCGCCTCGCTGCATGGTGTAGAGACCTGCGCGCAGGGCTGCGAGCGCGTCACGACCGGCCGCGTAACAGTTTTTGGCGCTGCGCGCGGGCGGCGCATAGCCCGCGTTTGCGAGTGTCAGGACTAGCCGTCTGGCTTCGGTCAACAGGTGTTCGCGGTTCATCACGACGAGGTCTGCGTCCGTCAGGTAGCCGTAGGTGCGCGCCTCGGCTGCGCTCGTCGAGACTTTGGCGCTGGCGATGGTCTGTAGCGCGTGTTGTAGGAAGGGGAGCGGGTCGGTCTTTCGCGTCGCGCGCATCGGCGGCGAGACGATGCGACGCACCAACTCCTTGCAGCCGCCCGCGCCGGGAATCAGCCCGACGCCAACTTCCACCAGACCCATGTAAGCCTCTGCGGCAGCGGCCGCACGCGCGCCCGCCATCGAGACCTCGCAGCCGCCGCCGAGCGTGCGCCCCGCCGGAGCCGTGACGACCGGCTTCGAGCAGCAACGCACGGCCATCAGTGCGTCCTGCATCTCACGCACGGCACGCTCAATCGCCTCGAAGCCGCCCGCACTGATACCGCCCGCGAGATTCGCGCCGACAGAGAAGTCTGCGGCGTCGTTGCCGATGACGAGGCCACGCCAGTCGCGCGTCTCAACCTCCTCGACGGCCTCGCGCAGCATGTTCCTGATATCTTCGTCGAGCGTGTTGAGCTTGGTATGGAACTCAAGACAGACCACGCCCTCGCCGATGTCAACGAGGCTCGCGCCGCGATTCTCGCGCACGACGCGCCCCGCAGACTTCAGACGCGCGAGAGTTATCTTTCGCGCGTCCGTCGCTTCTCTGATGTAAGTCCGCCGCGCCGGGTCGTAGTAGCTCACAAAGCCGTCTTCGGAGCGGTGGAAGCTTTCATGACCGGCGTCGAGCATCTCCCTGACCCATCGCGCAACCGCGATGCCTTCACGTTCCATCGCGTCGGCCGTCGCGCGCACGCCGAGCGCATCCCACAACTCGAACGGCCCCAACTCGTGCGAGTAGCCCCAACGCATCGCACGGTCGACGTTGATGAGATGGTCTGTGATTTCGGGGATGCGGCGCGAGGCGTATGCGAGCGTGTGATAGACGGCGTGACGCGCGAGCCTCCCGGCTTTATCGTCCTGCGCGAGCACGTAGGCGAGACGCGCAGGCAGAGACTTTATCTTCAGAGCCTCTTTGATGGAAGGAATCTCTGGCTCGCGTCGCGCGCGATATTCAAACGTCTCAAGGTCGAGCGAGAGAATCTCGCCCTGCTCGCCCTTCGGCGGCTTCTTGTAAAAGCCCTGCCCCGTCTTGTCGCCCAGACGCCCGCGCTCCATCTGCACGGCGCGCAGCTTGACGGCGTTCTGGTTACGCAGCACCTCGCGCGTCTCATCTTCGGGAATCAGGCTGTAGAGGTTCTCGCCGACCGGGCTTGAAACGTCGAGGCCGACGAGGTCTTGCAGGCGGAAGAGCCCGGTCTTCGGGCGACCGATGAGCGGGCTGAGGATGGCATCCGCTTCTTCGACCGTGTACTTGTGTTCGAGGACGAAGGCGAGCGTCGAAGCTCCGAGAACGGAGCCGAGACGATTGGCGATGAAGTTCGGCGTATCTTTACAGACGACGACGCCCTTGCCGAGACGACGCTCGGCAAACTCCGTCATGAACTCGACAACCTCAGGCTTCGTCTCGGCCGTCGGGATGACTTCGAGCAGTTTCATGTAGCGCGGCGGGTTGAAGAAGTGCGTGCCGAGGAAGTGCGCCTTGAAATCATCGGCAGTCGCGGCGGCGATGGAGGCAATCGGCAGCCCCGAAGTGTTGCTTGAAACGATGCTCGCGGGCTGGCGCACGCGCTCGATGCGCGCCATCAACTCGCGCTTCGGTTCCAGACGCTCGACGATGGCTTCAACTATCCAGTCGCCTTCGGCCACCCGCTCGAAGTCGTCTTCGAGATTGCCGATTGTCACCAACTCCGCCGCTTCGGGCGTGAAGAAGGCGGCAGGCTTCGACTTCTTCAGGCGTTCGAGCGAGGCTGCGACGATGCGGTTGCGCACCTGCGGGCTTGCCAGCGTGAGACCGCGCTGCTCCTCCTCCGGCAAGAGTTCGCGCGGCGCGATGTCGAGCAGGTGGACGGCCAGTCCGGCGTTGGCCGCGTGCGCAGCAATCCCGCCGCCCATCGTCCCCGACCCGATGACCACCACGCGTTTGATTGTGTAGCTCATCGCTCTCTGCCTTTTTATCTCTGCGCCTCTCGCGCCTCCCGACGTGAAAATTAATCTCGAACGTAAGACGCGGGAGATGCGAAGAAGAAGGGTCGTTCAACTCTTGCCCTGTTCTTCCTCGCGGAGCATGCGATGGAGAATCTTGCCGACGGCCGTCTTCGGAAGGCTCTCGCGCAGTTCAACTGCCGATGGAACTTTGAACTCGGCGAGACCGCGCTTGCAGTGTTCGGTCAATTCTTCGGGCGTCGCCGACGCGCCCGGTTTGAGCACGACGAAAGCCTTGACCGCCTCGCCACGATAGGCGTCAGGGACGCCAATGACGGCCGCCTCCAAAACGGCCGGGTGCGTGTAGAGCACGCCTTCGACTTCGGACGGATAGACGTTGAAGCCGCTGACAATAATCATGTCTTTCTTGCGCTGCACGATGTAGGTGTAGCCGTCTTCGTCCATGCGCGCCACGTCGCCCGTGTAGAGCCACGTGCGTCCGGCCTCGTCCTGTCGCAGCGCGATGGCCGTCTCGTCCGGCCGGTTCCAGTAGCCCTTCATCACCTGCGGCCCGGCGATGCAAAGTTCGCCTTCATGACCGACGGGCACTTCGCGCTCGCCCGTTTCGAGGTCGACAACCTTGATGTCCGTGTCGGGCAGCGGCAGACCGATGCTGCCCGGCTTGCGGCGCGAGAGTTCGGGCGTCGTGTGCGTGACGGGCGACGCTTCCGAGAGTCCGTAGCCCTCCTTGAGCGTGCCGCCCGTGAGCCGCTCGAACTGTTCAAGGACTTCGACCGGCAAAGGAGCCGACCCACTGTTGAAGGTGCGTATCTTGTCGAGGCCGTACTCCCTCGCCTGCGGATGGTTGAGCAGAGAGATGTAGATAGTCGGGACGGCCGGGAAATAGGTCGGCCGATAATCGCGGATGGCTTTGAGGAGCGCATCCACGTCGTACTTCGGAATCAAGACCTGCTGCGCGCCGCGCCAGACGCCGGACAGGAGACCGACCGTGAAGCCGTAGATGTGAAAGAAAGGGATGACGAGAAGATATGTGTCTTCGCCCCGTCGCATGTCGCTGTAGTGCCAGCACTGTGTCTGTATCACGTTGGCGAAGAGGTTGTAGTGTGTGAGCATTGCGCCCTTCGGGACGCCGGTCGTGCCGCCCGTGTATTGCAGCACGGCGATGTCTTCGGAGTCGATGTTGACCGTCGGCAGTTCCGGCTCCGCGACATCGGCCAGCAAATCTGCCAGCCTGCGTGCGCCTTCGACCGCAGGACACGGCGCGGCGCTGGCCGAGTATTCCGCGAGCGACGTGACGATGACGTGTTCGATGCTCGTCTGCTCTCTGACCGAGAGCGTGATGGGCGCTAACAGGTCGAGCGTCAGCAGTGTACGCATCCCCGAATCTTTGGCGACGACGAGAACCTCGCGCGGCGTATAGAGCGGGTTGACGTTGACGATGACCGCGCCGAGGCGCAGGACGGCGAAGGCTGCGATGATGTACTGCGGGCAGTTCGGCAACATGATGCCGACGCGGTCGTGCTGCGTGATGCCGAGCGCAGAGAGCGCGGCCGACAGTTTATCGGCCTGCTCCCTGAGTTGGGCGAAAGTGAGATGCGCGCCGAGGAAGGCCGTCGCCGGTCTATCAGGCACATCGACGGCCGCCATCCGCAGGATTTCATGCAGCGGCCTTCGCGGATAGTTCATGTGCTCGCGCACCCAGTAGTCGTAATGTTCGAGCCAAGGCCGCGCCGCATAAGCCGACGCCGCCGCCCCCTTCTCCGCTCCTGCTTTACTAATCATGCTCTCCTCAATCAGTGATAGGTGATGGGTGATGGGTGATAGGATAAAACCTGTCTTCTCTTATCACCTCTCACCCATCACCTATCACTATTCTCTTATCACCCATCACCTATCACCTATCACAATCTTCCTATCACCCATCACTTCTCTTAGACGATGGTGCGGCCGCCGTCGACGATGATGGTCTGGCCGGTGATGTAGTTTGAAGCATCGGCGGCGAGGAAGAGTGCGACGCCCTTGAGTTCGCCCGCTTCTCCGACGCGCGGAATGGGGCTGCGCGCCTTGATTGATGCTTCGGCATATTCGATAACGGCGTCGGCGAGGCGCGAGTGGAAGAAGCCCGGCGCGATGGCGTTGACGCGGATGCCCTGTCTGCCCCAAGAGGCCGCCAACTCGCGCGTCAGGCCAAAGAGTCCCGCCTTGCTCGCCGCGTACCCGACGTAGTGCGGGCCATCGGCCGAAGATTGCAAGCCCGACACGGATGAGACGTTGATGATGCGGCCGTAGCCGCGCTTCAACATCTCGCGCCCGGCGGCCTGCGCAAACAGGAAAGCGCCCGTCAGATTCACGTCGATAACCTTCTGCCATTTGTCGAGCGGCATCTTTTCGGGTCGCTCGCCCCACGAGACACCTGCGTTGTTGATGAGGATATCAACCTTGCCGAACCGCTCTATCGTGCGGTCAACGACCGCCTGCACCTGCTCCTGTCTGACCACGTCGCAGAGCATACCATCGACCACGAAGCCGCGCCCGCGCAGCTCTTCAACCGTCGGCGTGAGCCATTCTTCGCGCCGCGCGCACAGCATCAGGGACGCGCCCGCCTCAGCCAGTCCTTCAGCCATCTCGCGCCCCAAGCCCCTCGAACCACCCGTGACTATCGCCACGCGACCCGAAAGGTCGAACAGGTCTTTGACGTGCGCCGTCATCGCTTCCCCTCCTGCGCTGTGGCGGTGTCGCCGTCAACGATGAGACGCGCGATGCGCTCGCGGTGAAAAGTGGCGTCGCCGTAGAGCGTCTCGGACGACTTGCTGCGCTTGTAGTAAAGCTGCAAGTCGTGCTCCCAAGTGAACCCGATGCCGCCATGCACTTGCACGCCCCGATTCGCCACCTCGCGGTAAGCATCCGAACAATATGCTTTAGCAATGGCGACGGCGGCGCTCGCGGCCGGGTCGCCTTCGGTCAGCGTCCACGCGGCATAATAAGCGGCCGAACGCGCGCTCTCAGTCATCAGCAGCATGTCCGCGCACTGATGTTGCACGGCCTGAAAAGAGCCGATAGGACGCCCGAACTGCTGGCGCGTCTTGGCATACTCGACCGTCGTATCGAGCACCCACTGCATTCCACCGACCATCTCCGCACACAGCACTGCGGTCGCCACCTCCAAAGCGCCGACCAGCGCCGCACGCGCGTCGCCGCCTGCGCCTAACGCCTCGCCTGCGGCAACACCGACATCTTCAAAACTGACTTCGTAGAGCTTGCGCGTCGCGTCCATCGCAGGCATCGGCGCGACGTTGACGCCCACGCCCGCGCGCTCGACGGGCAGGAGCACGACGCCTTCACTGTCTCGTGCGACGCAGATGAGAAGGTCGCTCACTTCGGCGTCAGGCACGAACAGTTTTCTTCCTGTCAGGTTGAAGCTGTCGCCGACGCGCGCGGCCTTCAGTCTAACGCCGTCAACGTCCCAGTTCGCGCTCTCTTCGAGCAGGGCGACCGTCGCCTTCAGTTCGCCGGACGCGATGGGTGCGAGATATTGCGCGCGTTGCGCCGCGCTTCCGGCGCGTTCGATGAGCGCGGCGGCAAAGAGCGTCGAGAGGAACGCGCCCGGCAGGCAGGCTCGCCCCATCTCTTCGGCGACGGCCGCCATCTCGACCAGACCGAGTCCCAACCCGCCCTGCTCCTCCGGCACGACCAGTCCCGTCCAGCCCTGCTCTGCCATCGTCTGCCACAGCCCTTCGTCGTGCGCCGTCTCCGTCTCCATCAACTCACGCACACGTCGCGGCGCACACTCGCGCGCCAGCAGCGCCCGCGCCGATTCCTTCAACAACTTCTGCGGTTTGTTGAGGTCGAAATCCATCTGTTTAGTGATAGGTGATGGGTGATGGGTGATAGGTGATAAGAGAAGACAGGAGTTATCCCATCACCTATCACCCATCACCTATCACCGCTTTCAGTAGCTTTTCGGCAGACCGAGCACGCGCTCGGCGATGATGTTGCGTTGAATCTCGCTGGTGCCCGCCTCGATGGTGTTGCCGCGCGCGCGGAGGTAGGCGTACTCCCAGAGACCTCTGTCAAACTCTCTGAGTTGGCCGTAGAGGCCGAGTATCTCCTGCGCGGATTGTTGCGTGCGCTGGTTCATCTCGCTCCAGTAGAGCTTCTGTGTCGAGCCTTCTGCGCCGGGCGTGCCGTTCTTGCTCAGAGATGTCAGCGCGCGGTTGGTGTTAAGACGCAGGATTTCGAGTTCGAGATAAGCCTGCGCGAGTTTTTGGCGAACGATGGGGTCGGCGCTCGCCGGACGCCCGTCGCGCTCGATGGTGCGCGAGCGCGCGATGAGTGCTTCGAGGTGTCGCTTGAAGACGACTTGTATCCCCGTTCCGAGATTGGCGCGCTCGTTCATCAGCGCAGTGATGGCAGTCGTCCAACCCTTGTCAACCTCGCCGAGAACCTGACGCGCGCTGACGCGCACGTTCGAGAAGAAGACCTCGTTGAAGCCTGAGTCGCCGGACATCTGACGCAAGGGACGCACGGTGACGCCCTCTGCGTGCATGTCGGCCAGCAGACACGTAATGCCCTTGTGCTTCGGCGCTTCCGTGTCTGTACGTACCAGCAGCAGACACCAATCGGCCATCTGCGCAAAGCTCGTCCAGATTTTCTGGCCGTTGATGAGGAAGTCGTCGCCGTCGCGCGTCGCCTTCGTGCCGAGCGCGGCGAGGTCGCTCCCGGCGTTCGGCTCGGAGAAGCCCTGACACCAGATTTCCTCGCCCGACAGAATCTTCGGCAGATAGCGCGCCTTCTGCTCCTCCGTGCCCAGTGCGATGATAGTTGGCCCGACGAGCGAAAGGCCGATTGTTCCTATCAACTGCGGCGCGTTGGCGCGAGCCAGTTCTTCCTGAAAGATGGCCTGTTCCATCAGCGTCGCGCCGCGCCCGCCATACTCCTTCGGCCAAGAGATGCCCACCCATCCACCATCGTAGAGCCTGCGCTGCCAATCGCGCAGATACGCGATGTACTCCGCGCGGTCTTCCGAGCCTGTCCCGCCGCCCGTCCACTCTGCGGGCACGTTGCTTTCCAGCCACGCGCGGAACTCGTCGCGGAACTGTCGCTCGCCCGGCGTCAGATTCAAGTCCATAACATGCTCTCGCTCGGTAAACAGCGAATCAAAGATTCTTCGGCCGCGACGCTTCCCAGAGCAGTTCGGCCACGTCCAACACCTTTACGTCGCGCGTGCCCTTGCGCGCGTTGATGCCGTCTTCCAACATCGTCATACAGAAGGGACACCCGACGGCCACTACATCCGCGCCGGTCTCTAACGCCTCGCGCGCTCGCTCCTGATTGACGCGCTTATCCGGCGGTTCGTCAACAAAACTCATCCCGCCTCCGCCGCCGCAGCAGAAACTCCGGTTGCGGCTGCGTTCCATCTCAACCGACGCGGCGCGCGTAGAAATTTGCACGAGTTGTCGCGGCGCGTTGTAGATGCCGTTCTGCCGCCCCAGATAACACGGGTCGTGAAAGGTTATCTTCCGCTCAGATTCCGCAACCGGCTTGAGCCGACCTTCGTCCACGAGCCGCGACAAAAACTCGCTGTGATGAAAGACCTCGAACAAGCCGCCATACTGCGGGTACTCGTTCTTGAAAGTGTTGAAGCAGTGCGGGCAGGAGGTGACGACCTTTTTGACGCCGTGCCGGTTGAGAGTGCCGACATTCTCCTGCGCCAACTGCTCGAACAAAAACTCGTTGCCGATGCGACGCGCAGGGTCGCCCGAACACTTCTCCTCGCGGCCGAGGATGGCGAACTTGACGCCCGCCTGTTCGAGAAGTTGTGCCGTTGCGCGCGTCACGCGCTGGTTGCGTTCAATCAGCGCGCCGCCGCACCCAACCCAGAGCAAGACCTCCGCGTCCTTCGCCTCGCCCGCCTGTCTGACGTTCAACCCTTCTGCCCAATCGAGACGACTCGACTGCGTGCCGCTGAAGGGATGCCCGCGCCGCTCAAGCGATATCACGGCTTCCTGCATCGACTCTGGAAACTCTGCCTCCTCCATGACGAGGAAGCGGCGCATATCAACTATCTTCGGCATCTGCTCGATGAAGACCGGGCAGGCTTCCATGCAGGCCGCGCAGGTCGTGCATTGCCAGAGTGGGACGGGCGCGGTGGCGGGAGTCGTCCCGATAATCGGCAGAGGCTTTCGTGCTTCCACGTCGGTCGTCGGCTGATGGTCGGCGGGCGTCAGAGCAGCGTTCGCGTGCGAGCCGTTGGCGTCTGCGGCGGCAGCGCCGACGAGTCCGAAGGCATCGCGCGGGCGTTCGTGCATCAGGTTGCGCAGTTCGAGAATGATGTCGCGCGGCGAGAGTTCTTTGCCGACGGTGTTGGCGGGACAGACGGCCGTGCAGCGCCCGCATTCTGTGCAGGCGTCGAAGTCGAGCAGGTCTTTCCACGTAAACCCCTTGAACGAGTTGACGCCGAAAGATTCTGTCTTCTCAAAGTCAATCTGCTTGAGCGTTGCGCCGAGCGGCGCGAGGTTGGCCGTGTAGATGTTGAGCGGTGCAGTCAGCACGTGCAGCAGTTTCGTGTAAGGCAGCCATGCGATGAAGGCGAAACTCAAGACGAGGTGGAACCACCACATGCCGACGTGAGCCTGCCGCAAGGTCTCCACGCTCATCAGCCAACGCGACCAACGCGCGACGAAGTTGCCGAACGGCGACCACGCTCCCCAGCGGTCGTTCGTCGCCGCAATGCGCCAGCCCTCAATGAGAAATCCTTGCAGGCAGAGCAGGAAGATGACCGCCAGAATCAACGCCGCTTCGTCCGTATAGACGAGTTTCTTCGGCCGCTTCAGGTAGCGTCGCGCGGCGGCCATCATGACGCCGACCATGACGAGCGCGCCGAAGAGGTCAACGACGAAGGATTGAAAGTAGAGATAGAAGTTGCCGCGCATGATGCTCGTGCCGAAGTCTGCATCAAGCGCGACGACCGTCGTGGCAATGGTCAGGACGACAAAGCCGTAGCTGATGAACTGATGAAAGAGTCCTGCATAACGCTCGCGCGCCGTGCGCCGCTGCGCCAATCCATGTTTGAGCAGAAGCCTGACGCGCTCGGCAGGCCGGTCAAAGCGCGCCCCCGCCGCCCCGCCGCGCCGCCAACGGCTCAAGTGCCTGTATACGCCGTACCCCGCGACCAACGCCGTCGGCACAAGCAACGCGTACATCACCCACACCTGCGTCACATTCCAGTAAATCTCGCGCGTGGCTTCCATTTTAATCGGGTGATAAGTAATGGGTGATAGGTGATAGGAATTAAAAACTGTCTTCTCCTATCACCTATCACCCATCACCTATCACTTCTTTCAGCTTCTCGCGGAGCAGTGGGACGACCTTGCGGTAGTCCTCGACGATGCTGAAGCGGCAATGCTTGAAGATGGGAGCGTCCGGGTCCGTGTTGATGGCGGCGATGGTCTTGGCTTCGGAGATTCCGGCCATGTGTTGGCTCGCGCCTGTGATGGCGATGGCGAGGTAGAGTTC
>DASZCR010000133.1:0-13913 GCA_035942915.1 Pyrinomonadaceae bacterium | reverse complement strand
AGTGGACTGAAGACGAGACGTTGAAGGTCGGCAGCGAAGGCGGCATCGACGCAGTACGCGTGCGTATCCCTGCGGGCGGCCTGCGCGTCGTCGAGTTGCTCACGCGTTAGACGAGGCCGGATTGCATTTTCGACAGAAGTTCTTTTAGGATACGCGTCGCTCGGCGCTGCGCCGACAGCACTACTTAACAAGGGGGCGAAGCTTTGCAGGTCGCACGAAAGTTCAACATCAGAGGGGAAGTGCAGGGCGTCGGCTTTCGCTTCTTCACGCAGCGCGTGGCCGCGCGTCATCAGGTGACGGGCTACGTGCGCAATCTGGCGGACGGCAGCGTCGAGGCGCTCGCTGAGGGCGCGCTCGAAAGCGTCGAAGGTTTCAAACAAGACCTCGCCGCAGGCCCCGCCCACGCGCACGTCACACACGTCGAAGAAGTGAGCGTCGAGCCGACAGGGCAGTATCCGACATTTCGTATAGAAAGATGAGACTTGATTCCTGAAGCTATGGACGACCTCAAATCACTGATACGCGAAGTGCCCGATTTCCCGAAACCGGGCATCAACTTTTACGACATCACGACGCTGCTCAAGCACGCCGAAGGGCTGCGTCGCACCATCGACGCGATGGCCGAGCAGTTTCGCGGAACGCAAATCGACACGGTCATCGGCATCGAAGCGCGCGGCTTCATCTTCGCCCCGGCGCTCGCCTACCATCTCGGCGCGGGCTTCGTTCCCGTGCGCAAGCCGCGCAAACTTCCGGCCGAATGCGCCTCCATCTCCTACGACCTCGAATACGGGCAGGACACACTGGAGATACACCGCGACGCCGTCGGCGAAGGCCACCGCGTCCTCATCGCCGACGACCTGTTGGCGACGGGCGGCACGGCCAAAGCGGTCGTCAACCTCGTCGAAGAACTCGGCGGACGCGTCGCCGGTCTGACCTTCGTCGTCGAACTCGAATTCCTCCCCGGCCGACAAAAACTCGCAGGCTACGACGTGCGCTCACTACTCAAGTATCAGTCCTGAACGCAAGACGCGCTTGCCGCGCCGCCGACGCTTCTGCTAACTTCCACACAGACGCGCTCCCGTAGCTCAGTTGTATAGAGCGTCCGCCTCCTAAGCGGAAGGTCGCTGGTTAGAGTCCAGCCGGGAGCACCAGCACTACAGTCAGAGCGGCGACCCGCACACCCGCCGGTCGCCGCTTTCGCTTTCCGCACGGCTCAAGCGCCAACAAACAAAACTCTTGTCTTGGCGCACGTCGGCGCGTTAGAATCCCGCCTGTTGCACAATCTTCCGTCTGTGAAACACAAAGGGGCTTTTATGATTGAGGCCGTTTTTCTGCCTGCACGAGCGACGAGGTTGGCGCGTCCGCTCTTTTCGGCGCGCGTCTCGGCGGGGTTCCCGTCTCCGGCCGAAAGCTACGTCGAGGGGCGGATAGACCTCAACCGGCATCTCGTCAAGCACCCGGCGGCGACCTTCTACGTGCGCGTCGCGGGCGACTCGATGCTCGGCGCGGGGATTCGGCCGGGCGCGATTCTCGTCGTTGACCGCGCCGTCGGCTCAGACGACGGCGACATCGTCATCGCGCGCATCGACGACGAGTTGTGCGTAAAGCGTCTACGTATCATCGAGGGGCGCGTCTGGCTCGTGCCGGAAAACGAGGCTTACGAGCCGCTGGAAATCACGGACGGAATGGAGTTCGAGGTGTGGGGGCGCGTGATGCACGCGATTCATTCTTACTGACGAACAGGAATGGGGTGGAGAAGCGATGTCGAACGTCTTCGCGCTCGTCGACTGTAACAACTTCTACGTCTCTTGCGAGCGCGTCTTCAATCCGAAACTGTTGGGGCGTCCCGTCGTCGTGCTCTCGAACAACGACGGCTGTGTCGTCTCGCGTTCTGAGGAGGCGAAGGCGCTCGGCATCAGGATGGGAGTGCCGCTCTTCGAGGTGCGCGAACTTGTCGAAAGACACGGCGTCGAAGTTCTCTCGTCGAACTACGGTCTGTACGGCGACATGTCTGCGCGCGTGATGGAGACGCTCGGCCATTGGTCTGCGGACGTGGAGGTCTATTCGGTGGACGAAGCCTTCGTCAGTCTGCCGCGCGGCGGCGACAGGGAAGCCTCTGCGGCGGGGCGCGAGGTGCGACAGACGGTGAGGCGTTGGACGGGGTTGCCGGTGAGCGTCGGCATCGCGCAGACGAAGACGCTGGCGAAGGTGGCCGCGCACGTCGCCAAAAAATCGGAGAGGGCAGAGGGCGTGGTCAGTCTCCTCAGTCCGGCGCGTGTCGAGCGTGCGCTCTCAAGTGTCGGCGTCGAAGACGTGTGGGGCGTCGGCCACAGGCGCGCGCAACTGCTCAAGGGTGCGGGCTTCAAAAGCGCGCTCGACCTGCGCGACGCAGACGCGCGCTGGATTAAGCGGAAGATGGGCGTCGATGGCCTGCGCCTCGTGCATGAGTTGCGCGGCGTGCCGTGTCACACGCTGGAAACGCTGCCGCGCTCGAAGAAGGGAATCACTTCGTCAAGGTCTTTCGGCAGACCCGTCCACGCGCTGGCGGAGATTCGCGAGGCCGTCGCCTTTCACGTCACGCGCGCGGCCGAGAAGTTGCGACGCGAGCGTCTGGCGGCGCGCGTCCTCACGGTCTTCCTGTTGACAGACCGCTTCGCGGGGGCGCTCTACGCGCCGACGGCCGTCGTCCGTCTCGGAGCGCCGACCGACCTCACGCCGGAACTGATACGCGAGGCGCACGCGGCCGTCGAGCGCGCCTTTCGTGAAGGCACGACGTTCAAGAAGGCAGGCGTCATGCTCGGCGAACTCGTGCCTGCCTCGCCTGTCCAGAGGAACCTGTTCGACGGCGTTGACCGCGAGAAGGTGCGGCGCGTGATGAAGGCCGTCGATGAGATTAACGCGCGGATGGGGCGCGACACGGTGCGTCTGGCCGCCGTCGGCTTCAAGCAGGCGTGGCAGATGCGCGCCGCGCGTCGCTCGCCGCGCTACACAACCTGCTGGAACGAGTTGCTCTCGGTCGTCGCCTGAGAGCATCGCTCACGCGCCGTCTCTCCCGTCATCTACTTCGTCATCGTCAAGCTCTTCTTCGTCCTCCGTGCGCGGGTGCAGCCGCGCCAGAGTCGCTCCCCATCCACCGGCTTCGGGCGGCGCATCGGCGTAGTGTGCGACGAAGGGCGTGCGCGAGAGGACGCCGCGCACGATTTCGCGCTGCACGCCGACGCCCTTGCCGTGAATGATGCGGACGGAAGCGAAGCCCGCGCGATGCGCCTGATAGAGATACTCCTCGACGACGGCGCGCACCTCGCGCGGAGGGATGGAATGGAGGTCAATCACGTCGCGTATTTCGAGACGGACAGGCTCCGGGAAAGGGTCGAACGGGTCTCCCGTCTCCTCGCCCGCGTCCTCCACGTTCGCAGACAGCTCTTCGACGCGCTCTTCGCGCGCTCGTTGTGTAAAGAGTCGGCGCAGCCAGTCTGTAAATATCATGCTACCTTGACACCCGCTTTGCGCGCGCCTTACACTCGCGCTTCTTCTATCCAACACTACGACTTTGAGACGACGGAGGCCGGTCGCACGCCTGAAGGAGCGCGCCCCGACCGAGTACGCCTCCCCGTTCTAATACCCGTCTTCGGAGGAAAGGACAAGAAAACGATGGGCAAGCGAAACAAGATTACTGTGGTCGGCGCGGGCAACGTCGGCGCGACGGCTGCGCACTGGCTGGCGAGCAAGGAGTTGGGCGATGTCGTGTTGGTTGACGTGGTGGAAGGCGTGCCGCAGGGCAAGGCTTTAGACCTTGCGCAGGCCGCGCCCGTCGAGGGCTACGACGCGCGTCTCGTCGGCGCGACCAACGACTACACCGAGACGAAGGACTCTGACGTGGTGATTATCACGGCCGGTCTGCCGCGCAAGCCCGGCATGAGCCGCGACGACCTGCTGAAGACGAATGCCGGTATCGTCTCGAACGTCGTTGACGAGGTGATTAAATATTCGCCCGATTCGATTCTCATCATCGTCTCGAACCCGCTCGACGCGATGTGTCAGGTCGCTCTGAAGCGTTCGGGCTTTCCCAAACACCGCGTCATCGGCATGGCGGGCGTGCTCGACTCTGCGCGGATGCGCTGCTTTCTGGCAGAGGCGCTCGACGTGTCGGTCGAGAACGTGACGGCCTTCGTCCTCGGCGGTCACGGCGATACGATGGTTCCGCTGCCGCGCTATTCGACCTGCGCGGGCATCCCCGTCACCGAACTCCTGCCGAAAGACCAACTCGACGCCATCGTCAAACGGACGGCCAACGGCGGCGCGGAGATTGTCTCTCTGCTCAAGACCGGCTCGGCCTACTACGCGCCGTCGGCGGCGGCCGTTGAGATGACCGAATCGATTCTCAAGGACAAGAAGAAGATACTGCCCTGCGCCGCCTATCTCGAAGGCGAGTATGGCATACAGGGACTCTACGTCGGCGTACCCTGCAAACTGGGTGCGCGCGGCCTCGAACAGATTATCGAGATTAACCTGACGACCGAAGAGCGCATCGCGCTGCAAAAGAGCGCCGCCTCCGTGCAGGAACTCGTCAACGTGCTCGGACTCTGAATCGGCCTGCCTCTGAGCATGAGAGAGCGGCGTGAGGTTGTTGCCGGTGCGTGTGTGTTTTCTGTTAGAAATGCTTGAGGCGCAGTCCGAAGTCGTCCACCTCCCGACTGCGCCTCTGCTTAACCGGCGCGGCTCCCCACCCGGAACCACGCCGGCCTCCGACGCGCGCCGGCTTTCGCCGACACGCGCCGAGAGCTTGTTAAGCGAAACTCTTCAAGGCTTTCGCGCCCTCTCTCCGATTAGCCGCGCGACCGTCTCGACCAACTCCTGCACGGCTTCGGGTTTACGCAAAAAAAGATTGACGCCCGCCCTCAAAGCCTCCGTCTCACAATCATGAGCCGAGAGCATCACGACGGGAATGCTGCTCCGATGCGCGAGCGCACGCACTCTGCGCGTCAACTCCAACCCGTCAAGACCCGGCATATCGTAGTCGAAGAGCAGCAGGTCGAAATGCGCTTCGCCCTCGATGCGTGCGAGTGCGCTCGTTCCCTCTGCACACGTCTCGACTCTCCACCCTTCCGACTCAAACGTTTCGCGCAGAGCGTCTGCGATAATCGGGTTATCTTCCGCGTGCAGAATCGTCACGGCACTCTTGCCGCGCGGCGCGCGCGCGGAGACGCGGACGATGCTGCGCTTGCGCGGATAGATGGGCGAACGCACAGGAGTCAGACTGTTGTGTCGTTTCTGAAGCAGCGTCAGAAGGCTCTGATAGTGGTTGAAGCCGAGCAGTTGCGAGGCGCGCGTGACGACGCCCTGCGAGTCGCGCAAGGCGCGTTCGATGAGGAAGCTTTCGTAGCGGTTGACCTCTGCCCGGAAGGAGAATTTATCCCAACCGGAAGGGAGTCTGAAGTCCTCAAAACTTCGCGCGGGCGCGCGCGACGGCGCGACGGATGAGGCGAGCCTCTCCAAGACGCGCCCGGCGCACGCGACGAGGCGGCCCGGAACAGATGGGTGTTGAGACTGCGAGAGCAGGAAGGTGGCGCGCCTGTAAACAGCCCCCAACTCGTCGGGCGTCGTCTGCTCGCACAACTCCTCGATGATGGTCAGGGCGGCCTGTCCCGCTCCCTCCCTGTCACCCGCACGCTCGGCGACGAGGACGGCGCGTTGCAGCGCGAGGCGCGCATCCTCATAGTTGCACGTGCGCGCCAGCGCGACGCCGTGCGTCGTCAAAACCTCGGCCAGAAGCGCCTGTTCGCCGCCCTTTTCCAGCGTCCGCACGGCTGCGCGCGCCACCTCCTCGGCCTCTGCCGCGCGCCCCTCCGCGAGCAGCACACGCGCCGCAGTGTCGTCCACCTGCGCGATGCTCCCCTCGTCCTTCAATCTGACGAACAGAGCGCGCGCGCGCCGCACGTGCTCGTGTGCTTTCGCAAACTTGCCGATGGTCGAAAACAGGTATCCGAGATTGTTTTCGACGCGTGCGCAGTAGCGTTCGTGTCCCGCCTGCTCGAAGTGATAACTGGCCGCAGAGTATTCGATTAACGCGCGGTCGATGTAGTCCGGACGGTTCTCGGCCGTCCCCAAGTCTCTCAGGACGAGCGCGAAACTGCCGTGAAACTTTCCCCTCAGCGTGTGGTTGTCGATGCGCTCGAACAGGGGCGAAGCCTGAAGGTGGATTTGCAGCGCCTCTTTGATTCTCTTGGCGGTTCTCTCGACCATCGCGCTGCGCAAGAGGACGGCCGCCGCCAACTCGACGTTCGACTCTCCGAGGCAGTTCAAGACCCGTCGAAGCAGGTGGCGCGCCTCGTCGAAGGAGCCGTTGCGCCAGTAGCAGAGCGCGAGGTCGGCGTGGGCTTCCAGAGCCTTCTCCCGCGCGCCTAACCTCTGGAAGATTTCGACGCTTTCGCTAAGCAGATTCTTGGCCGTCTCCTGCGCCCATTCAATCTGCTTGGCGCTGCCCAGACTGCTCGTCAAGACGCCTGCCTGTTGCAAGACTTCTGCCGCGACCTCGTCGGCCAGACCCTCGACCGCAGGACGCTCGCCGACGCGCGGCCACAACTCTCCCAACACCGCGCTCGCCTCTTCGTAATCGCCTCTCTCTTCGAGCCTTCTCACGAGTCTGCAACGCAGCAGAGCGCGTTCATCGGGAGAGAGACCGTCCAAGTAAGACTGTTCAGATGAACACATCGAGACCTTCCAACACTGCGGCGCGCCTTGAGCCAAGCGAGGCAACGCCGCACGCGTTCGTCATGCTCATGAAAGATGCGGCCGAGTTTCCGAAGCGAGCCTACTCAGACTCACGCTCCGCACGTGTGAAGCGAGCCTGTAGACACACGCTATCTCGCTCAGGCTATCTCTCTTCTGTCCGCCAGCCGTCGCCGCATGTGGCGTCGGCCTCTTTTGTCATTCGTCTATTGATGAGCGCCGGAAAGTACTCAGCCCGGCGAGGTGGCCTCATGTGGCGAGAGGTTAACGTGCAGGAATTTGGAAAGCAAGAGATAAATCTTTCGCACCGACCCTAACTGTTGATAATGTTGGCTTTTATCGACTATGTAAGAAAATTTGCAACGAGTTTGGCGGGCATCTCACGACGCGTCGAAAGGTGCTGCGTGAGGGCTTGCAGGGCGAGAAAACGCGTGGGGCGCGCGACACTGTTTTCGAGAGTTTCGCGCACCCCACGCGGGCGTGTTTCGTGTGTTGGGGAGTCCTAGCGTTTGAGCCAGCCGAAGAGCCCGTAGATGACTGTTTCGCGGTTCTCCTCGTAGATGGCTTTCGTGAGCGGGATGGACATGGGACAGACGCGGACGCAGTTCTGTGCATTGCCGCAGTTGGTGATGCCGTCGTCGCCGACGATGCCTTCGAGCCGCTCGTCGCGCGTGATTTTGCCGGTCGGGTGCATGTTCTGGTAGCGCACCTGCGCGATGGCCTGCGGGCCGATGTAGTTGCCGTCGCCGTATTGCGGGCAGGCTTCGAGGCAGCAGCCACAGGTCATGCAGCGCGAGTAGGCGTAGCGTTCGGCCACTTCCTCAGGCGACATCTTGGGGCCGGGGCCGAGGTCGTATGTGCCGTCAATCTCGACCCACGCCTTGACCCGCTTGAGATGCTCGAACATCTCCGTGCGGTCAACGACGAGGTCGCGGACGTTCGGAAATTTCGACATCGGTTCGAGCGTGATGGGCTGCTCCAACTGGTCTACGAGGGCGGAGCAAGACTGTCGGACGCGCCCGTTGATGACCATCGTGCAGATGCCGCAGACCTGTTCGAGACAGTTCATGTCCCAGACGGGAGGCGTCGTCGGGCGTCCGTCCTTGGTGACAGGGTTTTTGCGAATCTCCATCAGGCACGAGATGATGTTGAGATTCGGGCGGTAGGGAATCTGAAACTCTTCCCAACGCTGCGGCGCGTCGGGACGGTCGCGGCGGCGGATGCGAATCTCGACCTGTTTCGGGGCGGCGCGCTGGACGTTGCCGTGTGTGCTCTGTGTGTGCGTGCTCATACCTCGTCTGATTTACCCCCTGCGTCTTCTAATCCCTTGCCTTGTTCGCGGCGCGTCTCGGCCTCGCCGTGATTGACATCCCTGACCTGCTCCTTGTTCTGATTCCAGACCGCCGGCCCCGTCAAATCTCTCGGCTTCTGCTCCCAGCCCTCCTGCGGAACCTGCGACGCACCGTCCTTCATGGGAAGCGTCGAACCGGCGGCACCGGCCGTTGCGGCCTCGGCCTGCTTCTCCTGTTTGCCCTTGCTGTAGTCGCGCTTGCGTGGGCGGATGAGCGACACATCGACAGGCTCGTAGGAGAGGACGGGGCCTTCGCCGGAGTATTCGGCGATGGTGGTCTTGAGGAAATTCTCGTCGTCGCGTTGCGGGAAGTCCGGCTTGTAGTGTGCGCCGCGCGACTCGTTGCGGTTGAGTGCGCCGAGCGTGATGACGCGCGCGAGGTCGAGCATGTTCTTGAGTTGGCGCGCGTGCGGCAGAGACATCGTCGCCCACATGTTCGAGTCGTTGATGGAGATGCGACGGTAGCGTTCCTGCAACTCCTGTAACTTGTAGTCGGTGGCCTGCAACTTGTCGTTGTAGCGCACGACCGTCACGTTGTCGGTCATCAACTTGCCCATCTCTTCGTGGATGACATACTGATTCTCGTTGCCGGTCTGTTTGATGAGTCCGTCGTTGATTTCCTGCTGGCGTTTGAGTTCGGATTCGTAGAGGCGCGAGCCGTTTGAGCCGTTGCGCGCGACGTTTTTGGCGAACTCGATGGCCGCAGGCGCAGCGACGAAGCCGCCGTAGACGCAACTGACGAGCGAGTTTGCGCCGAGTCTATTTGCGCCGTGAATGGAGTAGTCGCACTCGCCTGCGGCGAGCAGCCCCGGAATGTTGGTGCGCTGCTCGAAGTCAACCCAGAGGCCGCCCATCGAATAATGGACGCCGGGGAAGATTCTCATCGGGACGTGGCGCGGGTCGTCGCCGACGAACATCTCGTAGATTTCCAGAATCGCGCCGAGCTTGCGGTCGAGGGTGGCGGCGTCGATGTGCGTCAGGTCGAGATAGACCTGATTGTCGCCGCCGACGCCGTAGCCGTCGAGACAGACCTGAAAGATTTCGCGCGTGGCGATGTCGCGCGGGACGAGGTTGCCGTAGGCCGGATACTTCTCTTCGAGGAAATACCAGCGCTCCTTCTCCGGTATCGAAGACGGCGCGCGTTTATCACCTTGCTGGCGCGGAACCCAGACGCGCCCGCCCTCTCCGCGCGCAGACTCGGACATCAGACGCAGTTTGTCTTCGCCCGGAATCGAAGTCGGGTGAACCTGTATGAACTCGCCGTTGGCGTAGCGCGCGCCTTGTTGATAGCAGGCGGCGACGGCCGAACCTGTGCAGACCATCGAGTTCGTAGACTTGCCGAAGATGAGGCCGGGGCCGCCGGTCGCCATAATCACGGCGTCGGCCGGAAAAGCCTTCAACTCAAGCGAGGCGCGCTCCATCGCCACCAGTCCGCGACAGACCTGATGGTCGTCGAGGACGAGCGACATCATCTCCCATCCTTCATACTTTTTGACCTTGCCCGCAACCTCGAAGCGGCGCACCTGTTCGTCGAGCGCGTAGAGCAGTTGTTGGCCGGTCGATGCTCCGGCGAAGGCCGTGCGGTGGTGTTTGGTGCCGCCGAAGCGCCGGAAGTCGAGCAGCCCTTCGCGCGTGCGCGAGAAGGGAACGCCCATGCGGTCGAAGAGGTAGATAATCGACGGAGCCATCTCGCACATGGCTTTGGCGGGCGGCTGGTTGGCGAGAAAGTCGCCGCCGTAGACCGTGTCGTCGAAGTGCTCCCAAGTCGAATCGCCTTCGCCTTTGGTGTTGACGGCGCCGTTGATGCCGCCCTGCGCGCAGACCGAGTGCGAGCGTTTGACGGGGACGACCGAGAAGAGGTCGACGGAGTGACCCGCCTCGGCAATCTTCATGGCCGCCGCGAGACCTGCCAGTCCGCCGCCGACGATAGCTATCCTGATGCCGTTTTGTCCTGCCATCTCAGTAAAGTATCCCTCCTAACAGACCGCCGGGGCGGACGAAGGCGACCGCGACGTTGACCCAGAAGGCAAAGAGCACGAGGCCGATGCCGATGCAGGCGTAGCCCGTAAGCCTCTGCGCGCGTTCGCCGATGACGATGCCCCAGTCGACGGCGAAGAGCCAGATGCCGTTGGCGAAGTGCCAGATGGTCGAAAAGATGCCGACGAGGTAGATGAGGAAAATCCACCACATGCGGAACTCTGCGGCCACTATCTGATAAGCCTCTCCGGGATAATGCGCCACCGACTTCTCGTTTAAGCCCGGTATCATGCCGAAGCGGAAGTTGAGCACGTGAAAGAGGATGAAGAAGAAGAGGACGACGCCCGTCGCGCGCTGGATGGTGTAGAACCAGTTGCGCGGGTATGGGTAGTTGAGATTGTTCGGGCGCGCCTCCCACGTCATCACCATCCCGTAGATGGCGTGGTAGAGCAGCGGGATGAAAATCAGCCCGATTTCCAACAGGAGGATGTAGGGCATCGCCTGAAGGTCGCTGACGGCTTCGTTAAAGTGCTGCTGGCCGTGTTCAGGGTGTGCCGCCTTCGAGTTGGTGTAGAGGTGTTCGAGAAGAAACGCGCCGATGGGCACGATTCCCGAAAGCTGATGCAACTTGCGCAGGACGAAAGTTTTACTGAGACGGACGGCCATAGCTCAAGATGTGCTCCCATCCGCGACCGGAACGGTGCGTGCGCTCTCTGTGGCGCGACTTCCCGGCCGGGGCGCTCGGCGAACAGATTTTCTGGATTGAAACGGACGAGGGGGATTATATAGAGTGACGCCGGAAATGCAAAAGTTAGAGGGGCGCGCCTCCTTCCTGCGCGCTGCCGGCCGCGCCTGCGCCCCTATGTGCCGCATTGCCATCTCTCCGAAGTCTCCCTGAAACGCAATTTTAAGCCGGAAAGGCATATAAGGTTAAATGAAAAATCTTGCGTCAGATGTTGAGCAAAACTTATAATCGAAGGCGTGCAGGTAGAAACCCTTAAAATCTTTTGCGACCTCGTCGAGACGCAGAGTTTTTCGCAGGCGGCCGAGCGCAACTTCGTCACGCAATCGGCCGTCAGCCAGCAGGTGCGCGGCCTCGAAGAGAAGTTCAAACGGCGTCTGTTGGAGCGCGTGCGCGGACGCCGCGAGGTGAGTCTGACGGAGGCGGGCGAGGCTTTTTATCAGGCGAGCCGCGAGGTGCTCAGAGCCTACGCCTCTTTGCAGGAGAGCATGCGGCAGCTTTCAGGAACGGTCAGCGGGCGCGTCCGTGTGGCAACCGTCTACAGCGTCGGCCTGCACGAACTGCCGCACCACGTCCGCCAGTTCATGTCGCTCTACCCGCAGGCGAAAATCGACCTCGAATACAGTCGCACGACGCGCGTCGTGCGCGACGTGTTAAGCGGCGCGGTTGACCTCGGCGTGGTGGCCTACCCGGAGAAGCGGCGAGGACTCGAAATCGTGCCGCTCGGCGGCGACCGCCTCGTGCTCATCTGCCCGCCCGCGCACGCCTTCGCCAAACGGCGCAAACTGCGCGCGACAGACCTCCAAGACCAAGACTTTGTCCTCTTCGAGCGCGACATCCCGACGCGCCGCGCGACCGACAAAATCCTGCGCGCACACGGCGTCTCCGTACGACGCGCGGCCGAGTTCGATAACATCGAGACGATTAAGCGCGCCGTCGAAGTCGGACTCGGCCTCGCCATCGTCCCGCGCCCTTCCGTGCTCGACGAACAGCGGACGGGGCAACTCGCCGTCGTGCCGCTCTCCGAGCCTGAATGGACGCGCTCGGTCGGCATCATCTACCGCAGCGACCGCACGCTCAGCACGGCCGCGCGCAAGTTCATCGAACTGCTCACAAAGTAATCAACACTACTCCCGTCGCTTATGGATGATTTAACCAGCTTTTCGGCGGCGCGTCTGGCCGCGCTGACGCGGCGGCGCGAGGTCTCGCCGGTCGAAGTGGTCGAGGCTTACCTTGAGCGTATCGCGCGTCTGAATCCGCATCTCAATGCGATTGTGACGCTCGCGCCAGACGCGCTCGAACGTGCGCGCGCAGTCGAGTCTGTGCAGGAGAGGGGCGCTCTCTACGGCGTGCCCTTAACGGTCAAGGACACGATTGAGACGCGCGGCCTGCGCACAACCTACGGGATGCGGATGCGCGCCGACTTTGTGCCCGACAGGGACGCGGCGGCCGTTGCGCGCCTGCGCGCGGCGGGCGCGCTCATCATCGGCAAGACCAACCCGTCCGAGAGCGCGCTCGACTACACGGCCGACAATCCAGTCTTCGGGCGCACGAACCACCCGCACGACGCGCGTCTCACGCCGGGCGGTTCGAGCGGCGGATGTGCGTCGGCAGTGGCCGCGCATCTTGCGGCGGCGAGTCTCGGCAGCGACCTCGTCGGCTCGATACGCATCCCCGCGCACTTCTGCGGCGTCGCGGGTCTGAAGGCGACGGCCGGACGCATTCCCGGCGCAGGCCATTTTCCGCCGGTCGAGGGCGCGTTCGCGTTGGGCGCGAGCCTCGGCCCCATCGCTCGCCGCGTCGCAGACCTCTCCTTGTTGTTCGACGTGCTGACCGGCTCTCATCAGACGGCGTCACACGAAGACGAAGCGCACGAACGCGCCGCGCAGAATCTTCGCGGGCGTCGCGTCGCATGGTACGCAGACGACGGCACGACTCCCGTCTCGCATGAAATGCGCCGTGCGGTCGAGCGCGCCGCGCGTGCGCTCGCAGAGGCAGGGCTTGATGTCTCGGAGCGGCATCCGCCGCACGTCAATCGCGGCGGCGAAGTATGGACGAAGCTCTTCGCGTACCCGACACAGAGGCTCGTTCGCGCCGCTTACGCCGGACGCGAGGCGGAGGCCGGACAGGTGGCGCGTCTCTTGCTCGAACGCGCCGCACGCGCCGCGTCGCCGAGCCTCGACGAATACTTCGACGCGTGGGCGGAGCGCGACCGTCTGCGCGCGGAACTGCTCGCGTGGATGGAGGACACGCCGCTTCTGGTCGCGCCCGTCGGCGCGGTCGCCGCTTACGCGCACGACACGCGCGCGGTCGAGGTCGGTGGCGCGACGCTCAGCACCTTCCGCGCCTTCGCACATGCGCAGGCGTTCAACGCCTTCGACCTTCCGGCCGTGTGCGTGCCGGTCGGGCGGACGCGCGAGGGCTTGCCGGTCGGCGTCCAACTCGTCGGTCGTCCCTTCGAGGAACGCGAAGTGTTGTCGGCCGCGCTCATCGTCGAAGCGGCGTGCGGCGGCGACGATGCGGCCTTGCACGAGACTCCTTCAAACGACGACGCGAATCCGTTATAGTCTGGCTTGCGCCGATATAGTCCGGCTGAGGCCGACCCGTTGCACGTCTCGTTTCTTTATCCCGGTGCTTCATCAAGTACGGAGGCTTTACACATGACACCCCTGATTCTCCTCGTTTTCCTCGCCCTCGCCGTGATGGTCGTCGCGGCCAAGACCATCAAGATAGTGCCGCAGGCGACCGTGATGCTGATTGAGCGTCTGGGACGTTTCAGCCGCGTGGCCGGAAGCGGCCTCAACATCATCGTGCCTTTCCTCGACAAGCCGCGCGGCGTCTACTGGACGAACGTGCGGCCGGGGCTCGCCTCGATTGATTTGCGCGAGCAGTTCATCGACCTCCCGCCGCAGCCCGTCATCACGCGCGACAACGTGACCATCCACGTCGACTCGGTCGTCTACTGGCAGATCACCGACCCCATCAAGGCCGTCTATGAGATCGCCGACCTCATCGGCGGCATCGTCCAGCTCACCATCACCGGCATGCGCGCCGTGATGGGCGACATGGATTTGGATCACACGCTCTCGTCGCGCGACCAGATCAACTCGAAGC
>DASZCR010000132.1:0-5783 GCA_035942915.1 Pyrinomonadaceae bacterium | reverse complement strand
CGGCAGCACGGAGACGGGCAGCGGCGAGTTCTCGCACAGGTAACGGAGGCTCTCCGTCATGTTTCTCGGCCCCGTGCCGCAGTTCATGCCGACGACATCGATGGGGAAAGGCGCGAGCGCCGTCAACGCCGCACTGATTTCCGTGCCCGGCAGCATCGTCCCGAACGTCTCGATGGTCACCTGCGCGATGACGGGAATCCGTCTCTTAATCTCCTCGAAGTACTCGAAGATGGCAATCAGCGCGGCCTTCGTTTGAAGCAAGTCCTGACAGGTTTCGACGATGAGCAGGTCAACGCCGCCGTCAACGAGGCCGCGCGCCTGCACGCCATAAGCCGCTTTGATTTCCTGAAAGCGGATGTGGCCGAGCGTCGGCGATTTCGTTCCCGGCCCCATCGAGCCTGCCACCCAACGCGGCCGCTCTCTGGTCGAATAATCGGCGGCGACGCGACGTGCCAGTTGCGCGGCACGGAAGTTCAAGTCGTAGGCCATGTGGCCGATGCCGTACTCGTCGAGCACGTAGGGGAGACCGCCGAAAGAGTCCGTCTCGACCACGTCGCAGCCCACGTCGAAGAAGCCCGCGTGGACGCGTTCGACCGCCGACGGCTTGCTGATGAGCAGGTATTCGGGGCAGCCCTCGAACTGTGCTCCGCCGTAGTCGTCAACCGAGAGGTTCTGCGTCTGAAGGTTCGTGCCCATCGCGCCGTCGAAGACGATGACGCGCTCGCGCAAAGTTTTGAGAAAATCGCTCATCCGTGAATCCTTTTCCGGCGCAGGCTTCGGTTAACGGCCGCGAACGACAGTTGTCGCGTGCAAACTGAAAGCCCCGCGCCAAACAACGCGGGGCTTCTTCTGCTGAACCGTTCCGAAGCCTGATTCCGTGCGTCGGTCTTCCGCGCGGGAAGGACGCGCCGAGCTGTTTAGCGGTTTATTTTACGTGGCCGCAAGTCGCCTTAACTCACCACGTTTGTCGTCCACGTATTGAAGCACCACGCCGTCACACTGTCAAGACACTAGTCGGTGCTAAAGAGTGATAGGTAATAGGAACAGAGTGATAGGTGATAGGTGATAGGTGATAGGAGGAATCCCGTCTGCTCTTATCACCTATCACTTATCACTCATCACTTCTTATCACCTATCACTTATCATCTATCACAACTAAATCATTTGTTCTCGCGTGCGGCGCTGTGATACTTTGCGCACTAGCTTCTATGCGACGTGCCATCTATCCCGGTTCGTTCGACCCCGTGACCAACGGCCACCTCGACATCATCGAGCGCGGCGCGAAACTCTTCGACGAGATTATCATCGCCATCCTCGTCCACCCGGAAAAGCAGCCGATGTTTACCATCGACGAGCGCCGCGAGATGCTCGCAGAGGTCGCTGCGGAGATTAACTCCGGCGAGTGCCGCCTGCGCGTCGATTCTTTTCAAGGGTTGCTGGTCAGGTACGCCGTCGAGCAGCAGGCCGATGCTATCGTGCGCGGCATCCGCGCCATTTCCGATTACGAGTATGAATTGCAGATGGCGCTCATGAATCGTCGTCTTGAGCCGTCCATCGAGACTGTTTTTATGATGTCGGCCGAAGCTTACTCTTACGTCAGTTCGCGGCTCGTCAAAGAGGTCTTTCATCTCGGCGGCTCTGTTGACGGACTCGTCCCGGCACGCGTCGAGAAGCGGATGCGACGCAAGCTCGTCGGCAGTTAACTTCAAACACACCGAAGGAGGTTTGCTGGAATGCCTAGAGGCGACAAGTCAGCATATACAGACAAGCAGAAGCGACAGGCAGAGCACATCGAAGAGAGCGCACGCAAGAGCGGCAAGTCGAAGAAGTCGGCCGAGCGCATTGCGTGGGCGACGGTCAACAAGTCTTCAGGCGGCGGTAAGAAGAGCGGCTCCGGGCGCGGCCAGACGGAGAACAAAGAACCGGCGCGCAAGGGCGGCCGGAAGGGCGGAGCGGCGGCGGCCTCGCGTTCGGCGGAGGCCAAGTCAGCCTCGGCCAAGAAGGCCGCCAAGACGCGCGCACGCAAAGGCGGCGCGAAGAAGGGCGCGAGCAAAAAAGGCGGCTCGAAGAAGTAAGAGCCTCTCAACCTGCTGCGACATCACTCCTCGCTCAGTGCTGCGTGGCGGCTTGCGTCACTGCGACGTGAGCCGCTACCATCAGTCCATACTTCTCGACAAGGCGACACGAAACCTTTGAGCAGCATGCAAGAATCTGTGGTGGAGACCGACTTTCGCGCCTCCGAGCGTGTGAGGCGGATGCAACCGTCGGCGACGCTGGTGGCGATGCAGGCGGCAATGGCCTTGCGCGACACCGGCGCTGACGTGGTTGACCTCGGCGCAGGCGAGCCAGACTTCGACACGCCCCAACACATCAAACTCGCCGCCTTCGAGGGTCTGCGCGAGGGGCGTACCAAGTACACGGCGACCGGTGGGACGAAAGACTTGCAGGAGGCCGTCGTCGGCTATTACGAACGCGAGTTCGGCGCACGCTTCGACACGGCGGAGGTGATGGCGACGGCCGGCGGCAAGCAGGCGCTCTTCAATGCCATCGTCTCACTCGTCGAACCGGGTGACGAAGTTCTTATCCCGAAGCCTTACTGGGTGACGTTCCCTGAAATCGTCAAGTTTGCGGGCGCGACTCCCGTCTTCATCGAGACGGAGGAATCAGGCTTTCATCTGACGGCCGACGAGGTGGCGCGCGCCATCACGCCGCGCACACGCCTCATCATCATCAACTCGCCGTCAAACCCTTCGGGACGCGTCATCGCCCCCGAAGAGTTTCGCAACATCATGGAGGTCGTCACGGAGCGTCGCCTCTACGCCGTCTCGGACGAGTGCTATCTGCGCTTCGTCTACGAACCGGCGGAGGTCTTCAGCGCGGCCAAACTCGCGCCGGAGCTACGCACGCGTCTCTGCATCGCCGGGTCGTTCTCGAAGACTTATGCGATGACGGGCTGGCGCATCGGCTACGCGCTCGCATCAGAGGCTTGGACGCGCGCGATGCTCAAAGTGCAGAGCCATTCGACGAGCAATCCGAGTTCCGTCGCGCAACACGCAGCGGCCGCCGCTTTCAACTCTTCGCAGGACTGTGTGGCCGAGATGCTCTCGGAATATCGCCGTCGGCGCGACTGGCTGACGGAGGCGCTCAAGGAGATTCCCGGCTTTCGCTCCGTGCATCCCGAAGGCGCGTTCTACGCCTTCCCGGACGTGCGCGGCTGTCTGGGCGGTGAGGTGAAGACTTCGGGCGAGTTGGCAGACATGCTCCTCAGGGAAGCGCACACGGTCGTCACGGACGGCGCGGGCTTCGGCGCGGACGGCTACATACGCATCTCCTACGCCACCTCGCTCGAACGGCTCAAGGAGGGTGTCGAACGCATCAAGCGCGTGGCCGAAAAACTGGCGCGCTGAAACGCAGCGACGCCACACACGCTCGCATCAATGAACAGGGCGCGGAGGAATCATCATCCTCCGCGCCCTGAACCTTTGAGGTCGCATCCTTTTGTCGGGACAGAGCAGCCGTCTCTGCCCCGACAGTGCTTCCGATACTCTCGGTGATGCTCAGTAGATGTTGAAGTTGTACTCGATGACCACCCATTGATTGACGTTGCGCCCATCCTTCTGCGCCGGAGTAAATCTTATCCGATGCGCCGCCGCTATCGCCTTCTCCGTCAATCCATCGGGCAATCCTTTGACGACAGAAATGTTCGACACCGAACCGTTAGCGGCCAGCAGCATCCTCAGACGCACCGTGCCGGTCACGTTATTCCTGCGCGCCGCCTCAGTGAAACCGGGTTCCGGTTTGGAGACGAGCACGGCCTTTCGGGTCACTTCGCGCGCATTGAAATTGCGCGTGTAGTCTTCACCGCCGCCGCCATCGCCACCATCGCCGCCGCCGCCTTCACGCCGGTTACCGCCTCCCATATTGCCGCCCCGACCGGGGCCGTAGCCGCCGCCTTCACCCGAACCCATCCCGCCGCCCGTGCCATCTCCCATCCCGCCGCCGCTGCCCGGCCCCGAAGAGGGCACTGTCGCGGTCGCCTTCGGGTCGCCGATGGGGCCGGGCTTGGGGTCAGGCATCAAAGCCGGGTCAACGTCCAAAGTCGGAGTGACCGGCAGACTCGGATTCTTGATGGCCGACGGATGCGGATTGGGCGGTAGAATTTGCGGCCCTAACTGCGCCAAAGGAGGATTCCCGTGCGAGGCGGGCGTCAGTTCGTTGCGGCCGCCGCCGCCACCACCACCGGCCTTCTCCTGCTTGGGCTTCGAGCCGCCGCCGTCGCCTTTCCTGAACCCGGCCGTCCCGTCGTCCGGTTTCTCCTGCTCTTCGGGGATGTCAACCATCCCTATGAACTCAAGTTCCGCGTTCTCTCCACGCGCCGCCAGTTCCGCGCGCGACATCCGCAGGCGTTCGAGGGCATAGACGCCGCCGAGGATGAAGAACAGCAGGACGAAGGCCGAGGCGGTGGCGAGCGCCACGTCGCGCTGCGAGAAGAAGCCGCGCGCGGCGCGACCGTAGGCCGTCGCCGAGCGGGAGACGAAGCCGAAGGGGTCGCGCTTGAACTCAGGCCACGTCAGTTCCGACTCGTGACGGACGCGTGCCAGTTCCTTGAAGAGACGCCGCGTCAGTCCCTCGTCTTCGAGCATCGTCAGTTGGTACTCGGCGCGTGCGAGACCCATCGCCGCCGCCGCGTCCTGTTGCCAGGCGTTGGGAGGAATTGCTTGTGCCATACGTGTGCGAAACCTTTCTTCATAGCCTGCCCAGAACTCTTCGCCGGGCAGGGCGGATTCAGCCGCCTGATTGAAGACGTGGAGCGTCTCCGTCATCGATTGATACTGGCCGGAACAGCGCGCGCACGCTTCGACCTCGACCAGCGTGCGCTGTCGCGAGACCTCGTCCAACTCGTCGAAGAGCAAATCGACCAGCCTCTCTTTCGTCACTTCGCAATCGTGCATCGCTCTTCTCGTCCTTTTGCCTCAGTTGTTCTCACCGGCCGCGTGCGCCGCGTAGTCAACAGCCTGTCCGGCCTCTATCCGCAGCGCGGCGCGCAGTTTCAAGACCGTGCGGAACAGTGATTTTTTGACCGCGCCGGTCGAACACCCAAGGGCTTCGGAAATCTCTTGATAGGTCATTCCCTCGCGGTGCTTGAGGAGAAAGATGAGACGTTGCGGCGGCGTCAACTCTCCGAGCGCCTCCATCACACGCCCGACGAGGATGCTCTGATGAAGTCTCCCTTCCGGCTCCGTCAAGCGCGGTCGGGTGACACTAGAGTCGTCAGCCTCCTTCAGCTCTTCCATCCTCACCTTCGTCCTCTCGTGACCCGTCATGAAGCTCATCTCGCGCTGGCGGTTGAGGAAAGTGTTGATGACTATCTGGCGCAACCAAGTGTAGAAGCTCGCCTCACCTCTGAACTTTCCCACCGACTTGAAAGCCTTGAGCCAAGCCTCCTGCGAAAGGTCTTCGGCGTCGTGCACGTCCCGGCAATAGTGCAGGGCAAGCGAGTAGACGCGGCGTTGATAATTTTTCGCAAGTTGGCAGAAAGCTTCCGTGTCACCTGCCTGAGCGCGTTCGATTAGTTCGTCTTCGCTGGCAATCACCTCATTAGACCTTTCGCGAAAGGTTGTCTCCGTAGACACGGGACGGGCGGAACTGTTGGCCGAGCGGCGAAGAAAATTTTTCACGCTCGCGCCGGACGTGCGAATTTGCGACTTAGTTGCGAGCCGCGTGGCCTCGCGTTGCTACGGCGCAAACGAAAAAGCGGCGCGGCGGCCGAGTCTGGTCTGACC
>DASZCR010000131.1:0-12358 GCA_035942915.1 Pyrinomonadaceae bacterium | reverse complement strand
GCCCCCCCTCAGTCATTCGTGCCGGGTTAAGTGCTTATGGCTGGCCGGTCAGCTTTCTCTTTTCGGCCAGCGCCTCGCGGTACGCAGCGCCGCCCGTCGCTTCGCCGAGCGCGATGGCTGCGTCGAACTCTTTGAGCGCCTCTTCCTTGCGTTCGAGGAATAGCAGGATGCGGCCGCTCGCCACACGCGCGCGTGAGATGAGCGCGCCGTCCGTGTCGGGCGAAGCGGCCATCACGGCCTGTCTGTAGAAGGAGAGCGCGCGCGTCAGTCGCTCGGCCTGCAAGTTCTCGTCGAAGGCATCCTGCGCCGAGACGCTCGCCACCTGCGCCAGCGCGTAGAAGACGCGCGGCTCGCCGCGAAACTCCTGAAGCATCGCGCGCAGACGCGTCTCCGCTTCCTCGTAGCTCTTCTGTCTGACTAATTGGTCAACCGAGTCGAGCGCCTTCAACAAGGCCGCCCGCTGCTCGGACGGTCGCCCACGCTCGCCTTCGCGTCGCGCGGCCTCGGCCGCCGCACGCGCTCTCTCGCGTGCCTCCCGGTAGCGTTGCACGGCCGCCGCGTACTCGGACGGACGCCGCGTCTCGCGCGCCAGTTCAAAAGTTGAAATCATATCGCCGAAGAAGTTCGAGATGTCGAAGCCGGAAGTTTCGAGTCCGCGCAGTTGCTCGTCGAAATAGAAGGCCAGCACCGCGCCGCGCTCGAAGGCTTCGGCCAACTGCGCGACGCGCGCATCCTCTATTGCGGCACGCGCCTCCTCTGTCTCCTTCGTGATTGCGGCACGCGCCGACGCGTCTGCGCCCGCTCTCTGCAAACGCGCGCTCGTCTCCTGCCGCAAGGCTTCGAGACGTGCGACGGCGTCCATGCGCGCATCGGCGGCGACGACGAGCGAACGCGCGACCGTGAGAAACACGTCCGGCGTCGCTTCCGCGCCGGAGCGCGCACGCTCCTCGATGAGTTGTCTAATCTCGACGCGCCGTGCGGCCACCGCGCGGTTGTAGCGGAGGACGAGCGGGTCTACAAGATATTGTATGTAGGCGCGGCGCATCTCCGAAGATGTTGGGTCGATGCCGGGCGGGACGATGGCGTAGTAATCGTCGCCGATGACGCGAAAGTTAATCGCGCCGGGTGCGCCGAGCAAATCTGGCACGACGAAGAAGCGGCGCGGCTTCTCGCGCACGACCGTCACGCGTTTCTGCTGGTCGCTCTTCTTCTTCTGGTCTGCGGGACGCGTCGGGTCGGAGGCCGCCGTGCGCTCGACGGTCGTGGTGACGGGTTGCAGCCGCAGATAAGAGACAACCTCGCGCACCATCAGGCTCGTCGGCAGACGCAGGTGGTCGGCCTCCGCGCGATAGGCGCGCAGGTATTCGGGCAGACGCTCCTGCAAGTTCGCTCCGCGATAGAAGGCGCGGACGAGCGGCGCAAAGTCGAGCACGTCTAACAGCCCCGTCGGGAGGTCTTCGGTGCGTGGGGGCGCGGCGAAGTCGGGCGCGGGGCCGAGCGCGTAGGCGAGCGAGACGTAGCGCGCGGCCTGCTCGGCGGGCGTCGCTTTGCCCTGCAATTTGTAGCGCGTGTAGAAGTCGCGCAGGCGCTCGCGTAAGGTCGGGTCGAGCGCAGCATAATCGCGCCTCACTGCCTGCCTGAACGGCGACGGCTCGACGCCCGTCTCCCACCCGGCGGCGTCGAGCGCGGCCATCACGACGACGAGCCGCGCATCCGGCTCGAACTCCACGCCATAGTCAGAGAGGTCGAGGCGCGGCGCCTGCGCGGTTCGTGGATTCTGAGGCGCGGGCTGTTGCTGTTGCTGCTGCGTTTGCGGCGACGCTTGAGGCGGCGTGTTCTGCGCGCGCGCCGCAGAGGCCGGGGCGCACAGGGCGAGCGCGGCGATGGCGAAAAGCTGCTTCTTCATGATTTAACGGAAAATCTCTCGCGTGGACTAAAGACGACGCGCACGGCGTCGAACCTCGCAAAAAGCCTGCGACATGCGTCTTCTACAGATGCCCCGCGCCGGATGACGGATGCCTCGAAGGCGGTGATAGGTGATAGAGAGTGATAGGTGATATGTGATGGGTGATAAGAGAAAAACTGTTTTTGTCCTATCGCCTCTCACTTATCACTCATCACCTATCATCACCCATCACCTATCACTCATCGCCGCTTTCCGCCGTCGGCGGAGCAGACGTAAGGTAACAGGATAGGCGGCCAGTGAACAAACGATGGAGAGCGCCGTGCCCCCGATGGCGAAGGGCACGAGCACGTCTCCGGCCTCCGAGACGAGCGCGCGCCAGTAGTCGCCGGAGAACAGGTGCGGGTCTCTGAGCAGTTGCATCTTCTCCGCGTCGAGGCGCAAGGGGCGACCCATCAGGAAGGCTCCGACGGCGTAGGAGGCGACCAGTATCGGGACGAGCGTCAGAAAAGGGTTGTTGATGAACGTCCCGGCGTAGATGGCAATCTTGTTGAAGCGGAAGATGAAGGCGAGCACCGTCGCCATGATGGTGTGCAGACCGAGAAAGGGCGAGAAGGCGATAAAGACGCCGACGGAGAAAGCGAGCGCCGTCCGCTCCGGTGGGTCGTCAATCGCGAGCAGACGGCGGAATGACTGGCGCAACATAATTGGTGATGGGTGATAAGTGATAAGAGATGAGTGATAGGTGATGGGTGATAAGTGATAAGAGAAAACCTGTTTTTGTCCTATCACCCATCACCTATCACCTATCACTCATCTCTCTTCACCCATCACCTATCACTAGGATTTGAAGCTGTTGAGCGCCGCTGACTCGTCGTCGTAAACGTCGAAGACGGTGAGAAGCTTGGTAATCGCCAGCAGGTCTTGAATCTTCTGCGTCAGGTTGAGCAGTTTCAACTCGCCGCCCTCGCGGTTAATGGTCGTAAAGGATGAGACCAATTCGCCGATGCCGCTCGAATCAACGTAGCTGACGCCCGCAAGGTTGAGCAGAATCTTCTTCTTGCCCTCTTCGAGCAGGCGGCGGACGGCGCCGCGCACGGCGACGCTGCCTTCGCCGATAGTAATCTTGCCTTCCATGTCGAGGATGGTCACGTCGCCTGCCTGACGTTCCCTGATGTTCAGTTCAGCCATTGCTAAAATCTCCTTAAATAACTGTCATTTTCAGTAGTCAGTAGTCAGTCAACAAGAGTCAGTCTCGAAAGAGTGCGCCAACTGCCCGCGCGCTGACTCCTGATGACTGACTACTGAAAACTATTCTCTCGCTTCTTCGTCATGCGGACGACCGTCCCGCCCTGCGGATGGCGCTCCCATGTCACTTCGTCCATGAAGGAGCGCATGAACAGGATGCCGCGCCCCGACGCTTTCAGTAGATTCTGCGCGTCGGTCGGGTCGGGCACTGAAGCCGGGTCGAAGCCCGTCCCCTCGTCGCGGACGGTGATGACGAGCGCCGAACCCTGATTGATGAAGCCCAGTTCGACCCGCTTCGTCTCATCCTGCTTGTTGCCGTGCAGGACGGCGTTCGTGACCGCCTCGCGCACAGCCATGTCGATGCCGAAGAGCGCCTCCTCTGGAAAGCCGGAGCGAGCCGCGAGGTCGGTGGCTGCGGCCGCCGCCTCCGCGATGGCCTCGATGCGGCTCGGAAAAGTGATTTCGGTCGTCTCTTCAGTCACGATTCAAAGACTCGTGTCCGCAAACACCGCCCGCCCCGAAACAAGAGACGCAGGCGGACGACTCGGCAGCCACGCAAGAACACTGGGAAAGCTAACGGAAGCTTGCACGGTTTAGCACGCCCGCCGCTCGCATGTCAAGAAAAGCACACGCGCGGCGCGGGCAGTGGAGAGATGAACGAACAGGCGCGCGCTTTAGTTCGACCGTCGCCCCGGATTTCTCTTGTCACGCACCATCCTTTAAGATGGCCGCATGAAGATACGACCGGCGCGACGACTGGCGGGGCATTTGCCCGGCCTGCCCGGCGACAAGTCCGTCTCGCATCGCGCGGCGCTCGTCGCGGCGCTGGCGCGCGGGCGCTCCGTTATCGAGAACTATTCGACGAGCGAGGATTGCGCCGCCACTCTCAGGTGTCTCGCGCAACTCGGCGCGCGCATTGAGCGGACAGCGAACACCGTCGTCGTCGAAGGCGTCGGCGCAGGTGAGGGCGACGACCGTGCGGGGGACGGCGCGCCGCTTTTGCATGAGCCTTCGAGCGCGCTCGACTGCGGCAACTCCGGAACGACGATGCGCCTGCTGGCAGGCGTGCTCGCCGCACATCCTTTCGCCTCGACGCTGACGGGCGACGCCTCTCTGCGGACGCGCCCGATGCGCCGCATCATCGCGCCGCTCGAACTGATGGGCGCACGCGTGCGCTCCGTAGACGGACGCGCGCCGCTTCATATCGAGGGACGGCGACCGCTCGCGGCCGTGCGCTACGAGTTGCCTGTGGCGAGCGCGCAGGTCAAATCCTGCGTCCTGCTTGCAGGACTCTGCGCGCAGGGGCGGACGACCGTCGTCGAGACAGAAGCGCGCACGCGCGACCACACCGAGCGCGTCCTCAGACACTTCGGCGTGCCTTTAGAGATTCGCGAGGACGCAGCCTCTCGTCGAGAAATATCCGTCGAGGGACTGCGCGGGTCGTTCGCCGCGAGGGACTTCAAAGTTCCGGGAGACATCTCCTCAGCCGCCTTTCTCTTCGCCGCCGCGATGCTGCTGCCCGGCTCGGACTTACGCGTCGAAGGCGTCGGCCTCAACCCGACGCGCACGGCCTATCTCGAACGCTTGCGCGCGCTCGGCGGCCTGCGCCTTGAGAACGTGCGCGAGGAGTGCGCGGAGACGGTCGGCGATGTGCGCGTGCGCGGCGTCGCGGGCAGGCGGGGGGGGAAGGATGATGAGGGACAGGCTGAGCGTGCGTCGTTTGTTGTGAGGGGCGCGGAGGTGGCGGAGTTGATTGACGAGTTGCCGTTGCTGGCTGTGGTCGGCTCGCAGTTGGCGTGCGGCGCGGAGATTCGCGGAGCGGGCGAGTTGCGCGTCAAAGAGTCTGACCGCATCAGCGCGACGGTGGAGAATCTGCGTGCGATGGGCGCGGAGGTGACAGAGTACGAAGACGGGTTGAGAGTCGTCGGCGGCGCACGCTTGCGCGGCGCACGGCTCGATGCGCGCGGCGACCACCGTATCGCGATGGCCTTCTCCGTCGCCGCGCTCGTGGCCGAAGGCGAGACAGAGATTATCGACGCAGAAGAGTGCGTCGGCGTCTCTTTCCCTGAGTTCTTCAAACTGCTCGACGCGTTGGTCGAGAGGTAAGCGCAGATGGAGGGCAAGCAGTCGGCGCGGCGCGTCGTCATCGCGGGCTTCATGGGCGCGGGCAAGACGTGCGTGGCGGAGGCTCTGGCGCGGCGTCTCGGCTGCGCGTGGGAAGACTTGGACGCCGTCGTCTGCGAGCGCGAAGGGCGGACGCCGGGCGAGTTGATTGAAGCGGAAGGCGAGGCCGTCTTCCGCGAGGCGGAGACGCGTGCGCTGCGCGATGTGTTGGAGCGGGACGAGGCGCGCATCGTCGCGCTCGGCGGCGGCGCGTGGACGCTCGAACGCAACCGCGCGCTCGTCGCCGCTTACGACTGTCTGACAATCTGGCTCGACGCGCCCTTTGAGTTGTGCTGGCAGAGAACCCTGAGAGACGCGCACACGCGTCCTCTCGCACGCACGCGCGAGTCGGCCGCGCGTCTCTACGATGAACGGCGCGCGCTCTACGCGCTGGCCGCCGTCAGAATCGAGGTCGCAGCGGAAGCGAGCGCGGAAGACTTGGCCGCGTCGATAGAAACTCTCATGCTCAAGAGGTAGAAGGTACGGACATGGCTGACAAAGGCACGGACGCCAAAGCACTCAAAGTAGCGAAAGAGTTGAAGAACGCGCACAACTGGAAACATCTGGCGCGCCCTTCGGGCTTCGGCTTCTACAACCTGCACACGGAAGACACGGGCGACGTGCCCGTGCGGCTCTTTCTGACAAAGGCTCTGTTGGACGCGGCCGAAGAGATTCTCTATCGCCAGATTGTCAACGCCACGCGCTTCCCCGGCGTGCGTCTGGTGGTGATTACGCCCGACACGCACTACGGCTACGGCGTGCCCGTCGGCTGCGTCCTCATCACCGACGCCGCATCCGGCGCCGTCGCCATGGGTCCTGTCGGCTACGATATCGGCTGCTTCACTGCCGATACGCTTGTTCCCGTCGTGGACGGCAAGGCTTACCCAATCGGCGAACTGGCCGAGCGCGGCGGTGAGTTGTGGGTCTACGCACTGACGCCGGAGCATAAGGTGACGGCGGCGCGCGCGACGGCGAAGAGGACGCGCGTAGATGCCCCCCTCGTTCGTGTGACGCTCGACAACGGACGCCAAATCCTCTGCACGCCCGACCACGAGTTTATGCTCCGCGACGGCAGCTACCGTCAGGCGCAACTGCTCACTCCCGGCACGTCGCTGATGCCTTTCAACTCGTGGGATAAACAAAAAGAGGACGCTGTCATTCTTCATCCTGCTTCGTATCAGAACGACATCCGGCATCCTGCATACAATCATCAAGTCGTCTCCGTCGAGCGGCTCGCGGAGACGGCGGACGTGTACTGTCTGACCGTGCCTGAGTATGGGAACTTTGCGCTTGAGGCCGGTGTCTTCGTGCATAACTGCGGGATGATGTCGGCGCGTTCGGGGGTGGAGTGGGAGCGTGCGACGCCGGAGAAGCGTCTGGCGTTTAATCGTGCGGTGATGGAGCGCGTGGACATGGGGGCGGGCGGCAAGAGCGTCAGGCTGGGCGAGTTGTCGAAGCAGGAGTTCAATAACCTCGTGCGCGGGGGCGCGGAGTATTACGTGGAAAAGTACGGGGCGACGTTCGACCGTTCGAGCGCCGAGCGCCATCGCATTCCGGTCGAAGACGGATGGCAGATTCCCTGGGGCGGGAAGGGCAAGCCCGAACGCGGACTGAATCAGTTGGGCAGTCTCGGTGGCGGCAACCACTTCATCGAGTTGCAGCGTTCCGAACAGACCGGGACGCTCTTCGTGCAGGTACACACCGGCAGTCGCGGCTTCGGGCATGGTCTGGCGACCAACTACTTCGAACTGGCGCGCGAGGAGCGACCCGCAGAGATACGCGACATCGACCTCGGTTACTTCACGCCCGATTCGCGCCACTACCGCGACTACTTAAACGCCGTCGCGGCCGGGGGCAACTACGCGATACTCAATCGCCTCGTCATCTTCGAGCAGGTCTCGGAAGCTTTCCGTCAGGTCTTCGGAGAGGAACTGGAACTGGTCTACGAGATTAGCCACAACCTCGTGCAGAAGGAGTGGCATCCGGAGTTCGGCGAGGTGTGGGTGCATCGCAAGGGCGCGACGCGCGCCTTCCCGGCAGGCCATCCGGCGCTCAAGGGGACGCAGTGGGAGGATAAGGGACATCCGGTCTTGATTCCGGGCAGCAACAAGGATTGGAGCTACATCCTGCGCCCGCTCGAAGGAGCAGTCAGAAGCGGCTACTCCGTCAATCACGGCGCAGGCCGCAAACTCTCGCGCGGCGAGGCGACGCGCACGCTCTCGCAACGCGCTATCGACGACGAGTACGCCGCCGCAGGCATCGTCGTCAACACGAACGGGCGCGTGCCTCTCGACGAGGCCGCCCCGGCCTACAAGTCCGCGCAGGAGGTGGTCGAAGCGGTGGTGACGGCCGGGCTTGCCGCGATTGAACATCAACTGTGGCCGCTCGCCTCGCTCAAGGGTGCGGACGAGCGCAAGGGCAAGAAGCGACGCGGCAAGGCGCGCGATGGCGGCGACCGGACGAAGGGGCGCAAGACGAGCCAGCATTACTGACGACGGCGCGTGCGCGTGCGAATCTCGGCAATCCGGTGCAGCCCCGGCGGGCGTATATCCGTTCGGACTTCAGCGAGTAGATTTCAGACCGACTGCCGGAGGATTTTTCGCCATGAACAGACGTTCCTTTCTCAAGTCGAGTGCGGCCGCAGCCGTCCTCGCCATGCTCTCGCGTGCGGCCTTCGCGTCGAATGATGCGCCGATTCAGAAGGTGGTCAGGACGGATGAGGAGTGGAAGCGGATGCTGACGCCGGAGCAGTACGCGGTGACGCGGCAGAAGGGGACGGAGATGCCCTATTCAAGCCCGCTCAACAAGGTCTCTGCGAAAGGCACTTTCTCGTGCGTCTGCTGCGACCTGCCGCTGTTCAGTTCGTCCGCGAAGTTCGATTCGCAGACGGGCTGGCCGAGCTTCTGGTCTCCCATCAACGCGCAGCATCTACGCGAAGAGACCGACGCGAGTCTCGCCGAAGAGACCCGCACAGAGGTTCTCTGCGCGCGTTGCGACGCGCACCTCGGACACGTCTTCAAGGACGGCCCGCGCCCGACCGGGCTGCGTTACTGCATCAACGGCGTCGCCCTCAAATTCACGCCCCGGCGCAAGAAGAACGCCTAAGGAAAAGTCACACGCTACTGTCTCAGGAGGCGCGCAGGAGTTTGAGCAGGGCTTGTTCTTCGGGGAGATATTCGGGTTGCTGCCGGCTGATGCGTCGCTCGCGGCGCGGTCGCAGGTCGGCGAGCGTCGTGCCCTTCAGGTAGCAGTCGATGACGGAGGGGTGGATGTAGCTGCTGCGACAGACGGCGGGCGTGTTGCCGAGCCGTTCGGCCACGCGTGCGACGGCACGCAGGAGGCGGCGCTTGCGCTCGCGTTCGTCGTCGCAGCATCCCAACTCGGCCAACTCGACGGCTGCCAGCAAAGTCCCGCCCCACGTCCGAAAGTCTTTGGCCGAAAACTCCTGCCCGGTTGCGGCCTTGATGTAGTCGTTCACGTCGCGCGGGCAGATGACGCGGCGTCGCCCCTGCTCGTCGTAATACTGAAACAGGCGCGAGCCGCCGATGGCCTTGATGTCGCGGACGAGCGCGGCCAACTCCTCGTCAACAAGGATGCGCCGGTGCTTGATGTGATGTTTGCCGACGAAGGTGAAGATGAGACGGCCGCCGCGTTTAATCTCAAGATGACGATTCCTGAGAGTCGTCACGCCGTAGGTGCGATAGCGTTTGACGCTCTCCTCGGAGCCGACGCGGAAGTAGAGGTCGTTAATCAGTCGGACGACGACGGCCAGCACGCGCTCGCGTCCTAAACCTTCCTGCGCGATGTCCTCGTTCGTCTTGCGCCGGAGCGCCGGTAGTCGCTCGCCGAAGCGGACTATCTTCGAGTACTTGCGCTGCTGACGACGCGCGGCAAAGCTCGGATGATAGATGCGCTGGACGCGTCCGGCCGTGTCGATGCCGATGGCTTGCAGAGAACTGCGCGGCGAGGGCGAGAGGCGAACTTCAGCCCATGCGGGCGGGACGGCGAGCGACTTGAGCCGTTCGAGCTCTTCCTTGTTCGTGATGCGTCGGCCGTCGGCCGTCTCGTACCAGAAGCCGCGTCGCTTCGAGCCGCGACGACGCCACCAGTTGGCGCGACGCCCGCGCGTGACCGTGCCGAGTGCCGCTGGCGACCGGCTCCCCGGTCGGATGGCAACTTCCGCGCTCGCCAACTCTTTAGTTCCCCCTCGCTCGTCTCACGAAAGATGTCTGTGATGCGTTTGCTGCCGGAGCAGTCGCGGCCGTCGTGTTAGGAGGCGGCGAGCGTGGGCAGCGGTTGCGTCTGTCCCGTCGGGACGTAGTAGAGGATGCGGCTGCAATTGTCGCAGAGGATGATTTCGTCGCCGCGACGGATTTCAGCCATCACCTGCGGCCTGAGCGCCATGAAGCAGGCCGAGCAGGAGTTGTTGCGCGCTTCGGCGACGGCCACACCGTCGCGGATGCGCTTGCTGATGCGTTCGTAGAGCGCGTTCATCTGCTTGGGCAGAGCGGCCAGCAGGCGCTCGCGTTCGAGGCGAAGGCGTTCCAGCTCTTCGCTCTGCGCGCGGGTCTGCTCCTCGAAGGCGCGCATCTGCGCGTCGCGTTCTTCGCGCAGACGCGTCAGTTCCGGCTCGTGCTCGGAGAGTTCGCCGTCAGCCTTCTCGGCCGCCTCCATCTGTTCGAGGATTTGCGTCTCAAGGGTCGAAATCTGTTTTTTGGCGGCGTCTATTTCGCGGATGGCGGCCTCGTAGGCTTTGGAGTTGGTCGAGGACATGAGGTCACGTTCGGCCTTCTCGGCGCGTGCGCGCGTCTCGGTGAGTTCGAGGTCGAGGCGTGCGCGCTTTTGTCGCGCCTCGTCGCGGCGCGTCTCGATGGCCTTAAATTCAAAGGCGCGCTTATCGAACTCCTTTTCGATATCGGCGCGCCTTTGGGGGATGGCATCGAGTTGTGCCTGTAGTTCCCGTATGCTCGTGTCTGTCTTCTGTAAAGCGATTAACTGCTCCAATTCCGCTTTCACGTAGTTTCGTCTCCTCAAAATATCAAAACGGTCAACAGCGCGCAGGGGAAGATTCGCGCCTCTTTGATTCACCATCCATTCTCTCTTAACTGGCCGCCTCGCGCAAGCGCACCCGTCCGGTCACACCGCGCCGGTCAGTTAAACTATATTTCCAGCACCACTTTGCCAAAGGTCTCATTTGATTCGAGGCGCGTGTGCGCGGCGCGTACCTCGTCGAGAGGAAAGGCGCGGTCAATCACCGGGCGGACGCGCGCCGTCGCCAGCAGCGGGACGACCTGTTGCGCGAAGAGACGCACGGCGCGCGCCTTCTCCTCGGTCGAACGTGCGCGCAAGACCGTGCCCGTGATGTTGAGGCGCTTCCCCATCACGGCGCGGAAGTCGAAGGGCGCGGACGAGCCGCCGAGCGTGCCGACGAGCATCATGCGCCCGCGCATCGCCAGCGCAGAGAGGTTGGCGGCGAGGTAAGACGCGCCGACGAGGTCGAGAATCACGTTGACGCCTGCGCCCTGCGTCCACTCTCGCACGGCGCGTGCGAAAGCTTCCGGGTCGTCGCCGACCGCGACGGCTTCATCAAGCCCGAAGAGGCGTGCGCGTTCGAGTTTCTCTGCCGTGCGCGCCGTGCCGTAGATGCGCCCCGCCCCGGCCGCGCGCGCCAGTTGAACGGCCGCCGTGCCGACGCCCGAACCGGCCGCATGAACGAGGACGCTTTCGCCAATGGCGAGTCGCGCCTGCGTGAAGAGCGCATCGTGCGCCGTGATGAAGACTTCGGGGACGGCCGCCGCCTCGACCCACGAAAGATTTTCAGGGACGCGCGCGAGTGCGCTTTCGGGAACAACCACGTACTCGGCCTGCGCTCCGCCCGCCGTGATGCCGAAGACGCGCTCGCCCACAGAGTAGCCGCGCGCCTCTTCGCCCAAGGCTTCGACCTCGCCCGCGAATTCGAGACCGGGGATGTCTGCCGGTGCGCCTGCCGGTGCAGGGTAATGGCCGCGCCTCTGCAAAAGGTCTGCGCGGTTCAACCCGGCCGCGCGCACGCGCACACGAACGCGGTCGGCCGACACCTGCGGCCGCTCCGTCTCGACGACTTCCAACCCCTCGACCCCGCCGTGCGCCGCGATGCGGACGGCGCGCATACTCCGCTCAGACATCTCCTCAACAGTCTCCCTTCGACGAACTTGCCGCGCAGCTTAACACCGAACCGTGCGGCCTGCGCGCTGTGTTAAAGTTGCCGGACTGATGAAGCGCGTCCCGTCTCCGTCTCTGCTCGTCGTCGTCAACTACGCTGCCGCGCGTGCGCGTCTGGCGTGGCCTGCCATCCGCGAGACGCTCGCGCGCGAAGGCGTCCGCTTCGAGGCACATGAGACGCGGCGCGCCGGAGACGCGCGCGAGCGGACGAGAGCCGCGCTCCTCGAAGGCTACGAGATGATTGCTTCGGTCGGCGGCGACGGAACGCTGAGCGAGGTGGCGGCGGGCTTCTACGAAAGCTGCGAAGGATTGGCCGAGAATGAGATGCCGCGTCCTTTAAACGCGGAGGCGACGCTCGCCGTGCTGCCCGCAGGGACGGGCGACGACTTCGCGCGCGGTCTTGGTCGGGGTCGCCGCGCAGTGCTCGCAGAGTGGTTGCAACGCCTCGTCCTCTACTGTCGCGGCGAGCTTGACGCCGATGCCGTGCGACGAGTTGACCTGTTGTCGGGAAGCGCGGACGCGGGAGCACGTCGCTTCTTATGCATCAACGCGGCGACGCTCGGCATCGGGGCTGAAGTGGCGGCGCGCGTGGCGGCGCAAGGGGCGCGTCTGAGGCGTCTGCCGGGTGAGGCGCGCTTCGCCTGCGCGGCCTTGCGTGCGCTGGTGGCGTGGCGCGAGCGGCGCGTGCGCCTGCGCGTCGGCGAAGCGGAGTGGCGCGAGTGCGCGACCAATCTCATCGCCGTCACCAACGGCGCATATGCCGGAGGCGGGATGAACTTCTCGCCCGGCGCACGCACGGACGACGGACTGCTTGACGTGGTGACGGCCTGCGGCCTGACGCGC
>DASZCR010000130.1:0-15720 GCA_035942915.1 Pyrinomonadaceae bacterium | reverse complement strand
GCAGGGAACCTCTCTTTCGAGCGTTTGATGGCCTCTCTGAAGTGAGAAATCGCGCGCTCGTCTTCGCCCGCGCGCGCCGCAATCATTCCCAGCTTGTAGTATGCAGGCGCGTAAACCGCGCCCGGCACTGCGACGGCGCGCCTGTAAGCCTCCTTCGCTTCCTCCATGCGCCCCAACTCTTCGAGCGCCACGCCGAGCGCGTAAGAAGCCTTGGCGTAGCGCCCGCCGCGCGCCTCGATGGCCTGCCGGTAGGCGCGCACGGCCTCCTCCGTCTGCCAGAGTTCAAAGCGGCAGACGCCGATGTTGTAGAGAGCCTGCGCGTAAGCCTCGCCCGCGTCTGCCGGCACGCGCGCATAGAGGGCGATGGCCGCCTCGTACTGCGTGCGTGCATATTTCTCGTTGCCGCGCGTAATCAAATCCTGCGCACGGCCGTCCGCTTCCTGCGCGGACGCGAACCCGCCACACAGCACCAACAACGACAGCGCCCCGAAAAGTTTCTTCAGCCTCTTGTTCATCGCTCACTTCCTCCGCATCGAATTTACTGACGCGTGTGAGCTTAGACGGAGGCGCGTGCGACGGTCTTGCCCGTTATTGCTGAGGCTTGATTAATCTTGCTACTCGTCGTTTCAGGTGCGCGACATGAGCCTGTAGGACTGCGGCGTTGTGCCCGTGTGCTTGCGGAACAGTCTCGTGAAGTGGCTCTGGTGACTGAAGCCCGCGCGCAAGCCCACCTCCGCGAGCGGCAGACGGCTTTCGGCGAGCAGAGACTTGGCGCGTTCAACTCTGAACTTTATCAGGTGTTGGTGCGGCGTCGTGCCAGTCGCACGCTTGAACTCGCGCGCGAAGTGAAAGGTGCTCATAGCAGCCTCGCCCGCAAGGTCGTCCAGAGACAGGGCGCGCTCGTGATTGTCGGCGATAAAAGAGAGCACGCGCCGCAGCCTCCATCCTGAAAGCCCACCTGAGAACCGGCGCGGTTCGGCTGCCATGTCCGAGTAGTAACGCAGCAGGTGAACGGCCAGCACGTTCGCCAGAGACTCCGCGTAGAGATGCCCGCCCGGAGCGTCTGACTCCATCTCGGCCATCAGCGCCATCCCGACGCGACTGACGACAGGGTCGTGCGGGTTACTTTTGGCAACAATCTCGAAGCGTTCGCGCGCACAGGCGTCGCGCGCCGCGCGCGCCACGAGCGCCGGGTCGAGATAGATGGCGAGACATTCCGTGTCGCCTCCGAGACGAGTCGCAAAGGGCTGCCCCGAAGGGACAAGGCAGACGCCGCCTCTCGCCTGTCCGCCCGCGCGCAGCCCGCTCGCCGTGCGTATCTCGCCGCTGCATCCGCTCAGCGACAGGACGAGCAGATGCTCGCCGTGCTGGTGCTCCGGCAACTCGCCCGCACGAAAACGGTAGTGTTCGACCTTGACGCCGCTCCACGCCGCGCCGCGCTTTTCGACGACAGGCGTTGAAAGATGAACCTCGTCTGTGCTCATGTTTTTGATAGACCTCGCGGTGCGCGTCGTGCGCTCTTGGTGCCACGCTTGAGCGATGTTAAGAGCGCGCGGCCGTTGTCCGTCGCGTCGCGGCGCAGGCGTTCCAGCATCCCTGCGCGCGCACGCGCAAACGCCTGCCTGTCGCCGTGAAGTTGAAATGCCCAGTTAGCGCCCATCTCAAGAGCGTTAAGCTCGAAGGCCAGTTGTGCGGGGTCTGCCGCTTTGTCGAGTTGGCCGGCTTCTTGCGCCTCCGCCACCGAACGCTTGAGCATGGACAGCCACTCTCTCATGATTTCAGCGATGCGGTCGCGCACGACGCCCGGACGCCCGTCGAACTCGGCCGCCGCAGCCGCGAAAAAGCAGCCCCCGCGAAAAACTTTGCGCCTCACATATTCGAGCCACACCTCGCACAGTTGCCAGAGGCGCGGCAGCCCCTTCTCCGCCTCGAAGGCCGGACTGATGACCTCGCGTATGAAGACGGAGCGCGCCGCCTCGACCGCCGCCAGTTGCAACTCCTCCTTCGAGCCGAAATGCGCGAACAACCCACTCTTGCTCATCGACAGAGCCGCCGCCAATCGCCCGATAGATAGCCCCTCCAACCCCTCCGCAGAAGCAATATCGACGGCGACTTCAAGAATGGCTTGACGCGTGCGCTCGCCATGCGCCCTCCGCGCCTTCGCCGCCGCCCGCTCCAACGGCTCGCCGATTGATTTATTGACTGCTCTCATCGCGCACAATATAGCACGAACGTTCGTTTAGGACACAACTATTTTAAGCCTTGCACGGATGGATGCGCTGTCTGAGGCTACCTTGTCAGAACGTGCGGGATGATGAGTGAGAGGTTGTCTTCTTCGATGCAGACATCGGCCACCACGTCGAGTCCTTGCGCGACAGGAGGATAGGCGATACACAATCCGGCGGCGCAGGCCGCGTCCTCGTCATTAAAACCTTCGCCGACAAAGACGCTCTCCTCGATTTTGAGTCCGTTGGCTTCACAAATCAGTTGGAGTGCTTTGGCTTTTCCGGCGAAATCGTAGTCGGTGGCGACCACTCCGTTGAGACGGCCGAAATTATCGAAGATGAGTTTATTGATGAAGATGTAGTCAAACCATTTATTGGCATCGGGTATCTTCTCTTCGATGAAGGTATCAATTCCGCCGGAGATGATGGCGAGAATCAAACCCTCGTTTTTCAGGATTTTCAGAGTCTCATAAAAGTTCTTTGTTAACCGCAAATTCTGTGTGATTTGCTTGAAATCCTCCCGCTTGAGATTCTTATCCGTAAAGAGCTTACAGGCCCACTCGCACCATTGCTTGTAGGTGGTTTTGCCCTCCCGGTAGCGCCGCATCCCGGCCTTTTGCAACTTCTTCTCATAACCGAGATAGTCCCAGACGAGCGTCCAAGAGAACGTGCAGCCACGCAGCAGTGTGCCGTCCAAATCGAAGGCAATGAGCTTGTAACGCAACCAATCCGGCGGCTTGAAGTTAACGCTTGGGATGTATTCTCTTTGAGCTAACGAGGAGATGGTCGAGATTCTGGCGGTAGCCACTCCTGATTTTTCCGGTTCAGAGAGGACGTTCTTCGACAGGCGTATCAAGAGATTGTGGGCTATCTCTCCGGCATTATCCGCCCACGCCAGATATAACTTGTCATTGAGCAAAGGCAACTTTTGGAGGATGACCCTTTTCTCCTCGTCCGTGCCGACGAGCAGGGGCAGAACTTTGACCTCTCCCGAAGAGGCTTCGATGTTGAGCATCGAATTCAATTCGCGTTGCGGCCAGTTTTTAGAGATAAAGGCCGAACTCAACACGACGATGACGTAGCGTGAGGTGCTTAATCCCTCGTTCACCTTTTGGATAATGCTATCGCCCCACTTAATCTCCGCCTCGTCGAGCCAGCAAGAGATTTGCGCTCGTGTAAAAGCCTCGACCAGTGGTTTGACGATGTCATGTTTATCTTGGCTGGCATGACAAATAAAGACATCTCTTAATTCTTCGGCCATTGTTATCTCCTGTTCTAAAACCCGGAAGACCCTGCCCTTGCCAACATATCTTTAACATCAGCCATCTTCAAGCTATGAGATAGTCTTTGAGTAATGAGGCGAGGGATGAAACGTGTGGTTCCAAGACCACCATCTGATGCTCTCCGTTGACGGTGTGAACCTCCAAGCCTCCGGTGGCAAGTCGGCTCCAACCGAGAGTGAGGTCGAGATTCTCATCAGCCGTCGCGTGTTCCTTGTGATGTTCCGGCGCGCTCGTGGTGAAGAGCACGAGGCGACTCGCCAGTGGCGTCGGCTGATAGTTGCGGACGGCTTCAATCCTGACGCGGCAACCGTGCAGCCAGCGTGGGAAATCCTTGAATCCAATCTCAGGCGGCAGGAATCCGTCGCGTTTGGCTTCCGCGAAAGCATCTTTAATCTGCTCGTCGGTTCCCGTCCGGCAGAGTTCGTCCAACACCGCCACGATGTCCTGCTGGTGCGCGAGGTTCCTGTTCATGACCTGCGGCGTCACGGAGTCAATCAGCGCGACGATACTGACGCTCTCGCCCTGTCTCAGTAGTTGCTGCGCCATCTCGAAAGCGACGACGCCTCCGAGCGACCAACCTCCGAGCCTGTACGGGCCTGCGTGCTGAACGGAGCGGATGGCTTCGACGTAGTCGGCCGCCATCGCTTTGACGTCGGAATGGGGTTCCTGAGTTGCGTTGAGGTCTCGCGCCTGTAGACCGTAGAACGGCTGTTCATGACCGAGACGGCGCGCGAGGTCGCGGTAACAAAAGACGCCGCCGCCAACCGGGTGGACACAGAAGAACGGAGGCCGCGCGCCCTGCGGCTGGATGCGGACGAGCGACGAGTTGGTGTTCGTGCGCGCGTGCGAGACGGCGGCGGGGTGCGACGCGGACGCGTCGGCGGCGCTCGCCTGCACGGCTTCTGTCTTCTCGCTTTGATAGCCTAACTCTTCGGCGAGCGCCTGCGTCATCTCGCTCAAGGGGTCGTTGACAGCCTGCCCCTTCCAACGCTCCGCGACTCCTGCATCGACGCGTGTATGCTGATGAAATTTCACGTCGCCGAGCATCTGCGAGAGCGGATGGATGCCGTCCGTCATCTTCTGCTCTTTCTGCCGGTATGGCTCAGCCATCTCCGCATGAAACTCAAGGCCGAGAAAATCGCATAAGCTTTCGAGGGTTTCGACAGGCCGGCTGACCAATTCCTCGAACCTCAACTGATACTGGCGTCGGGCAGGGACTTCCGACAGAAATTCACGGATGTTCTGCTGGCTGACGAGCCAGATAAGTTCTGCCAACTCGCGCCGGGAGAAGGAGTGTTCATAACGGAAGAAGACCTGTTCCAGCTTGGCCTCCTCGAATGAACGAATCATGCCGAACGGATGGCGCAGGAGATGTATATACAAAGCATCTTCAAAACAGTTTTCCGCACGGCGCAACACCTCTCTGTCCAGCGCGTAGGAGGGTGTTTTATCGACCAGCCTGCGCTCGCCAATCCATTCCTGCATCAAGCGATAAAACTGCGGCACGCTCATCCCCTGCGCCTCGTATTCCTCGATGAGCCGACGCGCTTCCTCCATCTCGCAGCCCTTGATTTCCATGACGGCGCGAATCGTGCCTTCCAACCAGAAGCTGTATTTACCCGTCAGCGCCGCGCGCCTCTCCGCCAGTGTGTCGAACGAGAGCAGTTCCAGTTCGGGCGGAGCGAAGAGGGTCGGATGTCCGGCCAGCATGACGCGCAGCAACGTCGAACCGGAGCGCGGCGGCGAGAGGATGAAGATGGCCGGAGGGTTCTTCTTCGCGGGCGTTGAAGTGAAAGAAGCAGCGCCTATCAGTTCTCTCACCTGCGCGAGAGCGGAGGCGTTGACGGCGCACGCAAGTTCATCGCTTACGCCTTCGCCGCGCGTCTTCGTCTCTCCAACCGCTTCAACTCCGAGCACTCTGGCGATTGCTGCCGAGTAATGTTCAGTGAGATACGCAGAGAGCGCCGCGACCGTCGGCGCTTCAAAGAGAGCCACCACGTAGACGAAATCGCCGAGCCATTCCGTGAGCCGGTTGATGAGGAGCGCGGCGCGCAGCGAATCGCCGCCGAGGTCGAAGAAATTGTCGTGCAAGCCGACACGCTCGACGCCCAGAATCTCCTGCCAGACCCCCGCCAGCGCGCGTTCCAGCTTCGTGCGCGGAGCGACGTACTCTTCGGACAGCCCCCACCTCATATCGTCGGGAGGAGGAAGCGCCTGCCGGTCGAGTTTGCCGTTAGGCGTCAGCGGCAGAGCATCGAGCATGACGAAGGCCGTCGGAATCATGTATTCCGGCAACCTGCTCTTCAGGTAGTCGCGTAACTCCTCAGTCGTCGGACGACGCTCCGGGTCGGTGACGAGATAAGCGACGAGCCGATGGTCGCCCGGCGTCTCTTCACGGACGACCAAGACCGCATGGCGTACCGCTTCATGCTCGCCGAGTTCGGCTTCAATCTCGCCAAGCTCGATGCGATAGCCGCGCAGTTTCACCTGCTGGTCAATCCGCTCAAGAAAGACGATATTGCCGTCGGGTTCAAAGCGTGCGAGGTCGCCTGTCCGGTAGAGACGCTGCCCCGGCTCTGCGCTGAAGGGATGCGGGATGAACTTCTCTGCGGTGAGGTCGGAGTGTTCGAGATAACCGCGTGCGACGCCTTCGCCGCCGACGTAGAGTTCGCCGGGAACGCCGACCGGCACAGGCTCTAAACGCTCGTCGAGCAGATAAACTTCGGCGTTGAGGGTCGGGCGTCCGATGGGCACAAAGGTCTTGTTCGTGTGCGCGGCGCAGGGATACTGCGTGCACCAGATGGTCGTCTCCGTCGGGCCGTACTCGTTGAGCAGTAGTGCTTGAGGGAGAAGCTCTCGATGTCTGTTGACGAGTTGCGGAGAGCAGGTTTCGCCGCCGACGTGAACCACGCGCACGGACTGCAACTGCTGCCGCGTCGCCTGTTCCAACAGGAGCGCATAGAAGGACGGGACGGTAAAGATATGTGGGATGCTCCTTTCGACTATCAGGCGCATCACGGCCGAAGGGTCAGCCTGTTCGCCTTCGCGCAGGAGCACGAGCGTTCCGCCCTGCGACAGAGGGCAGAAGATATTGAAGAGCGAGCCGTCGAAGAAATAGGACATCAAGAGGGGCGTGCTCTCGATAGGCTCTTGCAGGGAGGCGAGTTGAGCGAGGATTGAGTTGGCGAGATTGCGATGGCTGACCAACACGCCTTTCGGTTTACCCGTCGAGCCGGAGGTATAGAGAACGTAGGCGAGGTTGTCGTGCGAGATGATGCGCGCCGGATTGTCGTCGCTTTCGCCTGACGCTTCGATGGCCGGCCAGTCAGCATCGAGCGCAAGCACGCGGCGTCCCTGCTGCGCAGGAAAGAGATTGACGAGACTCTGCTGCGTGAGGATGACGGAGGCATCCGTGTCGGCGAGCATGAAGTTCAGACGCTCGGACGGTGCGGATGGGTCGAGCGGCGCGTATGCCCCGCCGGCTTTAAGTACGCCGAGGATGCCGACAATCATCTCCGTCGAACGTTTGAGACAGATGGCGACCGGCCTGTCCGCGCCGATGCCCAAACGTCGCAAGTGATGCGCGAGCCGGTTGGCCTGCCGGTTCAACTCACCGTAGCTTAGTTGCTGCTGGTCGAAGACGAGGGCGATGCGTTCGGGCGCGCGTGCGGCTTCTCGCTCGAAGAGCTCGTGGACGTAGGTATCACGCGGGAAGGCGCGCTTCGTCTCGTTCCACTGATAAAGGATTCGCCGCCGCTCCGTGCTGGTCAGCAGCGGCACTTCCATGATGGATTGTTCGAGATTATCGGCGGCGGCTTTCAACACCAGAACGTAATGGCCTGCGATGCGCCGGATTGTTTCGGCGTCGAAGAGGTCTGTGTTGTAGCGCAGCCTGCCGTAGATGTTTTCCTCCACTTCCTCGATATTCAACGTTAAATCGAACGCGGCGGTGGTCACCTCCGGTTCGACCGGGCTGACTTCAAGCCCGGACATCTGCTGCACCTCGTTATCAGGCGTATTTTGCAGGGCAAACATCACCTGAAAGAGCGGCGAGTGGCTCAGGCTGCGTTCCGGTTGCAACTCTTCGACCAATTTTTCGAGCGGTAACTCGGCATGTGCGTAAGCTCCGAGACAGACCTCGCGCACTCTGCACAGCAATTCCCGAAAGCTCGGCGCGCCCGACAGGTCTGTGCGTAGTATCAACGTGTTGACGAAGAAGCCGATTAAGCCTTCCAACTCTTGCCGGTTGCGTCCGGCAATCGGAGTGCCGACTACCACGTCGCGTTGGCCGCTGTAGCGCGAGAGCAACAACTGGAACGCGGCGAGCAGCAGCATGAAGAGCGTGACGCCTTCACGCTGGCAGAGTTGTCGCAGCTTCGACGCTAAGCCCGGAGGAAAGTCGAATGAGACGAAAGAGCCTTTGAGACTTCGCACTTGCGGACGCGGCCTGTCGGTCGGCAACGCGCAGACGGCGGGCGCACCGTCCAACTGTCCGCGCCAGTAGTCGAGTTGCTCATCCAGCACTTCGCCTTGCAACCACTCGCGCTGCCACACGGCGTAGTCTGCATACTGCACGGGCAGTTCCGCGAGCGGCGAACTCTCGCCCGCCGTGTAGGCGGCATAGAGCGTCGAGAGTTCGTGAAAGAGCACGTTGATGCTCCACCCGTCGCAGATGATGTGGTGGAGGACGAGCACCAGCACATGTTCTTCCGCAGAGAGCCGCAGCAGCTTAACGCGCAAGAGCGGCGCGCTGCTGAGGTCGAAGGCGCGCCCAATCTCCTCAGCCGCCAAGCGGCGCGCTTCCGCCTCTCGCTCGGCAGAGGGCAACTCGCTTAAATCCAAGACGGGCATGGAGACCGTCAGGCTCGGCGAGATGAGTTGCGCAGGTTCGCCGTCGATGAGGTCGATGCCGGTGCGTAGTACTTCGTGGCGGCGGATTATCTCGTTGAGCGCGGCGTCGAGATGTTCGACGTGGAGGCGACCGCGCAGCCACGTGGCGAGCGGCATATTGTAGGCCGCGCTCTCCGGGTACATCTGTTGAAAGAACCAGAGGCGTTGCTGCGCGAATGAGAGCGGGAAGAGATAAACATCCTCGACGAGGCTCTCTTCGGCCTCAGTCGAGCCGGACACAGGATTGGAGTGAGGGGGAACATTCATGGCGAGATTTTCAGGAACGCTTGCCGATGATGGATGCTCTTGCCTTTGATTTACGTTTTCCTCGGTCGCTTAATCTGACGCACTTGCCGGACGTGGGGCACAATCTCCGGCGGGGAGCACGAAGCAGGCGTCGGCGTGGCCGCCGCGTCCTTTCCCGTCGCCTGTGCAATGTACTCCGCGAGCGCGGCCACTGTCGGACGCTCGAAGATAATTCGCAGAGGTTTCTCCACGCGTGAGAGTTCGCTGAGACGTGAGACGAGTTGCGTCGCCAGCAGCGAGTGGCCGCCGAGGTCGAAGAAGTTATCGTGGACGCCGACCTGTTCGATGCCGAGCACATCCTGCCAGACACCGGCGATGCGCGCTTCCAACTCGTCGCGCGGCGCGACGTAGGCGGTCTGCATGCTCGGCCGCGCGTGCGCCGTATGCGGCTGCCGCACGGGAGCCATCCTCTCAAGAATCTGCGTCTGCGCTATCTCCTCCGTCTGCTTGATAACGGTCGGCAAGTCTCTCGTCGAGACCAGCACCTGCGGCATCAGTTCGTGTGCGAGCAGGCGCTCGAAGGCTTCCCTGCCCTCCGGCAGAGAGATGGCGTCGGCGAAGAATTTCTGCACGTGCTCGCTCTCTCCCGGCGCGAACGCTTTATCTGCTTGCGCCATGTGCGATGCGCCGGCCTCCGCACGCAAAGCCCCTTTAGCGGTCAGCGCCATCCCCGTCTCGCCCCACGCGTCCCAGTTTATCGTCAGCGTCGGTACGGCGTGGCGGCGAACATTGTAGTAGGCGAAGGCATCAAGGAAGGCGTTGGCCGCGCAGTAGTCCACTTGTCCGAACGAACCCAGAATGGAGTCGAGCGACGAGAAGAGCACGAGGAAGTCTAACGGCTCGTCTTTGAGCAGCGATTCGAGCACTCGCGTTCCCTGCACTTTGGGCGCGAGCACGCTTGCCGACATCTCCGGCGTTTTCGTTTCAATCATCCCGCCCGGCGAAATTCCCGCCGCGTGAATCACGCCGTTAATCGTTCCGAACCGTTCGCGCGTCGCACGCCACACCTCGCGCATCTGCGCCTCGTCGGCCACGTCCGCGCTCGCCACCAACACTTCCGCGCCAAGCTCTTCCAACGCCTCTATCCGACGAATCTTGACGCTCACCTCGTCGTCTGCCGGATGAGCAGATAGCCATTGCGCCCATTCATCTTTGACGGGTAAGGGGCTGCGGCCGACGAGCGTCAGTCGTGCGCGTCGCGTCTGCGCCAGATGTTCGGCCAGCGCAAGGCCAATGCCGCCCGTGCCGCCCGTAATCAGATACACGCCCTCTTGCTTGAGCAGGCCGCGCGCGCCGGAGACGGCTTCGAGCCTCACCGGCTCGAAATCCTGAATCCAGCGTTGATGCGAGCGATAAGCGACGACCGTCTCGCGCGCCGCCGAGAGCAGTTCGGCGGCAACCTGCGCGGCCATCCTCTCCGCCTGCCTGCTGCCGGCGGACGGGAGCAGAACATCGATGCTGCGACAACTCAGGTTGGGATATTCCTGCGGTATCACTCTGCACGCGCCGAGTGCTGTGGCCTTCTCCGGCACAAGCCGCTCCTCTCCCGTCACGCACTGCATCCCGTCGGTCAGAAGCGCGATTTTTATCTTGTCATCACCTTTGTGATGCCCCAGCGCACGCGCGAGAAAGATAAGACTCTGGAAGCCCGCGCGCAGCGTCTGTTCCGCATCTGCGACGCCCGCGCTCTCTGTCTCCGTCGCGTCGATGCTCCATGCGTGGAGCACCGCTGACGGCATCTCTCCGCGCGCTTTGAGGTCGCTTAACAGAGCTTCGTAATCTTCCGCGCGGGCGATGTCGATAGTGTAGTCTCCATTCTCAAGACGCTCGAAGCGAAGGCCGCTCCTGACGTTTAGCACTTCGCTGCCGCCCCGCCGCAGATGTTCCGTGACCTGCGCGCTGAAGCCGCCCTCGTCCTGCAAGACGAGCCAGCGCGTCGGCTGCGTTGCCGATTCAACCGTTGCGCCGAGCACCGACGGCTTCCAAAAAGGAAGATAGAACCAATCGGCGACATCGGGCTTCTTGCGCGGCAGACGGTCGAGCACGTGCCCGCTCGCAGACGGTTTCTGCCATCCGACCCAGTAGCGCCGACGCTCGAACGGATAAGTCGGCAGCGGCAACCGACGGCGGACTTCATCAGCATAGAATCCGCGCCAATCAACCCGCGCGCCCGCCAGCCAGAGACGACCGAGCGCCTGCATCAAAACCTCTTCATCAGAAGTTTGCTCGTTCGGATGTCGCAGAGAATTAATCACAGGCTGTCCGGTCTCGCGTGCCTGCGGTTTGACCATCGCGCTCAAACCATGTCCCGGCCCGACTTCCAGCATCAACGCCTTCTCATCCTGCAACACCTCGCGCACACCATCGGCGAAGCGCACGGTGCGACGTAAGTGCTGCGCCCAGTATGCAGGGTCGGTCGCCTCGCCGGCTTTAATCCACTTGCCGCTCACGTTGGAGAGGTAACGCATCTGCGGCGCGTTGAGTTTGACGCGCCTGACGTGGTCGTTGAACTCGGCGACAATCGGCGACATCATCTGCGAATGAAAAGCGTGAGACGTGTGCAAACGTCTGGACTCGATGCCCTGCGTCGCCAGTCGCCCCTGCAACTCGTCTATCGCCTCACACGTCCCCGAAACCGTGCAGAGCGTCGCGCCGTTGACGGCCGCCAGAGACAGTTGCTCGCCGAGCATCTCGCGCAACTGCTCTTCTGCGAGCGCCACACTGAGCATCGCGCCTTCCGGCAGCGTTTGAATCAGTCTCCCTCTGAGCGCAACCAGCGATAAGGCATCTTCGACAGAGAAGACACCGGCCAGACAGGCGGCGACATATTCGCCGATGCTATGCCCAATCATCGCCGCCGGACGCACGCCCCAAGACATCCAGAGACGCGCCAAAGCGTATTCGACGACGAAGAGCGCGGGCTGCGTGATGTAAGTCTGTCGCAGACGTTCGGCGGCCGCGTCCGCCTCTTCCGGGCGCGGATAGAGCACGTCGCGGAGGTCGAAACCGAGATGAGCCTTGAGCGTTTCGCAGCACCAATCAACCTGCTCACGGAAGACGCGCTCCTGCCGGTAAAGCTCTCGTCCCATACCGACGTACTGCGCGCCCTGACCGGGAAACATGAAGACGACGTTGCGTTCGAGAGCTTCGCCCGTCGAGGTCATGACTCTCTCAGGACGCAGCATCTCAAGACCTTCTCGCGCCTCCTCCGCGTCGTGGCACATGACGACGCGGCGTTGGCCGAAAGCCTTTCGCCCGACTTGCAAGGTGTATGCGATGTCTGCGAGGTTCGCGTCCGGGTGTCGTTTGAGATACGCGGCCAGATTGCCGGTCGCTTGTTCGAGCGCCGTCTCCGTTCTGGCCGACAACATCAACAGTTGTAAGGGGCGCGAAGCGCCGGACGGTGCGACGGTCGGCGCTTCTTCGACGACGACGTGCGCGTTCGTGCCGCCGATGCCGAACGAACTGACTCCTGCGCGACGCGGATGCCCGTCGCGCGTCGTCCATTCGGACGCGTCCTTGTTCACGTAGAAAGGACTGTTGTCGAGGTCGAGCGCGGCGTTGGGCTGCGTGAAATGCAGATTCGGCGGGATGGTCTGATGTTCGAGCGCGAGTACAGTTTTAATCAATCCGGCGACGCCTGCCGCCGTATCGAGGTGGCCGAGGTTGGTCTTGACCGAACCGACGGCACAGAACCCTTTCTTGTCCGTGCTCCGGCGGAAGACCTGTGTCAGCGCGGCGATTTCAATCGGGTCGCCGAGCGTCGTCCCTGTCCCGTGCGCTTCGATGTAGCTGATTGTCTCGGCATCGACACCGGCAGCCGCCTGTGCCCCGCGAATCGCCTCCGCCTGCCCTTCGACGCTCGGCGCGGTATAGCCCACCTTCGCCGAGCCGTCGTTATTAATGGCCGAGCCTTTGATGACGGCGTGAATAAAATCCCCGTCGGCCAGTGCATCCGCCAGACGCTTCAAGACGACGATGCCGATGCCGCTCCCGCTGATTGTCCCTCGTGCGCTTGCGTCGAAGGCACGACAATGACCATCGGGCGAGTGGATGCCGCCTTCCTGATAAACGTATCCTTGCCTCTCGCCGCCGTGAATGGCTACCCCGCCCGCCAGAGCTATCCGACATTCGCCGCTCAACAGACTCCTGCAAGCCATGTGAACCGCGACCAGAGAGGTCGAGCAAGCGGTCTGCACGGCGACGCTCGGCCCGCGCAGGTTCAGTTTGTAAGAGACGTGCGTCGGAAGATGGTCTTTATCATTGCCGATGGCTAACTGTAGTCCGCCGACCGCTTCGACGATTTCGGGATGCGACATCAAGTTGTACGAGTAACTGCTTGCGCCCGCGCCCGCGAAGACGCCGACCGAGCCGCCATCCTGCTCCGGGTCGTGTCCGGCCTGTTCCAGCGCCTCCCACGCACATTCCAGAAAGAGCCTGTGCTGCGGATCCATCACCTCTGCCTCTCTCGGAGAGTAGCCGAAGAAGGAGGCGTCGAACTGCTCAACGTCTTCGAGGATGACGCCCGCCTTGACGTAGTTCGGATGTGCGAGCAACGCGGGGTCAACCCCCGCCGCAATCAATTCCTCGTCTGAGAGGAAGGAGACGGATTCGACGCCTGCGCGCAGGTTCTCCCAGAACTGCTCAATGCTGCGCGCGCCGGGAAAGCGTCCGGCCATGCCGACGATGGCGATGTCGGATGCGCCCTGCGCCGCGCGCACCTGCGGCGCTTCGACTTCAACGCGCGGGAGAGGCGGCAACGACACACTCTGACTCGCGGGCGCAATGTATCCGGCCAGCGCGCTGATGGTCGGATACTTGAACAGGTCGAGCATCGTGATGTTTGTGTCGAAAGCCTTTCGCAGACGGTTATGCACCTGCACCATCAGGAGCGAATGGCCGCCGAGGTCGAAGAAGTTTTCATGCACGCCGACCTTTTCGCGCCTGAGCACTTCGCGCCAGATGCCCGCGATGATGCTCTCAACTTCCGTCTGCGGGGCGACGGATTCTTCCACTTCATCGGAAACCTCTTCGGGCGCGGGCAATGCGCGACGGTCAACTTTGCCGTTCGGCATCAGCGGCAGTTCGCTCAAGAGGACGAAGACCGCCGGAATCATAAATTCCGGCAGCCTCTCTCTCAATCGCTCGCGCAGTTCCTTCTTCGTTATCTCCTGATTCGGCTCGGCGGAGACATAGGCCACCAGACGGCTCTGGCCGGAGGCGTCGGCCTGCGCGATGACCAACGCCTCTCGCACCTCCTTCTGCTCGTTCAACGCCGCTTCGACCTCCCCAAGCTCGATGCGGAAACCGCGAACCTTCACCTGCTCATCAAGACGGCCGACGAACTCGATATTTCCATCGCTCAGATAACGCGCGAGGTCGCCCGTCTGATACAGCCGCGCGCCTGCCCTCGCGCTGAACGGATGCGGGACGAACTTTTCCGCTGTCAGACGTGGACGATTCAGATAACCGCGCGCCACGCCTTCGCCGCCGAGATACAACTGGCCGACGACGCCGACGGGAACGGGCTGCATGGATTCATCGAGAATGTATGTTTGCGTATTGGCGACGGGGCGACCTATCGGCAGGGCTGCTCCCGTGTGTGCCTCTTCCAATGCCTTCGACGGTTGATAGAGGGTCGCCGTGATGGTCGTCTCCGTCGTGCCGTAAGCGTTGACCAAACGCGTCCCAACGCCCGCCATCCTGCTCCAACCCGCCAGACTCTCGCGCAACACGCGCTCGCTGCCGACAATCAACAGGCGCAGGCCATCGGGCAAAGAGGCGTCATCTCTCGCCAACTCGCTCGCCCATTCGTGCCAGACCGAAGCGGGCAAGTTAAGCACCGTGACGCCTTGCTCCTGCACCTGTCGCAGCAATCCCTCGCCGACGCCGGGCGACGCTTCGTCGCGCAAGACGAGCGTCGCCCCACTCAGAAGCGTGGGGAAGATTTCCTCCGCCGCCACGTCGAAACTGAGCGCGGCGAATTGCAGCACGCGGTCTTCCGGGCACAGGCCGTAAGCATCACGCACCGCCGCCTGATGGTTGACCAGAGACCTGTGGCTGACGCCGACGCCCTTCGGTTGTCCCGTCGAACCTGAAGTGTAGATAACGTAGGCCAGATTTTCCGTTTGAGCGTCGGCCGTCAGGTTCGACGCGCTCTGCTCCGCAACCGCATCACGCTCGGCGTCCAAGCACAGGACGCGTGTCTGATGAGCCTTCTTCTCAGGAATCAATTCCCTCAGATGCGTCTGCGTAATCAGCACAGACGCCTGCGCATCGTTCAGGATAAAGGCCAGACGTTGTTGCGGGTAACGCGCGTCAAGCGGCACATACGCCCCGCCCGCCTTGAGGATGGCGAGCAACGCAACCAACATATCGGGCGAGCGTTCCAACAACACACCGACGCGCGTCTCCGGCCTGATGCCCAGACTCCGCAGGTATCGCGCCAGTTGATTAGCACGACCGTTGAGCGCCGCGTAGCTCAAACGCTCCGCGCCTGAGATGACGGCGAGCGCGTCCGGCGCACTCTCCGCACGCGCCTCGAACAACTCGTGCAGACACTTCTCGACAGGATAGCTTTTATCCGTCTCGTTCCACTCAAACAGTAATTGCTCGCGCTCCGCACGCGCCAGCAAAGGTATGCGCGCGATGCTCTCGTCCGGGTTTTCCGCCACACGCTCCAACACGTTGCGGAAGTGTCCGAGCATCCGTGCGATGGTCGGCGCGTCGAACAGGTCTGTGCTGTATTCCGCGACGGCCAGAAGCCCGTCGGCGTCTTCCGTGATGTCGATGCTCAAGTCGAACTGCGTCGTCACTCGCTCGCTCTCGACGCCCTGCAAAGTCAGACCCGGCAGCGCCGCTTCGCCCATCGGCGCGTTGCCCAACTGAAACATCACTTGAAAGAGCGGGTGGCGGTTCATGTGACGTTCCGGCTGTAGCTGTTCCACCAATTGCTCAAAGGGCATGTCCTGATGCGCGTACGCCTCAAGGGCGACCGTCCGCACGCGCTTGAGTAG
>DASZCR010000129.1:0-5314 GCA_035942915.1 Pyrinomonadaceae bacterium | reverse complement strand
GTCTTCCTCCGCGCGCTCCGGCTTCGATTACGTTGAGGGCAAGATTCTGAACGACAGCTATCTCTCCGATTCAGACCTCAACGGCCTCTCGCTCTGGCAACTCAGGCTGCTGCGCAACACGGTCTTCGCCAAGTACGGGCGCACCTATCCGAAGCCGGAGGATTGGAGCGTGCAGCAGCACTTCAACAGCCGTCCCTGGTACACCCCGAACGAAAACTACAACTCCAACCAGCAATACGTCCGCCTCTCATACGCGGACGAAGCGAACCTCGTCGTCATCAAACAGGCCGAGCAGGAGAACTCGCCCTAACTCCTCTTGAGAGGTCTCTTCATGATTGTCTGCAACAACTGCGGCCACTCTCTGGAAAGAACAGAGCCGCTCTGTGGCCTCTGCGGCACGCCTAATCCTCTCGCCGCCGCGTCTCTCACAGACCAATCCGAAGGAACAATAGTCAATCGCTCAAGCGCGGCGCGGCGCGACGACGAAGGCGAGCGCCAATCTACCGCACACGTCCGGCGCGACCGTTCCGCCTCCGCATCGCCGACGTTGCGTCCGTCTCTCCTCTTAGGGACGGGCGTCTTGATTGTCGCGGTCGCGTGCATCGCGGCGGCGACAACCGCATGGATGATGCAGGGTCGGGCGGCCGAGCCGTCATCCGGCACGACGGCGCGCACCGGCAACGAGACCAACAAGGAAGCATCCTCTCCTACTCCCCACGCCACAGCCACCCCGCAGCCGACCGCGACGCCGCGCCCGACCGCCACGCCCCGCATCGTCTCTCCACTCACGGAGGATGACGTGGAAGCGGTCTTGCAAGGCTGGCGGCGCGCTTGGGAATCGAACGACCTCTCAACCTATTCGAGTTTCTACGACGCGGACTTTTCCGGCAGCAATTACTCTTCCGCGAGCGGCTATCGGACGATGGCTCGCAGCGAGTGGTTGAGCGACAAGGCGCAGAAGTTCCGGCGCAGCAACTCGGTCACCATCCGGCTCGGTGCGCGGCACATCGAGTACGACGGCGAAGAGGCCACCGTCACCTTCACGCAGTCCTATAGTTCAAACGTCTATCAGGATTACGGGACTAAGAGGATGCGCCTGCGCCGCCGCTCTGACGGCAGCGTCAAGATAGTTGAAGAAGAATTCACCCCCTCAGGAGATTAAACGATGCAGAGAAAACGGCGCGCGATTGGGTTGCTCTTGGCATGTCTGCTGTTGATGGCGGGCGCAGGGGTCTGGTGGCAGTTGGGTTCGCCCGTGCTCGTCTCGCCTCAGAGCGCAACGTCCGCACAAATGCAGCAATCGACGCATGACGCGCGACCTGCTCCCGTCGTCCAGACGCTCGATTTAGGACAGAGCAGCCAGAAGCGTCCCATCGTCGCCAGCGTGCACGGACGCGGGAAGCGACACGTCCTGATTCTCGGCGGCATTCATGGCGACGAATTGCACACTGATGCGGTCGCACGCGAGTTCGCCGCCTCGCTTCTCAAAGAGGCCGCGCCCGAAGACCTGACCGTTATCGTCGTCCCGTCGATTAACCCGGACGGAGTGGCGGCGAGTAAGCGCGTCAATGCCAACGGCGTCGACCTCAACCGTAATTTCCCCACCGCGAACTGGAACAACAAGGCGCAGGATGCGCGTCACTTCCCCGGCCAACAGCCGGGTTCCGAGCCTGAGACGCGCATCGTCATGAAACTCATCGAAAGGTATTCGCCGGAGTTGCTCATCAGCATTCATGCTCCGCTCAACTGCGTCAACTGGGATGGGCCAGCCGACAAAATCTCCGAGGCCATGTCGCGCGCCAACGGCTATCCTCTGAAGAAAGACATCGGCTACCCGACGCCCGGCTCGCTCGGCGCGTATGCCGGAATTGAGAAGGGCATCCCGACCGTGACACTCGAACTGCGTGTGGCAAGCGCCGACGTGTTGGTGCGCGAGAACCTTCCCGCTCTCCGCGTTGCGCTCCAAGCAATCTCCGGCATCGCTGCGAAGTCGGAGGCCGCCTCACGCTAACGCTCCCTAAGTCTCCCGAAGGAGTTCGTCATGATTATCTGTAACAACTGCGGAAACACACTCAACGAGACGCAGACCTTTTGCGGCTCATGCGGCGCGCCCAACCCGCTCGCACAGAAGCCCGCCGTCTCCGCTCAATCCGTCCCGTACCACGATGCAGGCCAGCACGTCGTCGCGCCCGTCAGTTCTCACGACTATCAGACCGCGCCGCTCTCGCCGCAGACGCCCTACGTGACGCCCAAACGGACGCCGCGCAACGGAGGCTCCGGCATCGTCGTGGCCGTCATTGCTCTGGTTGCGGTGGCGGCTGTCGCGGCGGCCGTCTATTTCGGTCTCTCGCGTCAGGGGGGAAAGACGACACCCGGCGGCGTCAGCGCCGACACGCTCGCCGAGTCTCTCCAAAGCGCCGTCAATTCCGGCAATCTCGTCTCGCCTTCGGGCAGCGGCGATGCCTACTCCTATTATCTTGAGTTGAAGTCGCTCGACCCGAACCACAAGGCCATCGCGCGTGCGGCCGCCAGCGCGCGCACGCAACTGGCGAGCGCCGGAGAACAGCTTTTCGCGCAGAAGGAGAGCGTCGCCGTCGAGAAGTTGACCGAGCAGGATTGGTACAAGGCCGAGCGGCTCTACAAGTGGCTGCGCGAGTTGGAGCCGGGCAATCGCAAACACGAAGCACGCATGAAATTCGCGCAGGGCGAGATTGCGAAGGCCGCGAAGAACGCGTCCGAAGCCGAGGCGCGCTTTAGCGAGGCGGCGCAACTCGACCCTTCATGGGCGACGGCGCACAACAGCCTCGGCCTCGTCCGCGTTGACCTGCGCAAAGACAAGCAGCGTTGGGCAGACGCCGTGCCCTTCTACCAGCGCGCCATCGAACTGCGCAGCGATTGGGTCATCCCCTACAACAACATGGGCACAGCCTACTACATGCAGGGCGAGACCAATCCCGCCAACTACAACACGGCCGAGTACTGGTACAACCAGGCCATCAGCAAAAACTCGACGTGGGGTCGTCCCTACTTCTGGCTCGGCCGGATAGCCGAGAAGCGCAAGAACGACTACGACGCCGTCGCCTATTACGAGAAGGCTCTCAGCCTTGACGCGAGCGGCTACGTCTTCAAGCCCGAAGAACGCACGCAGATGCAGAAGAAGATTGACTCCTGGTATGGAAGATAAACGCCCCGCGCCCCCGCCGCGCCGACGCGCGCGACCCGTCCGCGCTCCGCTTCTGACGCGCAAGAGACTGCTCATCCTGCTCGTCTTCGTCGTCACGCTCGGCGTCGGTCTCGGCCTCACGCTCTACTGGGGCAAGCGCAAACTGACGAAACACTTCGACGTGCTGATTGTCGGCGGCACCATCATTGATGGCACGGGCGCGCCGCCGCGCACGGGCACGCTCGGCATCGCGGGCGGGCGCATCGTCCCCGTCGAGTGGGACTACTTTGCAGAGGCAGACCGCGTGATAGATGCGCGTGGAAAGATAGTCGCACCCGGCTTCGTCGATGTTCACACGCACATCGAGCGCAGCCTTCAGCCCGGTCAGACGCTCGCCGCCGAGAACTTTCTCGTACAGGGTTTCACCACCATCATTACCGGCAACTGCGGAACCAGCGCGCCCTCTCTGCCGAACTTCTTTCGTCAGCTTGAAACATCAGGCACGGCGCTGAACGTCGCCACGCTCGTCGGCCACAACACGGTCAGGCGACAGGTCATCGGTCAGGCGACGCGCGCGGCGAGCGCAGACGAGTTGGTGCGCATGCGTGAGGCGGTCGAGCGCGCGATGCAGGAGGGCGCGCTCGGTTTTTCGACCGGCCTCGAATATTCGCCGGGACAGTTCGCCCCGACGTCGGAAGTCGAGGTGCTGGCGGCAGCGGCCGGACGCTATCAGGGCATCTACGCGACGCACATGCGCGATGAAGGCAACGACGTTGTGCGCTCGCTCGAAGAGGCTCTGTCCATCGCGCGCAAGGCCAACGTCGCGCTCGACGTGTCGCACCTCAAGGCGCGCGGGCGAACCAACTGGGGCACGGCCGCACGTCTCGTCCAGATGATTGAGCAGGCGCGCCAGACGGGTCTGCGTGTCACCTGCGACGCCTATCCTTACACGGCTTCGAGCACCACGCTTGACCTGCTCATCCCGAAACGCGAACGCGAGCAGGGCGGCGCGCGTCTGCGCGAGCGTCTGCGTAACGCGGGCGAGCGTCTGAAGGTCGTCGCCAGCGTCCTCGAACAGATGCGCGGCGAAGGCTGGCAGGACTTCTCCTTCGCGCGCGTCGCCTACTGCGACTTCGCGCCGGAGTTCAACGGCCTGACCATCCCCGAAATCGCCGCGCGTCTCGACCGCAACTCGCTCGCGAATATTCCCGCTGCCCCGCCTTCTGCGAGCAAGGATGCGCCCGTCTCCGACGGCGACGCCGAAGTTGTCCAGAGCGCCGAAGAGGTGAGACGTGAGGGAACACCTCCGGCGTCGAAGGGCGCGCCCGCCGCTGAAGGCGCGAAAGAGACGGCCACGCCCGCCGCATCGCCCGCGAAAGATTCGGCCGAGCAGCCGAAGCAGACGGCGACAGAGGCAGACAAGGCGCGTCCGGCCGACGCCGAACGCAAACAGCCGGCCGACTCGCAGAAGCCTAAAGAGGAGACGAAAGAGAAACCGAAAGCGCCTGCGAACGCTCCTCCCGAAAGCGTCAAGCCCCCGGCCGCGCAGCCCTTCATGTTGCAGATTGCGGCCACGTCGCAGTCTTCGCCAACCTCTGCCGAAAGCGGCGTGTTCGAACAGGCCGAAGCCATCTGTTATCTCTACGCGCGCGGCGGCGCGCAGATGATTTTCGAGAACATGAGCGCGTCTGACGTGGCCGACATCGTGCGTTTCCCCGGCTGCATGCTCGGTTCAGACAGCGGCGTGCGCGTCGTCGGCGAGGGACGCCCGCACCCGCGCGGCTTCGGCTCCGCCCCGCGCTTCCTCGGACTCTTCGCGCGCGAACAACAACTCCTCACATGGGAGGAGGCCATCCGACGCATGAGCGCGCTGCCCGCCGAGACGTTCGCTCTTGCCGAGCGCGGCAAACTGCTCCCCGGCTATCATGCCGACGTGGTCATCTTCGACCCCGCGACCATCAAAGACCGCGCCACCTACGACTCGCCCTTCCAGTCGCCCGAAGGAATAGCTTACGTCATCGTCAACGGTCAGGTGGCCGTCGAAGGCGGCAAGCTCGTGACGGACAAGGCGGGCAAGGTCATCAAACGTCAGGGCGTCTAACGCCTCTCTCGACAGACCCCGTCAACAACCTCGCGCCGGAAGTTGCGAGG
>DASZCR010000128.1:0-31947 GCA_035942915.1 Pyrinomonadaceae bacterium | reverse complement strand
GAGCCGCCCACGCCCGCAGCCGCCCACGCCGCGCCGCGCCGCACGCGCACGCGCGTCGCCAAAGCCGCCGGAGACAGATAAGGCAGGGCGAGTCGTCAGTAATTAGAATCCGTGTGAAAACAGTCGAGGCGCGCCGCAGCGGCAGCGGCGCGTTTTCTTCTCGCGGAGCAACTTCGCGCGCCCCGGCAGCACCAAAGAAGCTGCGTGCCGGGGCGCCGCGATTTGCCTCGTCGCGCCTCGCTCAAGCATACTGACGACGCGGCACACATTTTCCGGCGATGAACTCCGACAGTCTTCTTCCAACAACCCGAAACTGCTGGCGCACGGCGCTCGCACTGTTGCTGCTGTTCTATCTGTGCATCCCCTCGACGAGGGCGCAGACGCAGGACGATGACGAGTTGGTGCGCGTCAACACCAACCTCATCCAACTCAACGTCGGCGTCGCCGATACGAAGGGCAACGTCGTTCTCAACCTCTCGCGCAACGATTTCACCGTCTACGAGGACGGCGTCCGTCAGGAGATTGTCAGCTTCGAGCCTGCACAGTCGCCCTTCAGCCTCGTCCTGCTGCTCGACGCTTCAGGCTCGACGCTCAGTTTCCGCCCGACGCTCAAGCAGTCAGCCCTCCGCTTCATCGACGCGCTGTCGCCGGAAGACCGCGTCGCCGTCGTCGTCTTCAACGACAAAGTAAAACTGCTGCAAGACTTCACGACCGACCGGCGCAAGATAGCCTACGCCATTCAGGACGTAGACGGTCATGGCGGGACAGACTTCTACGACGCGCTCAAGTTCGCGCTCCAACAACTCGGCCGCGAAGGCAAGCGGCGCAAGGCCATCATCACGCTGACCGACGGCGTCGATACGCAGATGCGCAAGCAGGACGCGACGGCCGCCGCGCAGGCGCAGACGGACGAGGAGGCCATCGCCTCCGTCAAACCCGAACAGAGCGCCTCGCTGCGCGCCGCGCTCGACCTCGCAGACAGACAGGGCGTCACCGTCTACCCGCTCGCGCTTCCTTCCGGCGACCCGCGCCGCTTCGCCTCGATTACGCCGCAGCAGGCGGCCATCTACCATTCGGCGCGGACGCGCATGCAGGCGCTCGCCAACCGCACCGGCGGCCGACTCCACGAAATCAATCGCCTCGAAGACATGGGGCGACTCTACGCAGAGGTCGCCGCCGACATGCGAACGCTCTACACCATCGCCTATCAATCGCCCGGCACACGCCCGCGCGACGGCAGTTGGCGCGCCATCACCATCGAGGTCGCGCGCCCCGAACTGCTCGCGCGCACGCGCCCCGGCTACTACGCGCGCTAGGCGAGACGCATGCTCGCTTGACACTCACGACGCCCGTCCGTATATTCGTTTTTCCAACTCACACACGCTTTACGCACCCGTAGCTCAGTTGGATAGAGCGTCTGACTACGAATCAGAAGGTCGCATGTTCGAGTCATGCCGGGTGCATTAAGAATTTCGATTGAGGGCGGCTCACCACAGCCGCCCTCAACTTCTTTATCGATTCTTCAAGGCGCCGGGCGTAGGGGTTTGCGCGGGGGCGGATTTGGGGTGAGAATTGGGGCGATGTTCTACGTAGCTGTCGTGTTGGCGTTGACGCTGGCGTGTTTGGCCGGGGTGCAGTATTTCTACCTGCTGTTTTTGGAGGGACGCATCAGGCAGCAGAGACGGCGCATCTCGGAGTTGGAGCGGGAGGTCGAGGCGCTCTCGGCCGAGTTGCGGCGGATGGAGCAGGAGCCGCCCTCGCAGGAGGAGGAAAGCGAAGGTGAGAGTTGGCCGGAGTTGATTGACGAGGGGCGTGATTATTCGATGAGTTGACCCGGCACTAAGAGCTTGAGGAAAAGACTGAAGGGCGCGTCCCCGTTTGAACGAGGGGACGCGCCCTTCGGCTTTCACTCGAAGTCGGTGCTCAGCGCGAAACCGAAGGCGGCGTCGCTCCGGGCGGCACAATCCAGAGTTCGACCGTCACGTTCTCTCTGTAGCCGCCGTCGAGCGTGACGATGCGGCTTGAGTCGATGCCGCGCGTCGAGACGAGATAGTCACGAACGAAGGCGTTGTAGCGTTGCGCGAAGCCTGCGCGGCTGCGTCGTCCGGCGTAGGTGATGACGTAGCCTTGCGAGCCGGGTTCGTTCTGTAGCGAGATGGCGAAGTTGTCGAGGCGTGCCTTGGCATCGTCGCGCTGAATCTCGCCGAACTCGTCGGCGCGCTTCGGCTCGACCGGGCGCGGCACTTGCGTCGTGCAGGAAGCGTTGCAGGTGAGGTTATAGCCGAGCACTTCGACCGTCGCCCTGATGGGCTGTCCGCCGAGGCCGGAGGTATCGACCGTGATGGAGGAAGTGCCCTGTCCGCCCGTAATCGTCCCGGCCGAGACAGTCCAGTTGAAAGTCGGCGTGATGCCGGGAGTGCCGCCGGAGACGTTGGCAGAGAAGACGACGGGCTGTCCCGGCGCGACCGTATCGGGGCAGTTGATGATGACGTTCGGACAGACGGGGCGCGGCGGCGGGCAGTTGCGCACCACCACCTTCGTCGAGGAGAAGGCCATGCAACCGCTGCCGATAGAGCCGGTCGAGGCTTCGACCGTCGCCGAATAAGTTCCGGGCTGCGCGCCCGACAAGTCCCACACCACGTCGTTGCCGTCGCCGACGATGCGCCCGCCGCTGACAATCCAGCGATAGCGGAACGGTTTGCCTTCCGGGCTGTAGGCGTTGGCGCGCAGACGCACCTGCGTGTCGCTGCCGCCCCCCTCGTTTCCGGCGCAGACCGTGATGACATTCGTAGTCGATTCGAGCGTGACGGTGGGCGGCTGGATTTGCTGCGGCGATGTCGTGCCAGTCTGCTTACCGCCCGGCGACGCCTGCGGAGATTGATAGACGAAGGCGGAAAGAGCCAGCAGCAGCAAGCCCGCGAACAGGAAAGGGCGCTTCGGTGAAAGCATGTCTCACTCCTTGTTTTCGGTGTGGGCGTTGAACGGCGCACAGGTTAGAACAAATTCGCGCCCGCTTCAACCCGCCCGTTCCCGACTCTCCGAACAAACGCTCTCGAAAATCCGGGGGTGATAAGGACGGGAAATGCACAATCGCCATGATTTTCCAACCGCCCCGCGCGAATCTTCGCGAGACCTGCGCGCGACGCCGGGAGCCACGCCTTGCCCGCCGCGCCCGCTCCGTTGTATTACTTCTGAACCTATGCACGACATCTCAAGATTCAAATGGACGGCGGCTCTCATCCTTCTCTGCACCCTGCTCGCAGGCTTCGCCTCCGCACAAGAAGTGCGCCAACTGCCTTCGCCTGCTGGCGAGGGCAGCGGACAGTCGAACCTTACGGTCACGCGGGACGGGCGCGTCCTGCTCAGTTGGATTGAACGGCTCGACAAGGGGCGTTTCGCTCTGCGCTTCGCGGCGCGCGAGGGCGCTGGCTGGTCTGCGCCGCGCACCATCGCAGAAGGCTCGAATTGGTTTATCAACTGGGCGGACTTCCCCTCTCTGCTCGCGCTCCCCGACGGCACGCTGGCCGCCCACTGGCTCGTCAAAAGCGGCGCGGGCGCTTATGCCTACGACGTGGCAATCGCGCGCTCTCAAGACGGCGGCAAGACTTGGAGCGCACCCGTCACGCCGCACCGCGACGGCACGCAGACAGAGCACGGCTTCGTCTCCCTGTTTCCCTCTGAAGGCCGCCTCGCCGCCGTCTGGCTCGACGGACGCGAGACGCAGACGCAGACGAAACAGGACGGCGCAAGCAAACCTTCCGACGAACACGCGCACGGCGAGATGACCCTGCGCTACGCGACGCTCGACCGCAGCGGCGTCGTCACTTCATCCGAACGCCTGCTCGATGCGCGCGTCTGCGAGTGCTGTCAAACTTCGGCGGCGAACACCTCCGAAGGCGTCGTGGTCGTCTACCGCGACCGTTCGGAACGAGAGGTGCGAGACATCTCAATCGTGCGCCGCCTGTCTGATGGGCGCTGGACACAACCGGCGACCGTCCATGCCGACAATTGGCAGATAGACGGCTGCCCCGTCAACGGGCCATCGGTGGCGGCCGAAGGCCGACGCGTCGCCGTCGGCTGGTTCACGCTGGCAGGAGGCACGCCGCGCGTTCAACTCGCCTTCTCGAAAGATGCGGGCGCGACCTTCGGCCAGCCCTTCAAGGTTGACGACGGCGACCCCATCGGCCGCGTCGAAGTCTTGATGCTCGAAGACGACAGCGCGCTCGTTGTCTGGATTGAGCGGACGAAGACGGGAGGAGAGGTGCGCGCGCGCCGCATCTACGCGGACGGCCGCGCCGACAAAGCGTTGACGGTCGCGCCCTCCGGCACGGCGCGTTCGAGCGGCTTCCCGCAAGCCGCACGCACGCGCACGAGCGTCGTCTTCTCATGGACGGGCACGACGCGCGTCCTCACAGCCGAGATGCCGCTCGCGCGCAAACGCTGAAACTCGCACGCGCCTTTCGTCAATGTCTCAAAGGCGTCCTAAAAACGAGAGCCTGCGCCTTCCGGGGGAAAGGCGCAGGCTCTCGACTTGGACGTTACTCTTTGCGGGTCAGGCTGTCGGTCTGTTCTCTCGATTCAGTTCGCGGCGGCGCGGAAGCTGAGGCTGCCGTTGACGCCGTTGATGGTGACGGGCGCGCCGCCCGCGCCGATGCGCGCGCGCATACGCGAATGTTTCATCCCCTCTTCGATGACCATTCCCGGCAGGTCAACCGAGAGGCCGCCGTTGTGTCCGTTGACATTGACATCGGCGTTGACTTCGCCGCCGACGTTAAAGACCACGCCGCCGTTGATGCCGCTGACGCGCACGCCGTCGCCTTCGACGCGTGAGAGGCCGACCACCACACCGCCGTTGATACCGCTAAGCTCTGCGCGACCGGTCGCCTGCGCCACCTCGACGCGGCCGTTGATGCCCGAAGCGTTGACGCCGCCCTCGACCTCGCCGACTTTCAGCGAGCCGTTGACGCCCTGCGCCTTCACTTCCGACTTACGCGGAATCCGCAGAGTCACCTGTTGACGCGTGCCGCTACCCAACTCGAAGACCCTATCCCAGAATCCACGCTTTGGATTTTCGGCGCGGACGACGAGGCTTTCCGGCGTCTGCTCGATAAGGATTTTGTGCCGTTCGAGGTCGGCCATGTTCTTCGCCGTGCGTACGATGTGGACTTCGGCCGTATCCGTCTCGGCCGTCTCAATCGTTACGGGGCCGTTGATGCCGCGCACTTCGACGCGCGCGCCCGGCGACATCTTGAAGGTCTGACGCGTCTCCTCGCGTCCGCTCTCGACAGGCGCGCGCGTCTCGGTTTCCGCGACGGCGTCGCGATTTCGTCCCGCCCAAAAAGCCAAGCCGACGAGTAACAGTATGAACACGATTCGACGCTTCATCTTTCTTCCCTCGCTTCGTCCAGACATGCCCGCTTGTGATTCAGGAGGAAGAACGACGAAACCTGCGCGCAGGTTCAGGCTAATTCTCGCGCGTTAAGGCGCGGGCGATTTCGGCCGCCACGCGCGCGTTGTTTTCCAGCAGCGCCGTGTTGGCACGCAAGGTCGCACCGCCCGAACGCTCGCTCATGCGCGAGAGCAGAAAGGGCGTCAACTCGCGCCCGCCGACGCCGCGACGCGATGCCTCGTCGAGCGCCTCGGCGAGCGTCTCTCTCATCAATGCTTCGTCCACCTCAGCCTCCTCCGGCACGGGCACGGCGACGAGGAGCGCGCTCGTCAACGCGAGGCGGTCGCGTGCGCGTGCGACCCGCGCGACCTCTTCGGGCGCGTCGGCGCGCAGGTCAACGACGAGGCCGCTGCGACGCGTGTAGAAGGCGGGCAGTTCGTCGCAACCGTAACCGATGATTGAGACGCCGTGCGTTTCAAGCCACTCGCGCGTGGCCGCGAGGTCAAGGACGCTTTTCGCGCCCGCGCAGACGACGACCATCGGCGTGCGCGCAAGTTCCGGCAGGTCTGCCGACACGTCCGGCAGAGTTCCGCGATGGACGCCGCCGATGCCGCCCGTCGCAAAGACGCGCACCCCGGCGCGACTGGCAATCCACATCGTCGTGGCGACGGTCGTCGCGCCGTCCCACTCGCCTGCGACGGCTGCCGACAGGTCGCGCATGCTCAGCTTGCGCACCTCTTCGCCGTAGGCGATGCGCGCGAGTTGGTCTTCGTCCAAACCGACGCAGAGACGGCCGCCGAGGACGGCGACGGTGGCAGGTGTCGCGCCCCCTTCGCGGACTATCTCTTCGAGACGGCGCGCAGTCTCGACGTTGACGGGTCGCGGCAGCCCGTGTGCGATAACGGTCGATTCCAGCGCGACGACCGCGCGACGTTCGGCGAGCGCCGACGCGACCTCCTCGCTCAACTGCAAAAGAGTGCTGTCAAACATGTGTCCCTGCCGTTCTGTCCGTCTTCATGAAAGCTCCTGCACTCTAGCAGAAAAGTCTGCTCATTGATTCATCGGCTCATTGATTCATTTGTTCGATGAATCAATGAGCCGATGAATCAATGAATCAAGCTTCTTACTTGATGCGGACGGTGAAGGAGACGGAGCCGGAGGTGCCGGGGCTGAGGTTGCCGGTGGCGAAGCGGAAGCGCACGTAGGTTATCTGTGAATCGTATGTGCCGGATGCGCCGGGCGGTGTGTAGACGACCCAGGGCGAGGGCGGGTCTTCGACGTTCGGGTCGGCGTTGCGCGGCTGCGTCGTGAATTCGACGACGGGCGCGGCCAGCCCCGTGTTGCCCGCGTTGTAGACGACCGAGCCGAGTTTAAATTCGGTGTTGACGGGAATCTTGTCCGAGATGATGAGCGAAGAGGCGGCGCGTCCGCCGTCGTTGGTGAAGTTGATAATGTAGGTGACTTCCGTGCCGACGAGTTGCGCGGCCAGCACGGGCGGCGGGCAGGGCTGACCCGTGACCGTCTTGCAGAGTGTGACGTGCGGCGGCGCGACGACGTTGACATCCTCGCCCGTGCTCGAAGCGGAGTTGTAGTTGGCGACGGCCGTCCCTGTCGTCGTCGTGCGGACGGGGTCTGAGTAGGTGGCGGTCGCGGGGTTCTGCTTCGTGCCGCTGACATCGGCGGCGATGTTGACCGTGAAAGTCAGTGTGACGCTGCCGCCGCCCGGAATCGTGAAGATGCCCCAGACGGGCGCGGCGTCTCCGGCCGTAGGGTTCGAGACGGAGGTGCGCGTCGCGTTGCCTGCGGTGTTGACGGTGCCGGTCGAAGCGTAGGTGAAGCCTGTGGGGAGCGTGTCGGAGAGCGAGAGGCCGATGGCCGAGCCGCGCGTAGCGGCGTTTGAGACGACGATGGTGTAGGTGGCCGTCGCGCCGCTCGGCGTGTTGTTGACGGTGGCCGTGCTCGTCGTCTTGGTGACGGTCAGGATGGGCAGGCATTGCGCGCCCGCGTTCGCGCCCGGTATCTGCGCGAGCGTGATGCTGGCAGTCAGGCCGCTGGCGCCGTCGGTCGAGTTGAAAGCGATGTTGGCGTTGGTCGTGACGCCGTGCGCGCCGCCTGCGACGCTGGTCGTCGCCGCGCCGTTGAGGGCGATGAAGCCGCCGCCGCCTCCGCCGCCGGGGCCGTGTGAACTGCCGTTTGCGTCTGCGTCGCTGCCGCGTCCGCCGCGCGCGTTGATGTTGAGCGTGCCGAGGCCGCCGGTGACGGCCGCGACGAGAACGCTGCCGCCTGCGCCGCCGCCTCCGCCGCCGTCGTTAATAGGCTCGATGCCGTCGGCGCCGTTGGCCGAGATAGTGCCTGAGCCTGTGAAACTGCCCGCGCGAATCATCACGATGCCGCCGCCTGCGCCGCCGCTCGAAGCCGCGCCCGAAGAGTTGTTGCGCGTGCCTGCGCCGCCGCCGCCGCCGAGCACCATGCGTCCGGCCGCCGCGACGGAAGCGAACGCCGAGCCGCCGTGTCCGCCCGTCGCGCGGTTTGAGTTCCAAGTGTTGCCGCCGCGTCCGCCCGCGCCGCCGTTGGCGCCGCCGCCGCCGCCGGAGTTTTCGTCGTTGGCGCGGACGTTGCCATCGGTTCCGCCGCCTCCGGCGTTACCGGGCGCACCGCGCGCGAAACTTCCGTTCGGGTAGCCTTCCACGCCCGTGTTCTGCACCGTGCCGCTCACGGAGTCGTAGACGAAGCGCGGCGTGCCCGCGATGCCCTCGCCCTTCGAGCCGTGAAAGGGTCTGGTTGAAAGGTTGCGGTAGTCGGAGTTGGTGCCGCCGCTATTGTCGCCTGCCAACTGCACCGCGCCGCCGCCGCGAAAGCCGAGGCCGTTGACGTTGGCCGTGCCGCCGCCGAGATTGAGTTGACCGGCCACGTCGAAGGCGAGGATGCCGCCCGTGCGACCGTTCCATGGCGCGGCCGTCAAAGCGCCGAGCGTGGCGCTCGCATACTGCGGCACGCGCACGACCTGAAAGCGACGCTGACCCTGCGTGCCGAAGGCCGCATTGGTGTAAGAGTTGACGAGGCCGCCGCCCGCGCCCGCGCCGCGTATGCCGACCGTCGCCCCGGCGGCCGTCGTCGCAACGACGTACTCGTAACGACCGGCCGTCGAGGTCGCAAGATTGGTCGAGCCGCTCGCGTTGCCTCCGGCGACACCGTCGCCGTAGCCGTCGTCGTTGTCCGAGTCGATGTCGGCGTTCTGCATCTGGATGACGAGCAGGAGGTCTCCGGCTTCAATCGTCGCGGAAGCGCCGGTCGGTGTGCCGATGGTGATGCTGGTTGCGCCCGCGTTGGCGTTGGCCTCGCCGGGATAGTAGGTGTTGATAACGCCGGAGAGCGTGCCGGGGCCGTCCTTGCCCGGAACGGCGCAGACGAGTTGTGCAGAGACGTGCTGCCACGACGCCGCGAAGAAGAGCAACAGCAGCACCGCCCGCACGCATGCACTCGTCGTCTTATTCTGCGCCCCGCACCTCAAGGCTTCGCGCCTCCGCTCTCGGTCTTCTCGCGTCCCGCGTCGCCGCTCTCACCGGACTCTTGCGCCGTCGCGCGCGACGCGCCGAAGAGGTCGAAGAGGTTCGAGAGTTTGGACGAGATGTTGAAGTAGAAGCCGCGCCGACCGCCGACGATGAGGCCGCCCGACGGCTCGCTCGCGCCCGTCCAGTTGTAGCCGCCGCCGACACGCAAATCGGGCAGCACCCAGAAGCCCAACTCTGTGCCGAAAGAGGTGCGACGCGTGCGGCTGCTCGGTTGGTCTAAGAGACGCAGTTCGCCTGCCGCATCCAGATAACGCGCGAAGCGGTAGGCGGCGCGTCCCTGCGCCATGTAGGTGAGCGTCGAGACGGGCGCGAGTTCGGGCGTGCCCGCGTCGCTGAACTTGAGCGCGAAGCGGCCGTAGAGTTCGAGGTCGCGCGTTGCCTGCAAGTACATGTCGGAGGAGAGCGAGTCGGAGCGGTCGTGCGTCAGACCTGAGAGTGCGCCTCCCGTGCCGGTCGTCGTCTCCTGTGTCAGGTCGCGGCGCGTGTAGCTGAAGAGCAGACCGGCGCGGTCTGTGTGCAGCGGACGCCATGCGAGCGCGGCCGTCGCGCTCAGAGACGAAGTGTCTCGTCCGCCGAATCCGGCGCGCGAGAGTTGCACGCGGCCGAGCGTCGTCAGGTTGTCGGCCAAACGTCCGGCCGCGCCGAAGGTCAGTATCGAACCCATGCCGCCCCGGTCGCGCAACTCGTAACGCGCGTTGGAGCGGAAGTTGTCGGTCGGCTGCCAGCCGAAGCCGAAGCTCATGCTGTTGAAGCTCTCGCCCTCACCGGCGAGATGGATGCCGCGCTCGTATGCGAGGTCGAGCGAAAGCTCTTTCGTCAAAGCCCAACGGTTCGACAGACCGATGACGGCGAAGCTGTCCGTGCCGTTCGCGCCGTTCTCTATCTGGTAACGCGAGACGAGGTTGGCGTAGCGTCCGAGCCGCGTCTCGATGCCGATGGCTGTCTCGCGTCGCGCGCCGGTGGAAGCGAAGCCGGTTGCGCCCGCGTCGCTGATGGGGACGATGGGCGCGGAGGCGAGACGCTGCGTGAAGAAGAGCCGCGTGAAGCGATTCCACTGATAGTTGGCCGCGAGCGTCGTCTGGTCTGGATAGGTCGGGTCGGCTTCGCCGAGGTTCTGTTCGCGCTTGACGGAGAGTTGCAGTTTGTCTGTCGCCTGCAACTCCGCGCCGACGGTCAGCAGGTTCGAGTTCGTCTCGTGGTCGTTGGCCGCGTCGTTGAGGCGTCGGAAGTCGTAGCCGAGATTGATGCGGAGGCGCTCGCCGATGTTCTCCGTCCAGAGCACCGAGCCGGTCGTGCGTTCGTTGTCGACGTTCGAGGTATGGTTGCGCTCGTTCAAGAGGCCGAAGCGCAGCGTCGAGGAGCGACGCGGTTTGAGTTCAAAGCTCATCTCGGCGCGACGCGAGCCGGGTGTGACGGTTGCGCCGAACGGGTTGAGGAAGCCTTCGTCGGCGCGCGCGTAGGAAGCGCGCAGGACGCCTTCGCGGTAGCCGATGGGTTGTTCGAGTTGGACGCGATAAGCGTTGCCGTCGTGCCGCTCGTCGGCTTCCGCGCCGAAGAGGTTGCCGCCCGAAGCGACGCGCCCGCGACTCGTCGCCCACTCGAAGGTGACGCGTCCGCCGCGCGGCAGGCGCTTCTCGCCGTCGAGTCCGGCGACGACGTAAGAGCCGAGTTCGTCCTGTCGCTGGTTGACGAACGAGAGTCCGAGCCGCAGCCCTATGCTCTCGAAATTCTTAACGGCGCGCCCCGTGTAGACGGCCGAAGACATGCCCGTCGTGCGATGCTCGTAGGTAACGACGACCTGCACGAGATTGAGCGCAAAGTCGAAGCTCGTGATGGTGCGCAGGAAGAAGAGGTCGCCGCTTGCGGCGTCGAGGTTGTAGTCAACCGAGCGGATGAGAGCCTCGCGCGAGAGGATGATTTCGGGGTTGCGACGGTCGCGTACTTCGATGAAGACAGTCTCGGAGCCGGGCATCACTTCCGCGTGCGAGAGACGGAGCAGACCGGCCGCGCCGCCCGGAAAAACGTCGCGCGCAAAAGCCGTGTCGGGGCGCGCGCCCGTCACCGAGATGAAGTCGCCTTTGGAGTTTTCGGCGTGGAGTTTCACGCCCGTCAGCTTGCGCGAGTAGCCTGCGAGCGCGAGGTCGCGGTTCTCCGTCTCGAAGTCGCCGAACATCAGGTAGGAACGGCCGTAATCGAGCCGCGCGTAGAGCTTCGAGTTCGATTGCGCGTCTTCGTAGCGCGTCGAGGAATCGCCGAAGAGCGGATAGGCGCGCTCAAGCGGGTCGAGTTGGAAGAGACGGTCGCCGCCCGCCGTGCGATTAAGCGGACGGGAGCTATCGTAAGCGAGCGTCAGGAGACTGCCGCGCCAGAGGCGTCCGCGATAGAAGAAGGCGAGACGGCTGCGCGCGTCGCCTTCCATGTCGTGCAGCGCGAGTTCCGGCGCGTTGCCGACGGAGACTTCGGCGAGGCCGACCATAATCGTCGGGCGAATCTCAGGAGTGATACGCACCTCGGCCTGCGCTTCGAGCGTGCCGGTAGTCGCGCGCACGCGCGCCGCGCCCGGCGCGTTGTCGGCTACGAGTTGGAGGATGCCTTCGCCGCCGGAGAGCGTCACGAGTTGTTGACTTGCGCCGGAAGCATCCGTCGGCATTGTCGTCTGCGCCGTCGTCGCCGCAGGCTCGCCCGTCTGCTCGCGCAGGAGACGACCGGCCGAGACTTCGACGGCGACGGGCGCATCGGCCGCAGGATGTCCCCATTGGTCGAAGGCGCGCACGCGTAGGCGCGTCTGGTCGCGTCCGCCCGCGCTCAACTCGTTCTTGTCGGCGACAATCTCAAGTCGCTTGGCCGGGCCGCGCCCGTAGGCCGAAAGCTCCGTGCTGCGTCCGCGCGCACCTTCGGGCGAGATGGCCGTGACCTTGATGCGATTGGGGCCGGGCTGGACGTTGATGCCGACGAAGGTGAAGGTGGCGACACCGTTCTTGTGGTCGATGCGACGCTCGCCAATCTTCGAGTCGGCCACGCGCTCGCCCGCCACCTCAAGCTCGACCGTCCACGCGGCGTTGACGCGCGCCACGACTTCGAGCGCCGCGCCCTGTACGAAGGCGTCGGCCGACGGCGAGAGCACGCGCACCTCGCCCGGCGCGACCGGCTCTAACGTCTCGACCGCAGCCATCTCATAAGTCCCCGAAGCGAGCGGCTGCGCGACGCTCTTTTTCTCCGACGGCCTGCGCGCCTCGCCGCCCGATGCTGCGAGGGGCAGCGCGCGTCCCTGCGCGTCGAGATTCGTGTCGGTCAGGTTCGTGCGCGTCGCCGCGTCGCGCGCGGGCGTCAGTCCTGCGGCGGAGGCTGCTTCGTGCGCGCCGGTCGAGCGCAGCGCAAAGTTCTGGCGCAGCAGAGCGCCGCCGCCGAGCGGTGTGCGCAGCAGGCGCGTCCAGCTTTGTGCGTCGCGGCGGTCTGAATCGGCGAGACGATAGCCGGGCGGCAAGGTCACGGGGTCGAGCGCAATCACCTGCGCGCCGTCGCCGACCGAAGGGAAGTTGTACTGACCGGCCGAATCCGTGACGACCGATTGACCGTTGTTCAGATAGAGCCTGACGCCTTCCACCGCGCGGTCGCCGTCGTCGAACTGTCCGTTAGCGTTCGCGTCGTCGAAGACGCGGCCGACGATGACCTGTTGCGTCGAAAAGAGTCCGCGACGCACGCGCACCGAAGCACGCGCGGCGGCGGCGCTGATAGGCTCGCCGTTTGTGAAGCGGCCAGCAGCGACGGCCGAGTTGACCTGCTCGCCCTCGCGCGCGTTCGCGCCGATTCTCACGCGATAGGTGACGACGGCGCGCGCGCCCGCCGCGATGCGGCCGAGGCGAAAGATTAACTGCCCTTCAGCGTTGCTCTCAGGTTCGATGCTCCGCGTCGGCGCAGGCGGATTCTCGACGCGCGCCGTTCCTTCGGCGTAATGGAACGACGGCGGCAGTTGGTCGCGCACAGTCACTTCGTCAACGGTCGCCGAAGTCGCGTTGTGAATCTCGACGCGGTAGGTCACGACATCGCCAATCTCTGCCGACGGGCGGTCTGCGACCTTCGAGACTTCGAGCGCCGAAGTCTCAAAGAGCGGCACGTTGAGGGCGAAGGCGGCGAGGTTCTCGACCGAGACCGCGTCCTCTGTCAACTCGAACCCACCGGCGCGTGCGATGGGCTGACCGTCGAGCGCGCGCACGTTCATCGAGAAGAGCCCTATCGACGCGTCGCCCGCAGGCTTGACCGTCACTTCCAGCATCCGCCCGCGATAGCCTTCGGCCGTAACGCCGAGGAAGTAGCGCGCGGGCAGGTCGGTCGCGCCGAGTTGCGCGGCGGCGAGCGCGAAACTCCAACGCCCTTGCGGGTCGCTCTGAAAGGGGTTGGCGTTTGCGTCGTTGGGAAGCGAGCCGGCGTCGGGCGTGAGCGCAACGAGTGCGGCGGTCGTCGGGTCTGAAAGCAGTGCAACGCGTGCGTTGGCAATCGTCGCACCGCCGCCGCTGCGTCCCTCGTAAACAAGTCCGAACGGATTGACGACCGCCGTCGCGCTCGAAGAAGAGACCGATGGCGCGTTCTCGGCGGCGACGCTGGCCGTGTTGACGACGCCTGCGCCGGGCGCGACGCGCGAGTTGACGCGCGCCTGTAGAGAAAGCTGCACGAGGCCACCGGCCGCCACCTGCGCGAGTCGCAACTCGACGCGGCGGCCTGCGGCGCGTCCCTCGTCTGCGTCCTCTGCGTCGGTCAGGATGCGGTTGCCAAGACGCAGCGAGCCGGTCACGTATTCCAGCCCTTCAGGCAGTTCGTCCGACAGCAGCACGTTGCGCGCAGTGATGTCGCCGCTGTTGCGGAAAGAGATGGTGTAGTTGAGCGTCTGTCCCGGCGCGGCCGTCACGCGCTCGCGCCCTTCGACGAGTTTGACGGGCGGCAGGCGCGGGTCTTCCGGCGCGGTCAGACGTGCGCCCGTGCCGTAGAGGTTGATGACAGTGCCGCTATCTTCGGTCACGCCGCCGACTGCGCCGAGGACGTTCGAGCGTGCGCGCAGCGTGATGTTGAGATGCGCGCCCTGTTCGCCCGCGTTCGTATCGACGACGGCGAGCACTCCGGCGCATTGCCCGCGCGCGAGTCGCGGCGTCATCGAGACGCCGACGTTGACGGGACGGTCTGCGTCTGTGAGCGTGCCGCTGGCGTCCGTGTCGAAGAAGAGGGCGTGAAGCGTGGCGGGCGCGGAGGCGTCGGCGGCGACGATGGTGTAGAGGTCGGGCGTGTTGCCCGTGTTGCAGACGCGCAGCAGACGCGCGACGCGTTCGTTGGGCGCGACCGTCGCCGAGGGCTGCGTCTCGTCGGGCGTGACGGTCAGACCGGCGACGGCGAGGACGGTGATGGTGATGGTCGGCGAAGCAGTAGCGAAGCTTGCGCCGTCGTCGTCGAGGTAGGTGGCCTCTGCGTGGTTGGAAATGAGTGTGCCCGCTCCCGCCACATCGAACGCTGCACCCACGGCCGCGCTCGCCGTCAAGACGGAGAGCAGCGCGGCCATGAGCGCAACGACGAAGGGGCGGGGGCGGGCGGAGTTGAACATGAACGTCTTAGAGGAACGTTTCAGTTAACGAAGAGATGATGGATGCTGCGACGACGAACCGAACACTTTCGTCCTGCGGTTTCGGCGTCGCAGCCTTCATCGTCTACTTAATCGTTCGGCTGAACTTGAAGACGCCGAACTTGCCCGGCGCGAGCGACGGGATGGTGTCGGTCAGCAGGGTCGAGCTGGCAGCGTCTCCGGTAATGCCTGCGGTGGTGGTGTTGCCGTCGCGTGTGTCCGAGGCAGAGCCGACGACATGGTTGGTGGTCGTGCCCCAGTTGTTCGGCGCGGCGTTGCCGTCTTCGGTGATGACGATGGAAGTAGCCGTCAGCGTCACGTTGTTCGTGCCGCCCGAAGACGAGATGTTGGTGTAGGTGATGGTGTACTCGATGACCGCGCCGGGCACGGCATCGGTGGCGCCGCCGATACCCGTCCCGTTCGTCACCGTGTACGTCTTGTCGAGGCGCAGGAAGCCTGTGTAGAGACGGTCGATGGTGTCGTTCGAGTTGGTGTTGGTGTTGCCGGAGGTGGCGCGAATCACCGTCTCGAAGCCGTTGAGAACGGGTTTACCGGCCGGAGCCATGACGCGCACGATGATGTTGGCCTGTTGACCGAAGTTGACGGCGAGCGTCGTGCTGCCACCACCCGAAACGGTCGTGAACGAAGTGCCGTTGTCGGTGCTGATGGCGACCGTGAAGTCGGTCGGGACGGTCGGAGCCGTGAAGGTAAAGACGTCGTTGGCGTTGCCCGTATTGCGCACCGTGTTAACGAAGTCAATCGTGCTTGCGACGAGCGTGTTGCCGCCGAAGGCGACGCCCGCGATGGCCGCTGCCGAGACGGTCTTGTTCGTGTAGTCGTCGTTCGTGCTCGTCGGGCCGACGGCTTCGGGGAAGCCGGCAGGGCCGAGCAGGACGCTGCCTTCGGCGAGCAGGGTGGTCGGTTGCTGGTAGCCCTGATTGAGGCTCACAGCTTCATCGGCCGCAGGCGGCACGCCGCGCTTCGGCTCGTTGAAGTTGGCGTTGCCGTCGCCCTTGTTCGAGACCACGTCGCCCGATTGGTCTGTGATGGGCGAGTTGATGCTGTTGCGCGCAAACGCGTCGCCGATGCCGTAGAGCGGGTTGGACGCGTTGATGTTGGTGTGGACAGTCAGGACGAGCGAGAGGTTCGAGACCGTCGCGGCCACCGCGAGCGCGTTTCCGTTGTTGACGCGGAAGGCGATGCGACGCACGTCGGAGAGCACGGCGGGAGGCGTCGTCGTCCAGACGACCGAAGCCGAGACGGGGCCGGTCGCGGGCGGGTCGCCGGGGCCGGGGTCTGCGCCGAGCGCCGAAGTCGAATAGAGCACGGTGACACCGGCGGGCAGCGCGGGCAGCGAACTAAACGACGTGCCGACCGGAATCGGCGCGACGACGAAGACGCCCGTGTTCGAACCGGCGGGCGCGCCGGCAAGCGTCTGCGGCGAGGCCGGACGCTGTCCCGTGTTCTCGACAGCGAAGGTGTAGGTGATGTTCGAGCCGAGCGCGACCGGGCCTGCGGGCACGTTCAGGCTGAGACGCAGTTGAGCATCATTCTCAACCGAAGTGCTGATGTCGCCGCGCGCTTCCGACTCGCCGTTAACGGGCGCGGTCGTTCCCGTCGGCGTCGCGGTGCGAACCTTCGCGGTGGCGAGGTTGGCGGCAGCGACCGGCTGGTTGTCGAAACTGGGGCCGCCGGTCGAAGCGTCGCCGAGGCGGACGTTGATGGAGGAACCGGCCGACGCGCCCGCGTTGACGTTGAGGCGCACGATGACGGTAAAGGACGCGCCGCTCGCAACGGTCGAAGAGGCCGGATAGGAGACATCCGACGCGCCGAGGATGCTCACGTCGCCCGCATCGATAACGCTGTTGTTGTCGGCGTCGAGCGTGCCGTCGCCGCTGGCGTCAATGCCTGCGAGGGCGACGGTGGCCGGGCCGGTCACGGTGAAGCTTCCGCCGGAGGCGAGGAAGCGCACCTGCGTGGCGAAGTTGCCGGTGTTGGTGACGGTGAAGTTGAAGTCAACCTTCTGCTGGCCGGAGACGACCGTCGGCAGGCTTCCGGCATCAGGCGTGATGGCGAGGCCGGAGACGTTGGCGACCGTGACGGTGACGGTGTTCGAGACGGTCGAGTAGCTGTTCGTGCCGTCGGAGTAGGTGGCCGCCGCGCGGTTCTGTATCTGCGTGCCGCCAGCGGTCTGCGCAAAGGTCGCCGGTGTGAAGGCGAAGGCGCAGAGCGCGAGCAACACGCAGAGTCGCGCGAGCGTGTTGAGCGCAGGGGGGATGTTAGGTCTGATTCTCATTTATCGTTCCTCTAAATTCTGTGTGGGCGGGTTCGGGTCTGGATGAGTGCGTGAGGCTCACCTGCGAGGCTCTTACTTGACGCGCACTTTGTAGGAAGCCGAAAGCTGTCCACCGGCGGCCAACTCGTCCTTCCACTCGTAGCGCACTTCCGTGTACATCGAGACGGGAGCCGGGACTTGCTTGACCGAGCCGTCCGGCTGCTTCTGCTCGACGAGGGGAAGCGTCGAGAAGGTCTTGCCGCCGTCGATGGAGTAGGTAACGGTCGAGCCGCCTTCGGCCGCCGCACTGCCCGCGACGAAGGTCGTGCCTGTGGGGATGTGACCGACGGCCTTGTACTCGCGCGCGGGAGCGCCGCCCTCATTCGTCGAGGTGATGTTCCACTGAAGTATCTCGCCGGGATTAACGTGCTCGACCTTCTCTAACGGCAGCGCGCCGTCGCCGCGCTCGACCGCGCCCGTGAGCGCGACCTTAACTTCGGGGCGGCCTTGCCCTCTGTGCGCGCTGAACTGCTTCTGCGCGAAGACGCCCGCGCAGCCCAGTGCGACGAGGCAGAGGGCGACGAGCGGCAGCGCGCGACGGTGTTGCTTCAACTTGTTCATGTTCATCTCCTTAAATTTCCTTGCGCGTTCGCAGGGTGTGAAAACGGGTTTGAGGAATCGCCGGGTCAGGGGCGAGATGTAGTGAAAGGTCGGGGAAGGCTTCCGTCTCGAAGCTGACAACCGCGCGGTGGGATGCGCGCGGCCATCTCCATCTTCTCAGGAAGGCTCGGCCACACACGCACGCCCTTGACTGAGCGCGCACGCGACGGCGTACATGAAATCTTTGACGCGCACGGGACGCGGCAGCACGGCCGCGAGCCGCGCGTGCGTGGCCGCACGCATAATCTCGGTCGGGCGGTCGTGCAGAGCGATAAGCGAGGTCGCGGGCGCTATCTCCTTGAGCGCCTCGACCGCTCCCGCGCGGCCGAAGCCCGCCATGTCAACGCCGACCGCAATCAGGTCGAAGCGACCATCGGCGGCCGCGCGCAGCACGTCCATCGTGTGCCGGCACGTCTCGGCCTCGTGGCCGGCCGCACGCAAAGCCGCGACAAGCCGCTCGGCCATCGCGCCGTCATCGTCACAAATCATCACACGTGCCATCGGGGTTAAATTCCTTTGCGCCTTGGGCTGTCTTCCGGCCATCCGTGAAGACACACGAATCGCCGCAACTCCACACTTCAACTCTCGTTCCGCTCCCGCGAAACGTCCGGGGTCGCCGCCTAATTATTGAAAGGGTTAGGTTTGAGGTAGGACGCTGGCGCACTTCGAGATGCCCTCACGGGAGGGCGTGTGACAGCGGCGGCTGACAAAACGTCAGTCAGCGGACATTTTGTCAGTCTTCTGTGGCGAGACGTGTGTCGGCGGAGTTGGTTTCGTACTCGCGCAGTTTGCGGTAGAGCGTGCGCGCCGAGATGCCGAGAATGACGGCGGCGCGCTCGCGGTTGCCGCCCGCTTCCGAGAGCACGCGCAGGATGTGCGAGCGTTCAAGCTCTTCGAGCGTGACGGGTGCTGCGCGCCCATCGTCGGAGGAGGAGTGAGAGGTTGCGGATGAAGTTGAAGTTGAAGTGGCGCTCGTGCTCGCAGACGCGTCTTCCGGCGTGCGCTCGCGCGCGAAGGCATGGACGGTCTGGTCTGCTTCTATCACGTCGCCTGCCGAGAGTGCGGCGGCGCGCTCGATGGTGTTGCGCAGTTCGCGGACGTTGCCCGGCCAGTCGTATGCCAGCAGACGCGCGCGCGCATCGTTCGAGAGGGCGAGCGCAGGACGGTTGAAGCGTTCACGATAACGCGCGAGGAAGTGTTCGATGAGGGCAGGGATGTCTTCGCGTCGCTCGCGCAGCGGCGGGATGTGCAGCGAGATAACGTTGAGGCGATAGAAGAGGTCTGCGCGGAAGCGTCCGGCATGGACATCTTCGGCGAGGCGGCGGTTGGTGGCGGCGATGATACGCACGTCGGCCGAGCGGTCGCGCGTCGAGCCGACGCGACGAAAGCGCCCCTCTTCGAGAAACTGAAGGAGCTTCACCTGCGTCTGCAAAGGCATCTCGCCGACTTCGTCGAGAAAGAGCGTCGAGCCGTCGGCCGCTTCGATGAGGCCGCGTTTGGTGGCCGTCGCGCCGGTGAACGCGCCGCGCTCGTGACCGAAGAACTCCGACTCGAAGAGCGACTCAGGCAGCGCGGCGCAGTTGATGGTGATGATTGGCGAAGAGCCGCGCGCGCTGCGTGCATGAATGAAGCGCGCGAGCACGTCCTTGCCCGTCCCCGATTCGCCCGTGAGGATGACGGTCGAGTCTGAACGCGCAGCCGTCTCGGCCAGAGAGACGAGCTGCTCCATCTGCGGGCTTGCATAGACGAGCGCGGGCGTAGAGTCTTCCGAGACGGAAGGACGCCCGACGGCATCGCGCAGCGAGGCGTTCTGGCGGACGAGCCTGCGCTTCTCCTCCGCCTTGCGGATGACGGCTTCAATCTCGTCGAGCGTCGAAGGTTTGGTGAGGTAGTCGTAAGCGCCAAGACGCATGGCCTCGATGCCTGTGCCGAGCGAGGTGTCGGCCGTGAGCATGATGACTTCGGGCGCGTCTTCGAGTTTGCGTATCTCGCGCAAGGCGTCAAGCCCTGAGAGTCCGGGCATGCGGATGTCTAAGAGCACTACGTCGAAGTCCGATTCGCGCAGGCGACGCAGTGCTTCCTCACCGGAGGCGACCGGCGTCGCGTCGAAGTCCATCAGTGCAATCTGGTCGGAGAGCAGGCGACGCAGCACCTCGTCGTCATCGACCACCATCACGCGAACTTTTCGAGACATAGAATCAGCAGACAAGCCAACGCGCTGAGGCGACAAGATGGAAGAAAGTCGGGAGCGCATCTTAACACTTGTCTCGCCCCCGTTGTCATCATCTTTTCATTGACTCTCAGGCGCACGTCGCGGAATCCAGAGACGGAAGCGGCTGCCCTGTCCCGGCTTCGACTCGACGGTGAGCGCGCCGCCGATGGCCTCTGCGAGCGTGAGCGAGATGGCGAGGCCGAGGCCGGAGCCTTTGCCGGGGTCTTTGGTGGTGAAGAAGGGGTCGAAGATGCGCGCCAGTGCTTCGGGCGTGATGCCCTGCCCGTCGTCGCAGACTTCGACGACGGCGCGCTCATCGTCGAGCGCCGTCGAGACTAAGACTTCGCCGCCTTCGGCGACGGCGTCGAGCGCGTTGCTCAACAGGTTGTCGAGTATCTGCCTGACCATCGTCTCGTCGGTCGCCACCTCGCCGACCTCTGCGCCGAGTCGGACGGAGAAGCGGATGCGCCGTTCGTGTCCGCGTTGCTCGAACAGTTTGGCCGAGCGTTGGACGAGGTCGTTCAAGTCGCACGGCTCGCGGCGCGCGCGGCGTTGGCGCGAGAGGTCGAGCAGGCCGCGCGTGATGGCCTTGCAACGCAAAGCCTGTCGGACAATCTCTTCGAGATAGAAATTCCAGTTGCGCTCCTCCGCCAGAGCCGACACCTCCTCAGTCTTGCGAATGCTTCTCAGCGTCGCTTCGGCGCAAGTCGTGATGGCTGCGAGCGGGTTGTTGATTTCATGTGCGACGCCTGCCGCGAGTTGGCCGACGGTGGCGAGACGGCGCGAGCGCGCGAGTTGCTCCTGTATCTCGGAAAGCTCCGTGATGTCGCTCCAAGTAATCACGCTCCACGTCGCGCCCGCGCCGTCGGAGACTTCGAGCGGAGCGACGGCGACGAGGAAGCGTCGGCCGCCTTCGGCCTGCAACTCGAAGGAGTTGGCCGTGCGGCGCGCGGGCGTCTGTCGCATGTGATAGGCGGCGGCGCGTTCGCCGAAGAGACTGGCGAAGGCGTCTGCACAAGACATGCCGACGACTTCGGCGGGCGTGCGCCCCATCATCTCTGCCGCCTCGCGGTTGCAGCGCGCGATGCGCATCCGGTCGTCATGGACGATGATGCCGTCGGGGATGGCGTCGAAGGTCTGCTCCCAAATCTTTTTGGCCGTGCCGACCGTCTCAAACAGCCGCGCGTTGTCGAGAGAGAGCGCCGCCATCTCGGCCAGACCTTCGAGCAGTTGCCGCTCGTCGGGCGGGAATCTGTGCGCGGCGCGGTAGCCGACGACGAGTGCGCCGAGACGCTCGCCGCGCACGCGCAAGGGGACGACGGCGAGGTCGCGCACGCCCTCCGCGCCGTGCACGGGAAACTCCGACGCGTCGATGCCGCCCTCGACGCCGATGCCTTCAACGACCGTGAGTCCTTCGGCGCGGGCGATGCGTGAGGTCGCTTCGCCGCGCAGGGGCGCGGTCAACTCCCGTTCATCGTCGCCGCCAACGCCGTGAAAACCGCTCGACGCCATCCACGTCACCGCATCGCCTGCCGGAGAGAAGCCGATGACGCTGGCCGTGTCGGAGCGCATCAGACGGCGCACCATCTCGACGACCGTGCGCAGCGTCGCTCCGACTTCGGGGCGCGCTCTCTCACCGGCCGCGCCGAAGAGTGAAGTGCCCTGCGAATCGTCCTTCGTCGGTTCAATCATCGCGCCTATCTTGCCAGAAACCATGTCAAAAGACGACGGATGTTTCGCTTCTCCGGCCGTCGCAAAATTCTTTCACCTGACGCCGCCGCGCGGCGCTCGCGGCACTCACGATTGCGCCGCAGGGCAGCGTTCATGCGGCCGACGCGGCGCGGCACGTCCGTTGCACTTCAGGCGCGACATGTGAAAGGGGGGAGTTTTGTGTGGGAAGATTTTGAACTGACCGAACGGAGGAGACAGTTGGTGCGACGAGGTCTGGAAATTCTGGGTTGGCTGACGGCCATTCTCATCTTCGCTTTCGCCAGCCACGAAGCTCTGGCACAGAGCACGCGCGAGCCGCACGTGACCGTCACGGTGCGTCCCGCCCAGAGTGCCGAAGAGCGCGTCGCCGACGAGGTCAAAGAGCGAGAGTTGCGCAGGGCGGCGGCGGAAAAAGAGGCGGCCGCAGAGGCCGCACGAATCGCGGAGACAAGCCCGCGTGCGCTGCTGGCACGCGCGCGCACAGTCTTTATCACTTCGAGCACATCCTTCTTCGAGCCTGTGCAGTTGCAGAACGCCCTGCGCCGACGCGAAGAGATGGACGCGTGGCAGTTGGCTCTGGTCGATGGCTGGGACAAGCGCGACATCGCAGACCTGCTCATCAACATCGACCGCCCGCTCTTCACCTACACCTTCCTCTACAAGCTGACCGACCGGCGCACAGGCATCATCCTTGCGACCGGCAAGGTGACGGCCTTCGACGGCAACGCCGCCGCCCCGAAACTGGCGAAACGAATCGTCGAAGAGATGAAGAGAGCGCGCGGCGAGGCCAGAGAAGACAAAAGGTAGAAGTTCACAATGAAAAAACGAAAGTGAAGATGAGAAGGAGCGTCCTTCTCATCTTCACTTTTGTCTTTGGCCTTTTACTTTCGGCTTAAGCTTTCGGGGCGACGGCTCTGACTTCTGCCGAGACCCCAGCCTCGTACTTTTTGAAGTTCTCGTTGAAGCGGCGCGCGAGGTCGCGTGCGCGTTCGTCATAGGCCGCTTTGTCCGCCCAAGTGTTGCGCGGCGAGAGCACTTCGGAGGGCACGTCGGGGCAGGACGCGGGGACGTGGACACCGAAGACCGGGTCGGGGCGCGTCTCGACGGTGGCGAGCGAACCGTTGAGGATGGCGCGAATCATCGCGCGCGTGTGCTTGATGGACATGCGTTGACCCGTCCCGTAAGGGCCGCCCGACCAGCCCGTGTTGACGAGCCAGCAGTCGGCCTTGTGCTCGGCAATCTTCTCGCCCAACAGTCCGGCATAGACGCCCGGATGTAAGACCATGAAGGGCGCGCCGAAGCAGGTCGAGAAGGTCGCCTGCGGCTCGGTCACACCCTTCTCCGTGCCTGCGACCTTCGCCGTGTAACCGGAGAGGAAGTGATACATCGCCTGCTCAGGCGTCAGGCGTGAGACGGGCGGCAGCACGCCGAAGGCGTCGGCCGTGAGCATGATGATGTTGCGCGGGTGGCCTGCGTAGCCTTCGGGGACGATGTTCGGAATCGAAGTCAGAGGATAAGCGGCGCGCGTGTTCTCCGTCTTCGAGGCGTCGTCCAAATTGACGGCGCGCGTCTGCGGGTCGTAGGCGACGTTTTCCATGATGGTTCCGAACATCTGCGTCGTGCGGTAGATGTCCGGCTCGGCCTCGGCCGAGAGTTTAATCACCTTGGCGTAGCAACCGCCCTCGAAGTTGAAGACGCCGTCGTCACTCCATCCGTGCTCGTCGTCGCCGATGAGACGCCGCTCCGGGTCTGCGCTGAGAGTGGTCTTGCCCGTGCCCGAAAGGCCGAAGAAGATGGCGACATCGCCCGCCTCTCCGACGTTCGCAGAGCAGTGCATACTCATCACGCCGCGCTGCGGCAACAGGTAGTTGAGGATGGTGAAGACGGACTTCTTCGTCTCGCCCGCGTAGGACGTGCCGCCGATGAGGACGAGGCGCTGGCTGAAGTCCATCAGGATGAAGGTCTGCGAGCGCGTGCCGTCGCGTTCGGGGTCGGCCTTGAAGCCGGGCAGATTGATGATGGTGAACTCAGGTTTGTGCGCGCCTGTCGCCGAGTCGTCGTTGATGAACATCGTGCGCGCGAACAGAGAGTGCCAGGCCAGTTCGGTGATGATGCGGACGGGCAGACGATAGCGCGGGTCTGCGCCCGCGTAAGTGTCCTGCACGAACAGTTCGCGCCCGGCCGTGTAGGCCATCATGCGGTCGCGCAGGGCGTTGAACTTCTCCTGCGAAAACTCCTTATTGACCTCGCCCCAGAAGACCTTCTCTTCCGAACCCGGCTCGCGCACAATCGCCTTGTCTTTGGCGGCGCGGCCGGTGTGCTCGCCCGTGTCAACGATGAGCGCGCCGTGCGGCGAGATGATGGCTTCGCCGCGTCGCGCAATCTCTTCGTAAAGCTCCGGCGTCGTGAGATTCCAGTAGACGGCGCTGGCCTCGCGTATGCCGTAGGCGTCGAGCCCCGCGTCGCTGCGCCTGCGTCCTCTGTCCTCGGTCGCCCTCTGTTTGGTTGCCGTCATACTATCTCCTTCAGACTTGGTTTCTTTGTTGGCTGCCCGAACAAATTGCTGCCCGACATAGCGCCGGAGCGCCCGGACATTCTCCCTCGAAAACGTCGCGGCGCGCTCCGTCCATTCGACACGAAAAGTTGTCCCGCCTGATTCTTATTGCTTCGCGGCGGCGGCGCGCTGCTCGGCCAACTCGCGCAGGGCGACGGCCAAATCACGCGCGGCGCGTTCGAGCCTGTCGGCGCACGCTTCGAGTTCATCGACGCCGTCTTGCGTCTGGACGCCGACGGCCTGAAGCGCGGCCGTAATCTGCACGCCGAGGCGTTCTGCGGCCGTCTGCGTCTCCTGCTCGGCGCGCGTCAATTGTCTGGGGGGTGAACTTTTGCCTCTACTCACGAATTATCACGCACGGACGACGCGTGCTGTCAGCAATGGAGAAGACCTCCGTCTGACAGGTCGCGCGCCGACCCGACGCCTCACTCTGCGGAGGCTGCACGCCGCTTGCATCCGCACGATGCAGTGACGCTCGCCTCCGAATCAAAATACCGCAACTGTCTTCTCAGATGACCACACTCTTACATCAAGCGGCACGCGCGAATCAAGTCGGGCGGCTCGGCCGATGGTTGCGTGTGAACCTGTCGAAATTTTCCAACCGATGGGGCAGCGGTTTCTTAAAGACGCACTTTATCATCAACAACGCCTGCGCGCCAAACGACCCACCGCGCGGGTGGTGTCCTGACAGGGGTTTGGATGTTGTACCTCCGACATACGAGGTGTATAAGAGGCCGCAGGATTCACCTCGCGCGTCGTCCTAAGCGGCAGCGATAGCATGAGGACTTTCCGCTCCGCTTTTCTTGCTTCCTCCAGAGCAGGAGTTCCCCCGAAATGAAAAGCCTATTTCTCTCTGCGCTCTTAGTGCCGGTCGTCTGTCTCACGGCTCACACATTCAGGTCGGTACGGATTGACCAGACAGCCGAGCAGGGTCTTATCACGACAACATTGAATAGTGACCTTGCCGCAAACTCCTGCGGAGTCAGCTACCGCAATTTTATAGACCCGAGCGACGGCTTCTGGAAGGTATATGTCAAAAACACCTGTCCTGAGCCGACGCGATTTACGATTGCTGTATATGCTACCGACGGTTCAGTAAACCGAAGCAGAAGGTACTGCTATCAGGCTGGTCAGGCAGAGACGGTAACTATCGGCAAAGGCGATTGGATTGCGAAGGTTGTGATTGAAGACGTGGAGGACTGTTAGAGGTAAGACTATCAATCTGTGCGTTGAGGACGGGCGTCGGCAGGCGATTCTAGATGTTCCAGTTGACGCCGTTGTAATTGACTCAAGCCCCTCACGCAACTTCGGGAGATAACCTGCTCTGAATTTCAAATTAGGACAGTACGGGTGTGCCGGAATTTACTTTTGCCTGTTTCTTCATTAGCTTTTGAGAGCGATGAAGAGCTTGGAGGAGGAGCGACCGCCGCGTGAGGCGTTCACGGCAGAGGAGTGGGCGATTGTCTCGGCGCATCGCACGCCGGAGCGCGTGCAGCGTTGGTTGACGCGTCTGCCCTACAACTGGTTGAAGGACGGCATCACACAGCGTTCGTTCCGCGAGGTGGTGCGTCGCCGCGAGGCTCATTGCATGGAGGCGGCGCTGGCGGCGGCCGTCATCCTCGAACAGCACGGCTACCCGCCGCTCGTCCTCAGTCTCGCCTCGCAGGACAAACTCGACCACGTCGTCTTCCTTTTTCAGCGCGACGGACGTTGGGGCGCAATCGGTCGCTCGCGCGACACGGGGCTACATGGACGCCGCCCCGTCTTTCGCAACCCGCGCCAACTCGCCTGGAGCTATCACGACCCTTACGTCGATAACACGGGGCGCATCACGGGTTACGCCGTCGCAGACCTGCGCCAGTTGGGCAGCTACGACTGGCGCTTCTCGACGAAGAACATCTGGCGCGCCGAGCGTCTCCTGCAAGAGATTCCGCACCGCCCGCTCGTCTGCTCCGAGCGTCGCTACCGGATGCTGCTGGCGCGCTACAAGGAGTTTGCGCGGACGCATCCGGGCGAGTCGCCCACGTACTTCGACGACCGCGCGACGTGGCTGCTCTGACGTTTGATGAGAGGCGCGCAGCCGTCCCGGTCTGTGGCTAACCACATTGACCGGGCATCGCTCTGTGGTCGAGTCTACAAGGCGTAACGGAAGTGATTTTGGTAGAATACGGGCGAGCGTTTTTATGTCCATCCTGATTGCCGAAGACAACGTGGCGCAGAGACGTTACCTGCGCGAACTGCTCGAACGCGAGTTCGCGGCGCATGCGCCCGTCATCGAGGCCGGAGACGGTGAGGAGGCGTGTCGCCTCGCCCTCGAACACCGCCCGGAGTTGTGCGTCTTCGACATCCAGATGCCGCACCTCTCAGGCGTCAAGGCGGCGCGCTCCGTGTGGCGCGAGTTTCCCGGCGCGCGCATCATCTTCTGGACGCAGTTCCCGCACGAGATTTACATCAACGAGATACGCAAACTCGTCCGCGCCGTCGAACCGCAACCGGCCTACGGTTTCATTCACAAGAACAACCCGGAGTCGCGCTTCCTGCGCTTCGTCGCCGCCGTGCTCGAAGACGGCGCGGACATGATTGACCCGGCGTTTAAAGACTCCTTCAAGCGCCCGCTCCTCACGGAGTTTGAAGCCGAGGCGCTCTACTATCTCGCGCTCGGACTCTCGAACTGGGCTATCGCGCGCAAGTGTTCACTGAGTCTGCGCGGCGTCGAGAGCCGTCTTGCCACGCTTTACGAAAAGCTGTTTGTGACGACGCCCGAAGGCACGCCGCACGAAGCCTACGACAAGCTGGCTTACAACATGCGGACGCGCGCCTTCTTCGAGGCGCTGCGCCGCGGCCTGCTCAACAGCGACGAACTTGAGAAGGCCGCGCACGACCTCGAAGGCTGGATTGAGCGCGACCGCAAACGCTTCCTCGAAGAGAACAAGCACTAGTGTTGAAAGCCCCTCGGAAAACAGTTTCAAGTCTTCTCGCGTCGGCGCTCGCACTCTTGCTGCTCCTGCCACTCTTCGCCGCTCTCGCCGCTTCGTCTCCGACGCCGACGCCCGAACCCGACGAACAGGAAGACACACAGGCCTCTTCGGCGCTCGTCAACCTGCATCAGTGGGGCGCGGTGACGCTCTTTCACGGGTTGCCTTCAGACCGCGTGCGCGCCATCGCGCAAGACCCAGACGGCGCGATGTGGTTTGGCACGGATGCGGGGCTGGCGCGCTACGACGGGCGACGCACGCAGACGGTCGTCGCCGAAGGCTTGAGCGCGCGTCGCATCCTCGCGCTCGCCACCGACGACGAAGGCACGCTCTGGGTCGGCACGGACGAAGGCGCTCTCGTGCGCCCCGCCAACGGCGACTTTCACCCCGTCGCCGGAACGCAAGGGAAGTCCGTCACTGCGATTGCCGCGCCCGCCGCGCGCCGCGCCGTGCTGGCAACCGACGACGGTCTGCTTCTCGAATGTCGCCGCGCGGCCGACGATTCACTCTCGGTCGAGACCGTGACCGAGCGTCTGACTCCGGCGGCAGCCTCGACGACGCCGCGCAGCAAGCCGCTCGAACTGACGAGTCTGGTCGTGCGCGGCGAGACGGTTTTCGTCGGCACGCGCGGGCGCGGCACGCTCGTCGTCGAACGCGGCGAGGTGAGAGACGTGCCCGTGCGGCCGCGCGCCTTCTTCGTCGAAGCTCTGGCCGAGAGCGCAAGCGGCGAAGTCGTGCTCGGCGCGCAGACGACGCCCGCCGACAGCGGTCTCTACAGGCTCGAAGAGAGTCTCGACCCGCGCACGCTCGAACCGTTGCGCGCTTCGCGTGTGGCCGGAGGGGCGACCGGCGCGGTGACGGCGCTCAGGTTTCATCAGAACGGCGACCTCTTCGTCGGGACGGACGCGCAGGGCGTCTTTCGCTACCGCGACGGTCAGCGGCTTGAGCATTTCACCTTTGCCGGGACGGCCGGTGCGCTCCGCTCCGACCGCATCTATTCCATCTTCACAGACCGCGAGGGCGTCGCGTGGTTCGGCACGGACAGGGGCGTCTGTCGCTACGACCCGCACGGGCCGCGCGTCGAGAGCCTGTCGCCCGATGCCGGAAGCAACTTCGTGCGCGCGCTCTATCGCACGCGCGACGGGCGTCTGCTGTGCGGCACTAATCGCGGTCTGTTCGTGCATGACGAGAAGACGGAGGCGTGGCGCGGCGTCGCGGGGCTGGAAGACAAGACGGTCTTTGCCGTCAAGGAGGACGCAGAGGGGCGTCTGCTGGTCGGCACGACGAGCGGGCTTTACACCCTGCGGAGCGTCGAGCCGCTTGGCGACGCGCAGACTGTGAACCGCAAGGTGAGCGCAGAGGCGGAGACGTTTGAAGAGACACGGGAGGAAGCAGCGAAAGAGTCGGGCGAGATTGTGGCGGCGGGCAGCGTGCGCGCCGTCGCGTTGCTCGGCGGCGCGACCTACGTCGCGACGGAAGGCGGAGGCGTCGAGCGGCTCGACGAAGGCGGCGCACGCCGCGCGTTGGTCTGGCCTGCGGGGGCGGGCGGCGAGGCCGGACGCGCGCCCGAAGTGGTCAGTCTCTATGCGGACGAGGCGCGCGGTCGTCTCTGGATAGGCACGGCGGCGCGCGGCGTCTTCTTCTTCGACGGCGAGCGCGTCTCGTCCGACCCGGCGCTGGCCGCGCTCGGCGCGAGTCCGGTCTGGGGCTTGAGCGGAAGCGGCACGGGCGGCTGGCTGTGGCTGGCGACAGGTCACGGCCTTTACGCTTACAAGCCGGGCGGTGTGCCCGTCGAGATTGCGCCGGGACTCGACGTGCGCGACGTGGTGGCAACCGACGCGAGCAGCGCGTCTGCGGGTGAGGCGGCCGAGGCATGGTGCGCGACTTCGGGCGGCGGCGTCCTGCGTGTGTCGCTCGATGGGGAGTTTGGAGTCATCACGTCGCGGCTCGATGCGGAGAAGGGTTTTCCTTCGCAGAGCACGTTCGCCGTCCTTCCCATCAGAGACGAGAGCGAGACGGGGCACGCGGCGTTGCTGGTCGGCACGGCGCGCGGGCTGGTGCGTTACGAGCCGGGGAGCGTCGCGCCGACGCTTGCGCCCGCGCGCGTGACGGCCTCGCGCCCGCGTCAACTCGAAGAGCTGCGCGAAGGACTCAAGCTCGAATATCCGCAGACGAGTCTCGTGCTCGACGTGGCCGCGACCGGCAGCCGCACCTTCCCCGAACAGTTCCAGTATGCCTTCCTGCTCTACGACGCGGCCGGACAGATTATCAAACGCAAGCTGTCGCACGAGTCGCAGTTTCAGGCGGACAACTTGCCCGCCGGGCGTTACCGCGTCGTAGCACGCGCTTACACGATTGACCTCGTCGCCTCCGCGCCCTTCGCCTTCGAGTTTGAAGTCGCGCGCGCGCCCTTTCCGTGGACGACCGCATCGCTCTCCGTGCTGCTGGCGCTCTCGCTCGTCGCGCTGCTCTGGGGCTACGTGCAGCACAAGCAGACGGTGCGCGCGGGCACGGAGTTGATGGAGGCGAACCGTCAACTTGCGGCCGCGCGCCTGCAACTGGCAAACGAAGCCGAGTCGGAGCGCCGCCGCATCGCGCGCGACCTGCACGACCAGACGCTGGCGGACTTGCGACGCCTCCTGCTGCTGGCAGACGAAGCACAAGAGGCCGTCGGCTCAAACGGCTCGAACGGCTCGAACGGCGACCACGCCGAACACGGTCGCCGCGAGACGCTCGACCCGACCGTGCTGCGCGCAGAGATTGAGTCCATCTCGCATGAGGTCAGGCGCATCTGCGAAGACCTTTCGCCGTCAGTCCTTGAGAACGTCGGCTTCACGGCCGCGCTCGAATGGGCTTTGGCAGAGCGCGTCGCGCATCTACCGGCCGACAGCAAGTTTGCCTACGAGTTCGTCTGCGACGAGGGGCTTGAAGAGCGTCTCGATTTTGCGCCCGGCGTGCAGATGCAGATTTATCGCATCGTGCAGGAAGCGGTCAGCAACGTCAGCCGTCACGCACAGGCGACGCGCGTGCGTCTGACGGTCGGGGTCGAGGGCGACGGCGATTTTGTCGTGACGCTGGAAGACAACGGGCGCGGGTTCGACCCGCAGGACAAGCGGGCGCGCAAGGGGCGCGGCCTCGCAGGGATTCGCGCACGCGCCACCATCATTGATGCCGAAGTGAAATGGAGCAGGCGACGCGCGGAGGAAGGCGGCGGGATGGTCTTTCAACTGCGCAAGGCCGTCAGCGCGCGCGACGGACACGGGCGCGATGCTCACGCCGCGCTCGCCAGCGCGCGCAATGCCTCGGTCTGAAGACTCTGCTACTGCACGGTCGTCGCCGGAAGGAGCGAGCCGCGCCGGTCTGTGGCGACGCCCCACTCGTCTTCGATGATGCCAATCATGCCGTGAAAGTGGATGTCGCTGCCTGAGAGCACGAGCAGCACGTCTCCGGCCTGCACGCTCGAATTGGCAAGTTTGAAGCGGATGACGGTGGCGACGCCGTTGCGTTCTTCGAGCGTCACGAAGTCGAAGTTGGCGGCGTCGACGACGACGGTCTGCGAGTTGTTGGAATAGTTGGTTTGCTCACTGGGCATCTCTCACACAAGCCCCTCTCCACGCTGCTGTCGATTTGCGCTGCATCATAACAACCCCGCGCGCTTTTCGCTACACGGTCGCTGACAAAGAGGCGCGTCCGCTGGCGGGGCGAGACGCGCCTCGTCTCGACGGCTGTCGCCGCCTGCCTATGAGGTTCAGACGTTCGACCCGCCCGCGCCTGCTGCTCCGGCCGAAGCGGCCGCGCCCGTCTCTGCGCTCCCGGTCTCGCCTTGCGTCTGCGCTTGTCCGCTGTCGCTTCCCTGCCGGCGCAGCAGTCCGCTCGCCTGTGAGACGACATCCTGCGCGCGTCCGCGCAGTTCGCGCGTGGTCTTGCCGGCGAGGTCTGCCGTCCTGTTCGAGAGACCGGCGAGACGCTCGCTCAGGCGCTCGCGGCGACGCTCGCCGTGCTCCGGGTCGAGCAGATACATCAAGGCCGCACCGAGACCGAGTCCGTAGAGCAACATCAATGCGCCGTTGCTTCCTCTGATGCCGCCGCGCCTTGCACTGGCCGAATCGCTCCCGCCCGTCTGCGCGTGGTCGAAGCTGTCGCGCGCGCGTTCGAGAGAGTACTGGCCGGAAGTGTTTGTCAGGCGGCGCGCGGTCTGTCCGTCGGCACTGCGCGTCGGGTCGTGCGGTTCGCCCGGATTGTCGTGCGCCGTCGCGGGCGCGTGCTGGTTCGTCATCATCTCCTCCTTCTCGCTCGTAAAGATTCCGAGCCGCGAGGTCGGCGTACTCGTCGGCGCAAACCCTCGCGGCAAATTTGATTCACAGGGGAAGCTGAATTTTAACGACGTGGGGGCGGACTGTCTATGCGGGTCAGGGGGCGAAGGGGCGTTTGTAGAGTTGCTGGTAAGCCCAACCGAGGACGCGCGCCTCTGCGGTGCAGAGCGTTTCGAGCCAGCAGCAGTTGAGGTAGATGTCGCGCTCGCGCCGCGAAGGAATCTTCTCCGCTTCTTCGATGACGGAAGCCTCTTCGCTCGGATGGAGGTCGTAGGCCAGCGCAATCTCCTCGTTAGTCTTGGTCACTTCGTCGAGCGCGCCGAGAAGGTCTGTAATCCATGCGTGAAGTTTGCGTTCGTCCGAGTGTTCGACGAGCGCCTGCATGATGCCGACGCCGAGACGGTCTTCGGCGCTGGCGAAGGTGTAGGCTTCGGAATCGGCGGCGAGCGTCTGCTGCTGCTTCCACTGAAAGAGCGCCTCGACGGCCGGGTAGCGGACGACGGCGACGCGCTGGTCGTAAGTGAGAAACCACTGAATCAGCGCGGCCAGCGTCGCAGGCTCGATGCGTCCCTCTCTATCAAGCCGCAAGGGCGGCGGCTGTTGCGTCTCCTCTTCCATTCAATCAGCCCTCTTCTTCGCGCCTTCTTCTTGAGCGTCTCGGCGTCTCCCGCGTGACAATTTC
>DASZCR010000127.1:0-3707 GCA_035942915.1 Pyrinomonadaceae bacterium | reverse complement strand
CTGCTTGCCCTTGAGCACCGTTTCGTTGACGCGCCGCAACCCTTCCTTGTCCTTGATGCGTAGGAACTGTCGTCGCAGGTTCGTCAGGCGCTTGATGGAGGCGGCCGCCTCATCGAAGGTGGAAAACTTGAGGACGTTGCGAAAGGCCGCTTCATAGGGGTCGCGCGTGCGCCAGCGCGCATCCATCTCTAAGACTTCGGCGTGGCGCAGTTCCGCGCCCTCGTCGGCCAGCAGACGCGCCACAGACGCCGGACTCTCGACCGCTCCCTCGCCGAAACGCCCGCGCACGGCCTCTATCACCGCGCCCAACTCTTCCGCGCCGACCGACTCGCAATCGAGGCGCTCCCACACCTCAATCATCAATTCCCGCTTCGTGCGCGCCTTCCACCCTCCTTCCGTCATAGCACGCAAAGCTAAAACAAACGCGCCCAAAGTTCAAAGTCTTGAGGCAGACTTGAGACTTTCGACTTCAGACTTTAGACTTGAAAGTGATGTCAGAGTTGTTGGACAAAGCGCGCACGGCCTTACGCGAGTACTTCGGATTCGAGGACTTCCGCGAAGGCCAGAGCGAGGTCGTCGAAGCGATTTTGGAAGGGCATGACACGGTTGTCGTGATGCCGACGGGCGGCGGCAAGTCGCTCTGTTATCAACTGCCCGCCTTGATGAAAGAGGGCGCGACGGTCGTCGTCTCGCCGCTCATCGCGTTGATGAAAGACCAAGTGGACGCGCTCCACGCGCGCGGCCTGCCCGCCACCTTCATCAACAGTTCGATTGACTTCGAGGAACAGAAGGCGCGCATTCAGGGTGTCCGGCGCGGCGCGTTCAAGCTGGTCTATGTCGCGCCCGAACGCTTCCGCAGCGGGCACTTCGTCGATAGCTTACGGCAGGCCGAAATCTCCCTCTTCGCCGTCGATGAGGCACACTGCATCTCGCAATGGGGGCACGACTTCCGGCCGGATTACTTGCGCCTGCAATCCTTCCTCGACACGCTCGGCCGCCCGCAGACCGTCGCCCTAACGGCGACCGCCACGCCCTACGTCCGCGCAGACATCATCGAGCAACTCAGCTTGCGCGACCCGCGCGCTTTCGTCAGCGGCTTCGACCGCCCGAACCTCTCCATCGGCGTCGTCCACACGCAGAAGGAGCGCGAGAAGATTGCGCGCGTCCGTGCGCTCGCCTCCGCATACGAAGGAGGCTCAGGCATCGTCTATTCTTCGACGCGCAAGTCGGTCGAGCAGGTCGCGCAGCGTCTACGCGAGGCGCGCCTGTCGGTCGTCGCCTATCATGCAGGCATGGACGACGACTCGCGCGTGCGCGCACAGGACGACTTCATGTCCGGCCGCGTGCAGATGATTGTTGCCACCAACGCCTTCGGCATGGGCATCGACAAGCCGGACATACGCTTCGTCGCACACTATCACCTGCCCGGCTCGATTGAAGCCTACTATCAGGAAATCGGCCGCGCCGGTCGCGACCGCTTGCCTTCGACCTGCGTCCTCCTCTTCAACTACGCCGACAAGCGCACGCAGGACTACTTTATCGAAGGCTCTTATCCCGCGCCGGAGTTGATTGCCAAAGTTTACGAAGCTCTGGTTGCGACGCGTCAGAAACGCATCGAGCTTTCGACGCGCGACATCGCCGCGCGCGCAGGCATTCGCAACGAGATGGCCGTGCAGTCGGCGCTCGTCACGCTTGAGAAGGCCGGTCACATCGAACGCGGCGCGGCGGGCGAGAACCGCGCGGCCATACGCCTCTCGATGCCTGCGCAGGCGGCGCGCGAGACGGTCGAGCGCCGCCGCAGCCAGCAGATGAGACAGGTGCTCATCGGACTGCTCGGCGGCTACGACCTCAGCACGCGCGCCGACGTGGAGTTGGACTTAAACGAGCTTTCCGAGACCATCGGCCTTGAGTTGAACGCGACGCGACGCGCGCTCTCGTCGCTCGTCGAGGCAGGCGTCATCACTTATCAACCGGCGCGGCGCACGCGCGGACTCCTGATGCTCGACGAAGAGCCCGTCAGACACTTGCGCATCCGCCCGCAGGAGCTTGCGCGCCGCGCCGCGCTCGAACAGCGCAAACTGCGCGAGATGATTAGCTTCTGCTACACCGAACGCTGCTACCGCGCTTTCATCCTCGACTACTTCGGCGACCGCTCGCACGCAGCCAACTGCGGCAAGTGCGGCAACTGCCTCGCGGCACGCGAAAACGCACAGCCGAACGATGTCCCCTCAGAGGTCTTCTCGTCGGCCGACGAACGGCGCGACCATGCGTCGCCCCCCATCGCAGCCTCCACAGACCTCGACCGCTTCGTCATGAAGCACGTCCCCGTCGCCCTCGACCTCGAAGACGAGTTGCGCGAACAGAAGCGTCTGCGGCGCAAGCGCGAGCGCGCCGAAACCGTCGCAGCCTTCGACGAGACGGGCGACGCGCAGACGGTCTCCGTCACAGAGGCGCGCGACCTGTCGGACGAAGAAGCTCTGCGTGTGCGCAAGATTCTCGCCTGCGCGGCGCGCATGGGCGGGCGCTTCGGCAAGGGGCTGCTCGCGGCCACGCTGCGCGGCTCGCGCTCGGCCAAAATCTCGCAGGCCAACCTCGACCAGCTTTCGACCTACGGCATCCTCTCCGACATGACGCAGGACGAGATTCTCATCTACATCGATGCACTCGTCTCCGCCGGTTGCCTGACGACGACGACGGGCGCATACCCGACCATCGCCCTCTCGCCGCTCGGCGGCGAAGTCATGCGCGAACGCGCCTCCGTCCGCCTCGCGCTGCCCGCGCCGCAAACCTTCGACACGCGCACAGCCTCCTTCTCATCCGACGCGCCCCGTCGCGCCGCCGCCGCTGCTCCCGCGCCCGCCGCGCCCAAAGTCAGCACGGTCGAAGAGACCTACGCGCTCTACTGCGAGGGGCTGTCGGTCGAAGAGATTTGCGAGCGGCGCGGTCTGACGGAGATTACCGTCGAGAAGCATCTGGCCGACTGCATCATCGAGGGACGCCCCTTCGACCTTGCGCGCCACGTTGACCGCGAAGCGCGCCTGCTCATCGAACGCGCCGTTGAGCGATACGGCGTCGAACGCCTCAAGCCCCTGCGCGAAGCCCTCCCGCGTCACATCTCTTATCGCATGATTCGCTTCGTTCTCGCGGACATGCAACGCGCCGCCGCCACCAGCACCTCCGCCGCGCCGGAGCCGAGCAATTTGTAGAGCCGTGTTTCGACGGACGCTGAAGACGCACTTCATCCACCGTCGCACAGACATCACAGGACAGAGGAGACCGAACTTGAGCCGCAACACCAACACAGACCCGCCGCAACCGGGCGACCAGCCGGAACTGCCGCCGACGCAACCCGAACAGCCCGACGCGCCCGACCCCCTGCCGCTTCCTCCCGACTCCGAGCCGACGCCACGCGCCCCCGTGCGTGAACCAGACCCCGCGCCCCTGCCTGCGGGCGACCCGCAGCCCTCTGAGCCGACGCGTCTGGTCTGACGAAAACTCTGTCTCAGAGCGCGTCTTATCCTTTATAATTACGCCTTGATGGAGACGAGGGAAGGCGGTACAGACAGTTTGGAAACTTCCGCGCACGCGACTGTCGCTGATGCTCGCGCGCACGTCCGGCGCGGCGCGCGGCTGGCCGAAATCGAGCGGCAGCTTTCCTCGAAACCCTTCGTCCCGCACAGGCTCTTCCGCAACGGCCACGCGCAGAC
>DASZCR010000126.1:0-12393 GCA_035942915.1 Pyrinomonadaceae bacterium | reverse complement strand
TGCCCGCGCAGATGGTGTCAACAGAAAACGGCACGGGCGAGGGAGGGCCGAATTCACCCCACATGCAATCGTTGTCATTCCGGCAGTTGCAGGGAAGCAGTGGAGCGGCGGCTAAAGCAGTTTGAAGCGGCGGAGAAAAATCAACCCGCAAGAAGTTTGCGGGTTGGGGTGAGTAAAGGGCGTTGATGAGCTTAACGGATGAATCCGCTTTTCTAACTGTGGGAGGAGATTTACAAGCTTCTGGTTTTCCAGCCGGAGGTAATATGTTCGTTGACAGCTCTTTAGTAAGATAAGCTTCGGGTGAGCCGTCCCTTCCACTGAACCCAGTGCCGTCGCCTAAATTCATCACAATCAGCCAGAATTCTATCTTCTTAGGATTGGACACCTTCTCTTTATGTCTAGTTACTTCAAACCCTTTCACCTGATTCTCAGAAATCTTCAGCGTGGCGCTCTCGCCCGCTCGAATAGGCACATCATCAGGTTGCAGTTGAGTGTCTAAATGCCGTAACTCCTTTCTGCCGTAGCGCACTTGAAAGGTCAACGGCCGATTATAAGCATCCGTCATCTCAGGCATCAGGATACTCATTGACAGATAGTAAATCGGCTTACTACCTGTATTCTTCACTTCAATCTCCAACTCTCTCGCCCACTTCTCATTATCCATCTGCTTGAGAGCTTGCTCATTCCTCACCTTCACCCTGATAGGCACATGCTCAGGAATCGTACTCTTAAACTCTCTCTCCTCCTTGTTAGAGATTGTGCTGTCCTGCGCGCGCGAGGCGATGCCGACAATGCTCAGGGTGAGAAAACAAATCAAGACTGTGGTGGTGAGTGTGCGACGCTGGTGGTGAGGTGTGCTGTCTTGCGCGTTCATCGAATAATTCCTTCGAGTGGGTGAGACACTAGAGTGTGCGAGGTTTCAGCAAACAGTGGGAGTGGGAACAATCAGGAGAATATGTGCCGCCCCAAGGTAGTGTCAACAGAAAACGGCACGGAAGAGGCTGATTGAGCAATCTCCACTTCACCACAGATACAATTGGCAGAAGCTATCTTTAAATGAGAGCAGTTACCCGCCGTACCGGGACAGCATATGTCTGCGGCGGCGGACGGTTCGATAGCGATTCTCCCCCTAAAAACATTCGCCGGTAAATTGTTTACCGGCGACGGAAGTAACGAAGACGTAGATGCAATATCAGGTATATAACTTGGCGGCGAATCAGCTAGAGCGATGCTCCATTTCTCGCTTTCCCCACAGGACGACTTGTAACTCTGTTCTTTAGTTTTCGGAAGCCGGATGCCTTCCGGCGTCCACAGTGCCGTGCCATCTCCGAAACTCAGGAACTGAAAGGAGAGTGTGAGTTTTTTCGGGTTCGTCAGTGTTCCATTGGCTCTCAAAGATTTCCACGCTCGAATCCGATCAGCCGGAACTTTAAGGATGGTGGCAGCTCCGGGCAGAAGCGGTACGTCGTCAGGTCGCACCGGCTCTTTGAGGTCAGTGAACTGGATTCTGCCATAACGCAAAATATATCCGACGTTGTTCCCATTATCAGTTATCACATCCGGCAATGAGAGCGCGATATACAGATAGTAAATCGGCTTCGTCCCCATGTTGGTAACTTCAACCTCTAAATCGGCCAACCAATCCTCGTTCTTAGAGTCCTTCACCTTCTCCGGATTTTTTATTTTCACCTTGATGGGCAGGTGAGCAGGAATCCTTTCTTTTATCTCTCGCTTCTCTTTGGCGACGACAACTGCTTTGTCCTGTCCGGGTTGAGCGGCACTCGACGCCATACTGGCGACGCACAAGGCAAGGAAGCTTATCAAGACTACAAGGGCGAGTGCTCGACGCTGCCGGTGGGATGGGCTGTCTTGGGATTTCATTAGATGTCTCCTTCAAGTGAGACAGACAGCTTGCGAGGCTTCGGCAAACAGTGGGAGTGGGAACAGTCAGGAGAATATGTGCCCGCGCGAGGCAGTGTCAACAGAAATCGAGGCGACGGGTCGCGTGAAGCGGACGCAGGCCGCAGATAGTTGCAGAAGCGGGCGGAGCTAATCAGCTAGTCGTTTGCCGCGCCGTTCAATTTCTCCTTCAGCCTGACCTTAGCTTCGTCTTCAACTGCGAGTGAGAGCGCCTTCTTCCACGCGGAGCGCGCCTGTCGCGTATCGCCGCGCCGCGCGCGAACGTCGCCGAGATGCTCCTGCGTGACGGCCGACTCGGCGTTGCGGCGCACGCTCTCGCTCAGATAGCGTTCGGCCTCGTCGAAGCGACCGAGTTTGAAGTGCGCCCAGCCCAGACTGTGTAAGAAGGTGGGATTCTTCGGTTGTGCTTCGACGGCACGCTGAATCAGTTGGAGGGCTTCGGCGAGGCTCTTGTCCTGTTCGACTAAAAAGTAGCCGAGGCGGTTGAGAGAGGACGGGTCATCAGGTGCGAGGCGTATGGCTTCGCGGTACGACGCTTCGGCTTCCGCCAGTTTTCCCAGAGCTTTCAGTGCGTCGCCGCGCCCACGATAGTTCATGGCTTTCTGCGGCTCAGCCTTGATGGCTTCGTCGAAGTCTGCGAGGGACTCACCGACTCTGCCCTGTGAGAGTTTGGCTCTGCCGCGCGCGCCGAAGGCTTCGACGACCGGAGGGATAATCTCTGCGGCACGGTCGTAATCCTTGATGGCCGCCTCGTAGTTCCCTCTCCAATGGTATGAAGCGCCCCGGCCGTAGTAAGCGTTCGCGTAATAGGGGTCGAGCTTGACGGCTTCGTTAAAGTCGGCGATGGCCGCCTCGTAGTCGCGCTTCTGCATGTGAGTCACAGCGCGTTCGTAGTAGTAGACTTCGTGGGAGCCGGATTCGACCTTGATGGCCTTCGTGAAATCGGCGAGAGCGGCGTTGTGGTTGTCTCTGGCGCGGTGAATCACGGCGCGATAGTAATAGGCTTCCGAGTATTGCGGGTCGAACTCGATGGCTTTCGTGTAACTGGCGATGGCCGCGTCCAGATTGCCCTGTCGTTTAAATTCATGGCCGCGCTGCAAGTGGTTGCTCGCCTCAGCCGACTTCGGTCCGGGTACTGGCATAAAGCCCAAGGTGTAGCTCGCTCTCTCGCCCGGCTTCGCGTTCTCCACCGCCGCAATCAGTGCTTTGGCCTCCTTCAACAGGTTCGGGGTGATTTTAGATTCGTTCTCCGGCGCTATCTTCAGCAGGGCGATGGCGACAATCTTGCGGACTAACTCATCTCGGTCGTTGAGAGAGCGGAGCAGAGCAGGCACCGCCTCTTTCGCTTCCGGCCCGATGGCTCTGAGCGTGTTGGCTGCTTCGTAGCGGCTTATTAAGCTCGGAGCTTTCAGCAGGTCTGCGAGGAGGGGCGTGGCGGCCTTCGCGGCGGGGCCGAACTTCTGTAGCGCGTCGATGGCAAACATGCGGACACTGGAATCCTCATCCTTCAGTGCCTCTGTGAGAGCGGGGACGGCGAGGCTCGCATCCGGCTCGATTGTGCGGAGGGCGAAGGCGGCGGCGCTCCGCAGGTTGCTGTTCGGGTCTTTCAGCATTTTGACCAGGGCGGGCGCAGCGGCCTTCGCATCCGACCCGATTCCTCCAAGCGCTGAAGCTGCGTGGCCTTGCAGATGGGCATCTTTGTCGCTCAAGACTTCTATCAGGGCGGGAACGGCGGCGCGCGCCTCCGGCCCAATCCTGCCCAGTTGCGACATGGCATGCGAACGTGTGTGCTTGTCCTCGTCTTTCAGCAACTTTATCAGAGCGGGCACGGCCGACTCGTCCGGCTCGATTTCGCCCATTGTGTAGACGGCCAGCCAACGCGTGTATTTGTCCTCGTCTTTGAGTAACTCGATGAGCGTCGGGATGGCGTCTTTCGCTTTCTCCTCCAACGCGCTGAGGCCGCCCGCCGCCAGAGCGCGGAGTTGCGCATCCTTGTCTTTTAAATCCTTGATGAGCGCGGGCACGTCGGCAGCGGTGGCCTGCCTGACGGAGCCGAGCGCGGTGAGGGCGGCGTAGCGGACGAGATAGTTTTCGTCTCTCAGGGCTTCGGTCAGGATGTGGACGGCGGCTTTCGCCCCCGGCCCTATCTTCTCCAGCGTCTCTATCGCCTGCCGACGAATCTGCACGTCCTTGTCTCTCACCAACTCGATGAGGGCGGAGACGGCCGGCTCGACCTCCACGCCGGACGCGACCAGACGCTGCGCCGCCGAGATGCGAACTTTGGCGTCCTTGTCCTGTAACTCCTTGACGAGAGAGGGCACGTCGGCCGCCGCCGCCGGTGTCTGGCCTGACGAGACGGCAGTAAGCGTTAAGAGGAGCAGGCAGAGCAGACAGGGCATCCGCAGTACGCTCGTGGGGCAACGGTTTGTAGTCATGATTTCTCCAAGTGCGAAGGTGGAAGAACGTCTTCGAAGTTTGCCCCATGTTGGCTGGCGCGGCGGCGCGGCGGGAATGAGGCGGGACAACCTCGATGCTGGTGTCGCCGGACATCTTAGCATCGGCGTCGTCAAATTCAAGCGGAAATACCCAGACGCGACGTGCGACCCAACGCCCGCCGAAACTGTCGAGGATGCGCGCGCAAGAGTCTTCTCAAGCGCGAAGTCTTGTGGTAGTGTGCCGCCCGCAGTTGCGAGCCGTTCGAGCGTTTCTCACTCAACAGACCTAACCACGACACCCCTCGCTGTCGCCCGGAGGCTTATGCAAACTTCCCCCTACACGCGACCCACGCAAGCTCCACTCGACCCGAAAACTCTCGTTGCCCCGGCGGGCGCGCTGCTCGCCTTCCTCGGCTTCTTCATGCCTTGGGTCGCCGTCTCAATCTTCGTCGTCGGAGCCAACGTCGCAGGCTATCAGATGGGACTACTGGCGTGGCCTGTGCCGTTGCTGTGTCTCGCCATCATCGCCGCCGCCTTCCTGCCGCGACTGACGGGACAACAACAACTGCCGACGCGCATCGTCATCGCCGCCTGTGCCGCAGCCGGTCTCCTTCTCGTCTTCTTCAGAATCGTCCTCACCTTCTTCGAGATGAGGAACAGTTGGGGCGCGCGCTATTCTTTCCAGATGGGGCTGATGCTGACTATCCTCGGTCTGGCCGTAGCGTTCGTCGGCGCGTTCCTCTCGCCTGCGCCCCCGTCGAGAGCTTAGAGACCGACCCGCTTGCTCCGCACACACACACGACGCCCATGCAATGGCTCGCAAACCTCTGGTGGGTACGTCTGCCGCGCGCTCTCAGGCGCGTGGCCGAGACGCCCGCGCTGGTCTTGACCGACGGACTCTACATCACTTCGCTGCCGACTTTAGCGGCGCTGCTGCCGCCCGCGCTCTTCCTGCTCGGTCTGCTCTGCGGTTGGCTGCATCCGGGCTTCCGTGTCGTCTTCACAGAGTCGCTTGCGGTGCTGCTCATGGCGACGCTCGTCGGTGTGCTCAGCGGCCATCTGGGAGCGTTGTTCGTCGCCGGTTTCGCCGTCGGAGATTACTTTCTGTTCAATCCGGCGTGGATGTTCGGCGAGAAGGTCTTCGCAGCCTTCCTCTACCGCTTCGCGCTGATTATCGAATACGCGCTGCTGTCGATGCTGGCGGCGCAAATTCCTCTGGCGACGAAAGCCTTGGTCGGGCATCTCTATTTCGTCGCGCGTCTGGGTCAGACGGCGATGTTCGCGTCGGCTTTCGTCGGCCACGTCGTTCTGACGTTGTTGCTGGTCTTCCTGTGGGGACAGGCCGTGCCGGTGCTGATTCGTCCCGTCTTCACGTGGGCGGGCGGACAGCCGCGCGAAGCAGACATCGTGATTCTGCAAAGATTCATCTGGCCTCTGCTGGCGACGGCGGCTCTCGCGTCGGTCGTGCGGATGGCGTGTCAGGTCTGGGTCGCGTCTTCGACGGCGGCGAGCGAACGGCTGGCGGCGATTGAGGAAGAACTGGCGGAAGGCGACAGAGAGCCGCTGACGCATCGCCTGCCACGCATTGTCCGCGCACTGTTTACGGCGGCGTGGGGCGCGCTGCTGTTGTCCGGCCTCTACGAGTTTCGCGTCGAGGCGGCGCTGGTGTGCGGCGTGATTTTCGTCCTTCAACTGTTGCGACTCGGCGTCGTGCGTGCGCCGCTCGGCGCGTGGCCGCGCATCGCGGAGCGCGTGCCGCTGCTCTTGCGGCTGGCGTTTGGCGTGCTCTTCATGTTCGCGTTGGGCGCAGCCGTCCTACGTCTGTTCTGGCTCGACACGTTCCGGCCGACACTGTTTTTAGTCATCACGGGATTGGTCGTCTTCTACCTGCTCAACCCCACGTCGCCCGCGCATGAAGCGAGAGGCGAAGCAGCCGCATGAGAGTTAAGAGACTCAGCTTCGTGGCGACGGGCATCGTCTGCGGCGCGCTGTCTTTTCCCTGCGCGGCGTCGGCCGACAACTGCGGCGGGACGATTGATTGTCACGGCAACATCTGGGCAGCCGTTCTGGCAATGCTCGCCATCGCGCTCTTCATCATCCTCCTGCCTTATCTCCCGGCCATCCTTTTGACGCTGGCGCGCGTGCTGACGGCGGTCGGCCTGTATGAAGCAGGCACGGGCGTCAGCGTGAGGGGGCAGCCGTTGACGAAGTGGGAACGCATCCTCGGCATCACTCCCTTCGGGAAGGCGAGATGGGCCGGGGCGGCGTTCAAGGTCGGGAGCACGTCAACGAAGTTAGGCTCCATGGTTTTTCGCGCGGGAAACTTACGCGTGACGGCCGGAACTAAGATAATCAGGAAGATGCGCGGGCGCGGTTGGACGACCGAGAGCATCGCCGAGACCATCAAGAAGCCTTACCGGAAAGTCTCTGTGAGGGACACGCGTCATCGCGCCGACGGCGGGAGAAATAACGCTCCGGCGACGAAGTATGAGAATGCAGACGGCAGCTACGTCACGGTTAATGACAAGACGGGCGACATCGTCCAGATATCAAAGCGCGGCGACCCTCACTGGAAATGACCTCAGAGCGCGGCGGTCGTGCGCGTGGAGTCTCCATCTATGAGCGCGGAAGAAGTCTTGAGCAAGTTCTCCGGGCGCGGCTTTACGCACGGCGAAGAGTTGTTCGTCGCGGCGGAGGCGGGCGCGGAACTTGTCGAGGATTGCGAGCGGCGCAATCTGGCTGTCATCGGAATAGACGGCTTCGTCCGCGATGCGGACGGCGTGGTCGCGCAGCCCGACTTGATTGCGGACTTCTCAGACGCAGACGCCGCCAGTTGGGAGGAGTTCAGAACAGCGTGCAATCGAGACTCGCTCAACTTCATCCGTCAGTTGCCGCAGGAGAGGAAGCTCTTTCTTAACTTCGTCATCATCTCCGAACAGGAATGGTAGCCGTCAACTGATGTGTCTATCCACTCTCGTTGCCAACGCTCCTAAGACCGCGCCGTAGGCGATGTGGCCGGAGACGGAGACGAAGGTAAACTCCTTTAAGACCGCGTCGAGATTAAGCCACGTCGGGTAGATGGAGAACATCAGCACCTCCAATCCGAAAGCCCACAGCACGCCGTAGAACCAGCGCCGCCCGCCGAGCAACAGACAATAGCTGACGCCGAAAAAGATGCCGTTCATGAAATGGTAGAGCGTGCCGAAGGCGAGCGCAGACCGGCGCGCGATGCTCTCTCCGGCGATGGCGTAGCCGAAATATGGAAACGCCTCGAAGGGATTAAGCGGCAGGCGGAAGAGGCGTACGATGGCGAGGCGCGCGCCGTCGTAGGCGAGCGTCGCCAGCAATCCGACGAGCGCGCCTCTCAAGAGCAGACGCAGAAAAGCTGCGCGCCGCGTCGTCTCCATCCCGCGCAGACGCCACGCGAGCGTCCCGGCGATGAGCGCAAAGGTGAAGACGAGCGCCGCGCCGAGTGAAAAGTTGAAGAGGACGTAGACGACGAGCGCCGCGCCGCCTGAGAGAAAAGCGAGCGCGGCGGCGAGATGGCGCAGAGACTCTGTGCGGGGGCTGTGCTCTTTCATTGTTGGGGGAGTCCGTTTGCGGCGCGTTCGCAGAAATTTCTCGCCGCCACGCGCGCATCGGGTAAACAATTCCGGCACAAGTTCCGTATCAGTTTACGAAATGACGGGGACACACACGCTCCGAAATTTCGGACTAGTCCGAGACTTTGGAAAAGCCGCCGCCGCCGATTGAACCGGCCTCAAGTTCCTAGCCGTCGGACGCGGTCTTCAGCCAGTCTCATCCCACTTCAGTATCGCATTATCTAAGGAGAAGACCATGCGTAGATTCCTGTTGGGAATGGCCGCGCTCGTCGCTCTGGCCGCGCCCGCTTCGGCGCAGACCGCCGACGAGATAGTCGCCAAGTTTATCAAGACCGTCGGCGGCATGGAGCGCATTCAGGCCGTCAAGAGCCTGCGCCGGACGGGCAAGTTCAGCGGCGGCGGCGGCTTCGAGGCTGTGGTCGTCGAAGAGAACAAGCGCCCGAATCTGGTGCGTCAGGAGTTTTCCATTCAGGGCATGACCGGCATCGTCGCCTACGACGGCCAGCGCGGCTGGAAGATTGAGCCTTGGAATGGCAAGAAAGATGCCGAGTCGCTCGGCGAAGAGGAGATGAAGTCCGTCCTCGAAGACTCAGACCTCGACGGGCCGCTCATCAACTACCGCGAGAAGGGGCACAAGGTCGAATACGTCGGCATGGAACAGGTTGAAGGCACGGACGCCTACAAACTCAAAGTGACCATGAAGAACGGCGACGTGCGCTACTACTACATGGATACGGACTACTTCGTGCCCATCAAGATTGATACGAAGCGCATGGTGCGCGGCGCAGAGCGCGAATACGAAACCATCCTCGGCGACTACAAAGAGGTCGCCGGTTGGTATCTGCCGCACTCGATAGAGACGGGCGTCAAGGGCAGCCAGTTCAAGCAGAAGGTCACGTACGAGCGCGTCGAGGCCAACCCTGCGCTCGACGATGCGAGATTCCGCATGCCGGTCGCCTCTGCCAGCGCGCCCGCCGCCAACACCGCGCCCGACGCGTCGAACCAGCAGGGCAAGCCGACCGAAGAGACCAAGCCGGAGCCGAAGAAGCAGGATGAGGCGACGAAGCCCCCCGCCAAGCCCCTCGGCTAAATAATAAAGGACACCATGAGCTTTCAACGAGAGAAGGATTCGAGCGCCATGATGAAGATACAAGCGACGCGTTATTTCTCGGCACTCGTTCTCGCCTGCGCGGCCATCACGGCCGCGTGGGCGCAGACGACGACACCGCCGGGTCAGTCGCGTCAGCCATCCCCCGCACCCGTCCGCGTCGACTCGGAAACAATCTCCGGCCTCGGCGCGCGTAACATCGGCTCGGCCACGATGAGCGGCCGCATCGCCGCCCTAGACGCCGTCCGCGAAGGACAGCGCCTCACCATCTACGTCGGCGCGGCCTCCGGCGGCGTCTGGAAGTCGAGCAACGGCGGCACAACCTTCAAGCCGGTCTTCGACAAGCAACCCGTCCAGTCCATCGGCGCAGTGACCATCGACCCGAAGAACCCGAAGGTCGTCTGGGTCGGCACGGGCGAAGCGTGGACGCGCAACTCCGTCTCCGTCGGCGACGGCGTCTACAAGACGACCGACGGCGGCGACAACTGGACGAACCTCGGTCTCAAAGAGAGCGAGCGCATCTCGAAGATTCTCGTCGACCCGTCGGACACCAACACCGTCTACGTCTGCGCGACCGGCAAGCTGTGGAGCGACTCGGAAGAGCGCGGCGTTTATAAGACGACCGACGGCGGACGCACGTGGACGAAGATTCTCAAGGGCGCGAACCCGTCCACCGGCTGCTCGATGATGTCGATGGACGAGACCAATCCGAAGACGATTTACGCAGGCATGTGGGACTTCCGACGCAAGGGCTGGACGTTCCGTTCGGGCGGCGAGACACCGCAAGCGCCGAGCGCCAGCGGACTCTTCAAGTCAACCGACGGCGGCGCGACGTGGACGGAACTCGACGCGGCGAGCGGGCGCGGATTGCCGCCGAAGCCCTGGGGGCGCGTGGCCGTGACGGTCGCGCCGTCGAAGCCAAACGTCGTCTACGCCTTCATCGAAGCCGTGACGCCGAAGGACGGCCTCTATCGCTCCGACGATGGCGGGCGGACGTGGACGGCGCTCGACCGCAGTCAGAACATGGTCTGGCGTCCCTTCTACTTCGCCAACCTCATCGTTGACCCGAAGGACGAGAACAAAATCTACAAGCCCGACCTCGGTCTCATCGTCAGCAACGACGGCGGACGCAGTTTCAGCAACATCACCGGCGGCACGCACGGCGACCACCACGACCTCTGGATTAACCCCGACAACACAGATCATCTCATCGCCGGAGACGACGGCGGCCTCTGGTACTCCTACGACGGCGGCAATCGTTGGTGGAAGGCCGAGAACCTTCCCGTCTCGCAGTTCTACCACGTGAGCGCCGACATGGAGATGCCCTATCGCGTCTACGGCGGCCTACAGGACAACTCCTCTTGGGTCGGCGATTCGCAGTATCCGGGCGGCATCACCAACAGCCGTTGGGAGAACATGTACGGCGGCGACGGCTTCTGGATGTTCGCAGACCCGGCCGACCCTGACTACATCTACGCCGAATATCAGGGCGGCGTCATCTCGCGCATCAACCGCAAGACGCACGAGTCGCGCAACATCCAACCGCTCGCCGGTTATCAGGAGAAGAAGCTGCGCTACAACTGGAACACGCCGATTCACCTCTCGCCCACACAGAAGGGCACTATCTACATCGGCTCGCAGTACCTCTTCCGCTCGCGCGATCATGGTCACACGTGGGAACGCATCTCCGGTGACCTGACCACGAACGACCCCGAAAAGCAGAAGCAGGAGATGTCGGGCGGCGTCACGGTCGACAACTCTGCGGCCGAGATGCATACGACGATTTATGCCATCGCCGAGTCGCCCAAGAACCCGAACGTCGTCTGGGTCGGCACGGATGACGGCAACGTGCAGGTGACGCGCGACGGCGGCAAGACTTGGCGAAACGTCGTCTCGAACGTTCGCGGCCTGCCACGCAACGCGTGGGTCTCCTACATCGACGCCGGTCACTTCGACGAGGGCACGGCCTACGTCTCCTTCGACCTCCACACCTTCGGCGACATGCGCCCCTACGTCTACCGGACGACCGACTTCGGGCAGACGTGGTCGCCTGTGGTCGCGCCCGAAGGGACGCCCGTGCGCGGCTACGCGCACGTCGTCCGCGAAGACCTCGTCAACCGCGACCTGCTTTTCGTCGGCACGGAGTTGGGACTCTGGGTCTCGCTCGACGGCGGGCGTCAGTGGGCGCAATACAAGGGCGGTGACATGCCGAACGTCGCCGTGCGCGACCTCTGGATTCACCCGCGCGACCACGACCTCATCGTCGCCACGCACGGGCGCGGCATCTGGATTGTCGATGACATCACGCCGTTGCGCGCCCTGACGCCGGAGAGGCTCGCCACAGAGGCCGTCTTCATTCAGGCCAAGCCGTCCGTGCAGAGCATCTCTGGCGGCGGCGGATGGGTCAACGGCGACGCCGTCTACGTCGGCCCGAACCCGACCGACGAGGCCGTCATCACCTACTACCAACGCAAGCGCCACATCTTCGGCGACCTCAAGATAGAAATCCTCGACCCCGAAGGTAAGGTGCTCGGCACGGTTCCGAGCGGCAAGCGGCGCGGCCTGAGCCGCGTCACCTGGTCGATGCGTCTGAAGCCGCCACAGGTTCCGGCCGCCGCGTCGGCCGCCTTCGGCGCGGCCTTCGGCCCGCGCGTCCTGCCCGGCACTTACACCGTCAGGATGACGAAGGACAAGCAGACCTACACGACGCAGCTTCAGGTCGCGCCCGACCCGCGTTCTCGCCACACGGCCGAAGACCGCCGCGCGCAGCTCGACCTTGCGATGAAGATACACGCCTCGCTCGGCGAGATGAGCTACGCCGTCGAGCGCATCAACGGCGTGCGACTCGCGCTCGAAGAGCGCGCCGCGCGTCTCCCGTCGGACGACCCCGTCCGCGCACGCTTGCAGCAGGCGGCCACACAGGTCGATGAACTGCGCAAGAAAATCGTCGCCACGAAGGAGGGCGGCGCAATTACGGGCGAGGAGCGGCTCAGAGAGTTCATGGCCGACCTCTACGGCAACGTCAACTTCTACGAGGGGCGGCCGTCGCGTGCGCAGACCGAGCGCGCCGACGCGCTGGCGCGCGAGTTGGCGGACGTGTCGAAGGAGTTTGACGCGTGGCTCGCACGCGAGTTGTCGGGTCTGAACTCGGCGCTCACGGCGAAGAACCTCGCGCCGCTCACGCCTCTCTCCCGCGAGGAGTGGTCGAAGAAGGGCGACGGTAAATAGACGGGCGCATAGGTTCCCCTGCGCCTGTCCGCGCCTCGCGGAAAGGGGCGGCTGCCGAAGTGTTCGGCAGCCGCCCCTTAAAGTTCATCCAACTGCTTTG
>DASZCR010000125.1:0-5105 GCA_035942915.1 Pyrinomonadaceae bacterium | reverse complement strand
ACCGCACCTCGCGGCGCGAACACGCCGCACACGCGTCTGCGCACACGCCGCGCGCCACTCTGCCCCGCGTCTTCACACAGCGCGCCTCTCGCCCTTCAGACCTCTCTGCCGAAAAACGTCGGCAGACGCGCCCGCGTGCGCCCCCTTCCGCTCTCGTCTCTTAAACACAAACAGGCGGCGTCGGAATCCGAACGCGCTCATGCGTCCCCGTATCTTCATTGAAGACTTCGGACGCATCTGCGTCGTTTACGCCTTCCGTGTCCGCCGCGCGGCCTTTCGCAAAAACCGCGTGCCCGCCGCCCCCGCGTACGGACTCAGAGTCCGCCCCCGACACGGCGCGCGCGGAGAGATTCGGAGATGAAGAGCGATGTTACAGAGAATCACTTCCCCCACAGGTGCGAGCCTCGCGCGCACACTCGGTCTTGTCGTCCTGCTGACGCTCGGCGCACTCTGCGCGACGGCTCAACAGACCGTCACATCGGCCACGCTTAGCGGGCGTGTCGAAGACGCCAGCGGCGCGGCTCTCGGCGGCGCGGCCGTGACGGTCACGCACCTCGACACCAATCAGACGCGGACGGCGGCGACCGACGCCGAAGGTCGCTTCCGCTTCCCGCTTCTGCCCGTCGGCGACTATCGCATCGAGGCCGCCTGCACGGGCTTCGACGCGCGCACCGAGCGGCTCACGCTCTCGGTCGGTCAGGCGCTCGACGTGCCTCTCAAACTCTCGGTCGGCCAACTCACAGAGAACGTCAACGTGACGGGCGACGTGCCGCTTGTCGAGGCGGCGCGCACGCAGGTAGCCGAGACGGTTGCGCCCACCGAAATCAACGCGCTTCCGTTGAACGGACGCAACTACCTCGACCTCGCGCTGCTCGTCCCCGGCGTCTCGCGCACCAACACGGGCAGCAACCAGCGTTTCACCGAAACCTCTGCCGTCGCCGGGACGGGGCTTTCCGTCTCCGGCCAGCGCAATTTGAACAACAGCTTCGTCGTTGACGGACTCTCGGCCAACGACGACGCCGCCGGACTCACCGGCACGAGCTACAGCCAAGAGGTCGTGCGCGAGTTTCAGGTCATCACTTCGGGCGGCATCAGCGAGTTCGGACGCGCTTCAGCAGGCGTCGTCAACATCCTCACGCAGTCGGGCACGAACAGTTGGCGCGCACGCCTCTACGGCTTCCTGCGCAATCAACGCTTCGACGCGCGCAATCCGCTCGCCTCGCGTAAAGACCCGCTCACGCAGACGCAGTACGGCACGTCCATCGGCGGCCCCCTAGAGCGCGACCGCACCTTCCTCTTCGCCAACTTCGAGCAGATGCGTCGCCGCGACGCAGGCATCATCACCGTCACGCCGACGAACGCCGCCGCCATCAACGCGCGCCTCGACCAGACCGGCTATCGTGGAGCGAGACTCGCAACCGGCCAGTTTCCCGGCGCGACCGACACGACCAACTTCTTCGCGCGCCTCGACCGCCACCTCAACGAACGCAACCTCTTCACCGCGCGCTACAGCCTCTACGACATTTCGAGCACCAATGCGCGCAACGTCGGCGGCTTAAACGACCCGTCGCGCGGCACGGCGCTCTCGAACCGCGACCAGACCGTCGCCCTCAGTAACGTCAGCATCCTCTCTTCCAAGACCGTCAACGAAGCTCGCTTCCAGTTCTCGCGCAGCCGCCTGAGCGCGCCCGTCAACGACGAAGCAGGCCCGGCCGTCAACATCTCCGGCGTCGCCAACTTCGGCACGGCCACCTTCTCGCCCACAGCACGCGACGCAGACACCTACGAGATAGTCGATAACATCTCGACCACGCGCGGCGCACACTCGCTCAAGGCGGGCGTTGACTTTCTCTACAACCGCGTCCGCATCGTCTTTCCCGGCGCGCTTCAAGGCGTCTATACCTTCTCGTCGCTCGCCAACTTTGAGGCCGGTCGCTACATCACCTTCCAGCAGGCGTTCGGCGAGGAGGAGCAACGACAATCGAACCCGAACGTCGGCCTCTTCGTGCAGGACGAATGGCGTCCGCGCTCCGATTTAACTTTGAACGCAGGGCTGCGCTACGACGCGCAATTTCTGCCCTCGCCCGTCGAGACGGATGCCAACAACTTCGCGCCGCGCGTCGCCTTCGCCTTCGCGCCCGGCGACCGCCGCACAGTCCTGCGCGCAGGCTTCGGCCTCTACTACGACCGCATCCCCTTGCGCGCCATCTCGAACGCTTTGCAACGCGACGGCCTCAAGTATCGCGTCGCCGTGCTCTCGTTCGGACAGGCGGGTGCGCCCGTCTTTCCCAACGTGCTCAACTCCTTCCCCGAAGGATTGCTGACGAGCATTACGGCGATTGACCCGCAGATTGAGAACAGCTACAGCGCGCAAGCCAGCGCGCAGCTTGAGCGCGAATTGCCTTCCGCCGTCTCGCTCGCGGTCGGCTATCAACACCTGCGCGGCCGTCACCTGATTCTCTCGCGCAACGTCAACGTCCCGCGCTTGACGGCCGCTGAGGCCGCGCGTCTCGGCATCGCCAATCTCGGCCGACCCGATGCGCGCTTTGCCAACGTCAGCCGCTTCGAGTCTTCCGGCACTTCGCGTTACGACGGGCTGACCGTCTCCGTCAACAAACGCGCGGGTAAGTGGGCGACGGCGCGCGCCTCCTACACCTTCTCGAAGTCTCTGGACGACTCCGGCAACTTCTTCTTCTCGACGCCGCAGGACAACTCGAATCTGCGCGCCGAGTACGGCCTCTCGGACAACGACCAACGCCACCGCTTGAGCCTGAGCGGCACGCTCGAAGCGCCGCGCGCCGGACAGTCTGAGAGCGCCACGCTCATCCGCCGCGCGCTCTCAGGCTTCAGCCTCAGCTACATCTTCACGTATGCCTCGGCGCTGCCCTTCAACATCCAGACGGGCACAGACCGTAACAACGACACGAACACCAACGACCGCCCCTTCGGCGTCGGCCGGAACGCGGGTCGCGGCTTCGACTACGCGTCGCTCGACCTGCGTCTGTCGCGCCGGTTCTCGCTCACCGAGCGCGTCCGCCTCGAACTGCTCGCCGAAGGCTTCAATGTGCTCAACCGCGCGAACTTCCAACTGCCGAACAACGTCTTCGGCACGGGTGCGACGCCGCTCGCATCTTTCGGCCGACCGAACGCGGCGGCCGACCCGCGCCAACTACAGTTCGGCCTCCGCCTCGACTTCTGAGGAACGGGACGAAAGCAGCCATGATGAAACAAGCAACAGTCAGCATGATGTCGAGGCTCGCGGCCGTCTTCGCGGTGGCCGCACTCGCCGCAGGTTGCGCAACCGCGCCGCCCGCCTCCGAACAGGCGACGCGCCTTAGTAGTAGCAACAACGTCAGCAGCAACAGCAGTAGTAACGGTAGCGCCACTGTTCAGGACGCCGCCGCCACACAGCTTCTCTCCGCGCCTGCCGCGAAAGCTGCCGAGCCTGCTTTAGCGTCCGCGCCGGACGGGACGGTCTTCGCTCTATGGGTCGAGCACGCGGGCGAGGGCGGCGCGGACGTGATGCTGGCGCGCGTCGGCGCGGACGGACGGCGCGCGGGCGAGAGCGTGCGCGTCAACCCACGCGCGGGACAGGCCAAGAGTTGGCGCGGCGACCCGCCGACGGTCGCCGTCGCACACGATGGCACGGTCTACGTCGGCTGGACGGCACGCGTCGAATCGGAGAACAAGCACGCCAACGACCTTTACTTATCAGCGTCGCGCGACGGCGGACGCACCTTCAGCCCGCCCGTCAAAGTCAACGACGATAAGCGTCCCGGCGTGCATGGTATGCACTCGCTGGCCGTCGATGACGCGGGGCGCGTCCATCTCGCATGGCTCGACGAACGCAACCTCGACGCGCACGGACACGCGAGCGCACCGAAGGCTGCGTCTCAACCGGCGTCAGCGCCCGCGCAGCACATGGAGCGCAACCGCGATGTGTTTACGGCCTTTTCGGACGACGGCGGGCGCAGCATTTCGCCGAACCGTCTCATCGCGCGCGAAGCCTGTCCGTGTTGCAAGACGGCAGTCGCCGTCGGCGCAGAGGGGCGCGTCTACGTCGGCTGGCGACAGGTTCTCCCCGGTGATTTGCGCCACATCGCCGTCGCTGCTTCGGCTGACGGCGGACAGACCTTCTCCGAGTCGGTCAACGTAAGCGACGACCGTTGGACTATCGGCGGTTGTCCTGTCTCAGGCCCCGCGCTCGGCGTTGACACGGAGGGCGCGTTGCGCGTCGCCTGGTACACTGAGGGCGACGCGGGTGCGGCCGGACTCTACGAGAGCGAGTCGCGCGACGGCGGGCGCACCTTCGCGCCGCGCCGCGCGCTCTCGCAAGCGACTGTGACGGGCAGTCCGTCTCTGACAAAGGACGCGCGCGGCCGTTACGTGGCGGTCTGGCAGGAAGGGACGGGCGCGGAGATGCGTCTGATGAGTGCGCCGCTGTCGGGCGGCGCTGGTGACGTTGCGGCGGGCGCGCGGGCGGCGAGCGCGTTGGGCAACGGTCAGCTTCCTGCGGCGGCCGTGTCGGGCGGGCATCTGTTCGTCCTCTATCTGGCGAGCGCGGAAAGCGAACGCGGCGTGTGGCTCAGGCGCGCGTGAGAAATCAGTGAGGTCTCGAAACGAAGATGGATGAGAAGCTGTCTGAACGTCATTGCGTGCCGTGTCACGGCGGCGTGCCGCGACTTGTCGGCGCGGAGGTGGCGGAACTGCTCAAACAGTTGCGCGGGTGGGAGGTGATTGACGAACACCACCTGCAAAAGAGTTACGAGTTCACGAACTTCCGCGAGGCGCTTGAGTTCGTCAACCGCGTCGGCTCAATCGCCGAAGAGGAAGGACATCACCCGGACATCTCCTTCGGCTGGGGTTACGCGCGCCTCCAAATCTGGACGCACGCCATCGACGGCCTCAGCGAAAGCGACTTCATCCTCGCCGCCAAGATCGATAAGGAAGTCGGCGGCGGAGAGTAGTCGGCGGGCTCCGCCGCGGCGTGGGCCGGCGCCGAGACTCGAAGGACTCGCCGTCGAAAGTTTTTCCACTCTCTACTGACTACCGTCTACTCTAATTATGGAAGTCGAGAAGAGTTTCCGGCCGGAAGAGGTCGAGGC
>DASZCR010000124.1:0-10852 GCA_035942915.1 Pyrinomonadaceae bacterium | reverse complement strand
CTTGAGCAGGATGCGCGTGCGCCGTCGGTCTCTCTTGTCGCCGCTCGCCAAGTCTCCATCCTTCCGCGTCTACCAACAGATGCCCTGATAGCTCTCGTCGCTCACGCGTTTGTCGAAGATGCGTACGAGGTCGATGAGCGTCTGCCCGTCTCTCAACTTCGCGCCGACCTCACGAAACTCCTCCGCCTTGTTGCCGACGACGAGCACGTCCGATGCTTCGACCACCTCGTCGATGCTCGCGCGCATCAGTTGCGAGATGTGCGGAATCTCGCGTTCGATGTATTCCTTGTTGGCTCCGAAGAGGCGCGCCAGCGACACGTCGCGGTCGTAGATGGAGAGTTGCAGCCCCTTGCCGAGCAGCGTCTCGATGAGTGCGACCATCGGCGATTCGCGCAGGTCGTCCGTTCCGGCCTTGAAGCTGAAGCCGAGGATACCGACGCGCTTGCTGCCCGTCCGCAAGACCATCTCGACGGCGCGCTCGACCTGCATCCGATTGCTCGGCAGGATGGAGGCCAGGAGCGGCACTTCCACGTCCAACTCCTTCGCCTTGTAGTTAATCGCGCGCAGGTCTTTCGGCAGACACGAGCCGCCGAAAGCGAAGCCGGGCTTGAGGTAGTAGGGCGAGAGATTCAGTTTCGTGTCCTGACAGAAGACTTCCATCACCTGATGGCTGTCGATGCCGAGCGCCTTGCAGACGTTTCCGATTTCATTGGCGAAAGAGACCTTCAAGGCGTGGAAGCAGTTGCACGAATACTTGACCATCTCGGCTGCCTTGATGCCGACGACGTAGAGCGGCGCGTCGATGCCTGAGTAGAGGCGTCGGACGGCCATCGCCACTTCCTCTTCGTCCGCGCCGATGAGCGTGAAGGGCGGCGCGTAGAAGTCTTTGAGCGAAGTGCCCTCGCGGAGGAACTCCGGATTGATGCAGACGCCGAAGTCGCGTCCGGCCTTCTTGCCCGAATAGACTTCGAGTGTCGGAATAACGGTCGATTCGATGGTGCCGGGAAGCATCGTGCTGCGGATGACGACCGTATGACGCGTGCGCTTCTCTTCGAGCGCGCGGCCTATCTCCTGACAGACGCGCTTGACGTACGTGAGGTCTAAACTTCCGTTGGCGTGGCTCGGCGTGCCGACGCAGACGAGCGAGACATCCGAATCGCGGACGCCTTCGGCCGCGCTCGTCGTCGCGCGCAGCCGACCCGCCGCGACCATCTCGCCGATAAGTTCGCCGATGCCCTGCTCGACAATCGGGCTTTTGCCCGCGTTCACTATCTCGACCTTCGTCTCGCTCACATCGACGCCGACGACCTCGTGCCCCTCTTTGGCGAAACAGGCCGCCGAGACGCAGCCGACGTAGCCCAGACCGAAAATGCTCAGTTTCATTTTGTGTTCCTGCGATTCGTGGATGTTCGTTTTTCTCTGAGCGCCTTCCACGCAAAAGATGCGGGAGACGCTAAGAGGAGGTTAAGAGTCTCGCTCGTTCGGCGTCTTGCGCGGCGGCGCGGCGATGTTCGATGGCGCGTTCGCACTCCTCTGCGAAGGCGGCGGCGACGCGCGCCCAACCGAAACGCTCGCGCACCTTAGCGGCCGCGCTGGCACCCAGACGGCGCGCCAGTTCGGCGTCGCGGAGCACGCGCACGACCGACGCGGCAAACGCTGCCGGCGTGTCTGCCAGCAACAACTCCTCGCCGTCCGCGAGCGGCAGTCCTTCAGCCCCGACGGTCGTCGAGACGACGGGCTTCTCCATCGCCATCGCCTCGTAAATCTTCAGACGCGTGCCGCCGCCGACGCGTATCGGCACGACGTAAGCGGCCGCGCGTTCCATGTACGGGCGCACGTCCTCGACGCGTCCGGTGACCGTCACGGAAGGGTCGCGTCGGCTCAGTTCGACGAGGCCGGGGTAAGGGTTGCGGCCGACGACCGTGAGTGTCACGTCGGGCACTTCGCGCTTGACGAGCGGCATCACTTCCGAAGTGAAGAAGCGGATGGCGTCCTCGTTCGGCAGCCAGTCCATCGAGCCTGTGAAGACGAGGTTGTGCGCGTCGCGTGCGACCTGCCCGCGCGGGCGGAAAAACTCCGTGTCAACGCCGGTCGGCACGTCCGGCACTTCCCGAAGACCGTACTCGCGCTCCATCGTCTCGCCGTCTTCGCGCGAGACGGCAACGACGCGGTCGAAGCGCCTGCACGCATGGCGCTCGTAGCGACGCGTCTTGACCCATTGGCCGTAGAGGTAAGCTTTCTTCAAGGGATGGCGCTGCACTTCGTAATGACGCCGCCAAATCATCGCCTCGACGTTGTGCTGGAAGAGCACGGTCGCCGCGTCCGAGACGCGCGCGGGCATGTTGATGTAAGGGACGAGGAAGTCGCAGACGAGCACGTCGAACTCGCCGGAGTTCGTGCGCCGTTCGACCTCGCGCCGCATCTGCGCCGACTCGTACTTCTTCATGAAGTAAGGCAGCGGCGAGAAGAGATTGGCGGCCAGTTCGACGTAGAACCCGGCCGAAAACTTCGCGCGCGTGCGATGCGGAATACGCACCAACTCGTCGCAGTATTCCTCAGCGCGCACGGCCGCGTCCTCCGCTGCCTGCCCGTCGTCGAGCGTCAGGTAGGTGATGCGATGGTCGCGTTTGAGTTCCTTGAGCATGTGATAGGTGCGGATTTTGCCGCCCTTATCGACCGGATGAAGCAGTTCGGTTTTGAGCCAGAGGATACGCACTTGTGTTCAGTTCAATCGAAGGAAATAGTCGAGCGCCCCGTCGGCGTTCTCATGAGATGGCGGCGACTTCGGCCGTCGCCTCTTCGTGCGCCACCGTCGCTTCGCCGTCGATGAAACGACGCAGCCACATCTCGAAGTTGACGAGCGACCAGAGCCGCTCGGCGTGGTCTTCCGTGCCCGCGCGATGACGCGCGACGAGCGCGCGCAGGAAATCCGGCTCGAAGAGCCCGCGCGCCATCACGCGCTCGCTCAAGACGTATTCATCGACGACGCCGCCGAATCTGCCCCTGAACCACTCGCCGACGGGGACGGGGAAGCCCATCTTCGGACGTTTGAGAATGGCTTCGGGCAGCACGCCCTGCATGCTCCGGCGGAGGATGTATTTCGTCGTCCACCCGCGCCGCAGCTTCAGACGTTCGGGCAGACGCGCCGTGTATTCCACGAGCTTGTGGTCGAGAAACGGCACGCGGCTCTCTATCGAAGCGGCCATGCTCATCTGGTCTTGCTTCATCAACAGTTCGTGCAGATAGGTCTTCGTATCGGCGTAGAGGAGACGTTCGAGCAGGCTCTCGGCGTCGGTGCGCGCGAGATGCCGGCTGACGCCCGCGTAAGGGTCTAAGCGGACGACGCGCGCGCGCGCCTCGCGCGTCAGAAGTTGCTCCTGCATGGCGCGCGGGAAGACGGCGAAGTTGTCGAAGTAGATGCTCTCGATGTCGGGCGCGACATTAAGGAACGTGCGTCCGAGTTTCTGGCGCAGCCTCGACGCAGGCAGAGCACGGACGAGCGCGCGGACGCCGTGACGCAAGGGCGCGGGCGTCAGCGTGCGGTAACGCGCGCCGAGCGCGAGGTTAAAGAGCGTCTTGCGATAGCGTTCGTAACCGGCCAGCATCTCGTCGCTGCCCTCGCCCGTGAGCACCACTTTGACGTGGCGCGCGGCCAGACGCGAGACGTAGTAGAGCGCGACGCTCGAAGGATGTGCAATCGGCTCGTCTTCATGCCAGACGAGCATCGGCAGCGCGTCGAAGAACTGTTCGGGCGTGACCAAGACCTCGTGATGGTCTGTCCGGTAGGCGTGCGCGACGAGGCGCGCATACTCAAGTTCGTTTGCCCCGCGCTCGTGGAAGGCGACGGAGAAGGTCTTGACCGGCTCATCAACCATCCCGCTCATCATGGCAGCGATGGCCGAAGAATCGATGCCGCCGGAGAGGAACATGCCAAGCGGCACGTCGGCCATCAGCCGCAGGCGGACGGAGGTGCGGAACAACTCGCGCCACTCCTCGATGTATTCGTCGTCGCTCCGGCGTCGGCCGTTGTCAGTTTCCTCGTCTGAAGTCTCGCCATCCGCGAAACGCACGTCCCAGTATTTCTTTATCACGATGCGGCCGTCTTCGCTCCACTTGAGCGTGTGGCCGGGCATCAATCGGCGGACGCCGCGAAAGAGCGTCTCGTCTTCGGAGGTGGCGTGGTTGGCGAGGTAATCGGGCAGCGCCTCTGAGTTCAGTTCGGCGCGCACGGCGCGTGCTTCCAGCAGCGCCTTAATCTCGGAGGCGAAATAGAGCGAGCCGTCGTCCGTGTGGACGTAGTAGAGCGGCTTGACGCCGAGACGGTCGCGCGCGATGAACAACTCGCGGCGGCGCGCGTCCCAGATGGCGAAGGCGAACATGCCGCGCAAGTGTTCGACGCAAGCCCCGCCGTGCTCCTCGTAGAGATGCAGTATCGTCTCCGTGTCGCAGTGCGTCTGGTAGACGTGGCCGCGTGCTTCGAGTTCGTCGCGGAAGTCCGCGTGGTTGTAAATCTCTCCGTTGAAGATGACGCGCAGCGTGCCGTCCTCGTTCGTCATCGGCTGATGCCCGGCGGCAACATCGACGATGGAGAGACGGCGGTGTCCGAGGCCGATGCCGCCCTCGACGAAGAGCCCTGCGTCGTCCGGCCCGCGATGCGTGAGCGTGTCGCGCATGCGCTCGACCAGACGCGCGTCGGCCGTGCGCCCGGACTTCAGTGAGAATGCGATTCCGTTAATTCCACACATCTGTTTTCATGCTGCGCGCGCTCTTCAGTCTTTCGCGCACGCAGCCCCTGTCCCTTCCCTCTAGCGGCCGACGGCCGCCTGCTTCGCGCCGAGCGCATCAGACAGGAAATCGGCGTCGGCGTCCGTCTCCACCTGCCACTCGCCCGCGCCGCCCGCACGGCGCGCGAACAGATAACCGACCCGCGTCGCATTGCCGCGCGCGCGCACCACGCGCTGACCGCCGACCGACAACTCGCGCCCGTCAATCAGCAGCAGTTCGTCCGGCTCTGAGGCGTCGCCCGCAAAGCGCGCCCACGTCCACGCGAAATCCGAGACGAAGTTGCTCGTCGAAACTTTGTGACGGCCGTCGCCGACGAGCAGCAAGTCGCGCGCGCGCACGCCCACCGCGTCCGCATGGTCGTGGACGAAGGCGCGACCGCCGACCGCGCTAATCTCGAAGACGCGCTGCGACGCAGACGCGCGTGCCTCTACGGCGGCGGCGGCGACGCGCGGGACGAGGAAGGAGACAAACTCTCGTCGTCCGTCGGCGCGCGTCCTGCGCGCGAGCACCGTCGTCGAGACGCGTCGGCCGTAACACTCCGAGTACCAGCCGTCCTGCTTCTTCCACGCGCCATCGCTGGCGGGCGCATAGATGTCGAGGCCGCCCGCGCCACGCTCGTCTGCGCCCGCGCGCAGAACGAAGGTCTCTCCGGCCTGTTCGACGCGAGGGTTGCTGTCGGGCATGAAGTGCAGACGCGCCTCGTAATCGTGCGCGCCGGTCGTCTCGGCCGTGTCGCGGACGACCCAGTAGCCGCCCGCCTTGAGAAAGAGCAGCGAGCGCGTGCAGGTGACCGGCGGTTGCAGGCGCGCGTAGCCGTCGTGCGTGCCCTCGAAGTAGTCGAAGCGCGCGGTCGAAATCCAGCGTCGCGTCTCGGCCGCGGCAATCTGACGCCACTGGAAGGTCGTGCCGGGGATGGACGAAGACTGTCCGTCAACCATGAGCGCGTTGTGCGCCGCAGACGAACGAAAATAGTCGCGCAGTTCGGCCGAGCCGGTGTAGGTGTATGTGCCGGGGTCGATGACGAGTGCGCGCCCGCGCGCAGAGAGGTCGAAGGAGAGCGCGTCGGCGTGCGCGTGGCCGCAGTTGAGCGCGCCGTGCGGGCCGCAGTCAATCATGAGGAAGTTGCTCTCGCGCGTCCACGCGTCGCGCATGATGTAGAAGCCGCCGTCGGGGAAGGCGCGCGAAGTCTCTGCGGGCGCGCGTGCGGCGAGCGCGTCGTAGGCGGCAAGTCCGTCCGCGCCGAGCAGCCACAGTGTCTCTTCGGTCGCGTCGCCTGCGACAAACTTGTAGTCTGGACGCGCAAAGAGCGCCGCCCCGTTGGCGAGCGTCGGGCGGAAGTCCGTGAGCGGTCGCTCGTCGAGCCAGACGAGGCGGCCGCCGTCGTCGTCTCCGAAAAAGGGCGTCGTCCCTTCCGGGCGCGTCGCGTAAAGCATGAAGTCGAGCATCGCCGAAAGTCTCTCGGCGAGCGCGCCCGTCTCAAGAGCGGCGTCTGTCGCGCGCGCGAGCGCGTAGAAGTGCGCGTAGATGTCCGTCGTGTAGCGATGATAGAAGGTCGTCTGTTCGTAGTAGACGCCGTCGGGTCTGACCTGTCGTGCGAGTTCGGCGAGAAGGATTTGCGCGCCGCGCTCGCGCCAGCGCGCCGAGGCGCGCAACTCCGGCAGCGCCGTGCCGATGTAGTAGAGGCCGAGCGCCTCGCCCGTCAGGTGCGTGTTCGGGCTGAAGTAGGTGGAGAGATAGGTTTCGAGGTGGCGCGCGTGCAGGTAGATGAACTTGAACGCGCGCAGGAGCAGTTCCGGCGTCAGCGCGGCCGAGTCTCTAAACAGGTGCAGCGCCCAGAGCCAAGCTATCGCGCGATAGGAGACTTCGAGACTGCTCGTCCAGTTGATGCCGACCTTCGGCGGATTCTCTTCAGTCCAAGAGGCGAGATGTTCGGCGAAGAGACGCGCGTAACGCTCGTCGCCCGTGCGCCAGTAGGCGCGACCGAGCACCATGAAGTACTGATGACGGTTAAGCTCCCACGTAATCTTTTTGTCGCCGACAGCGTCGGCGTTCAGATAATCTATCCGACTCCAATGTGCGCGCGGCGCGCGTTTGCGCGAGAGCGGTTCGAGATGCCAGTCGGGCGGTGAACCGAAGTCGAGGTCGCAGAAGCCCAAGAGGTCGAAGCGACCTGCAACGAGGCGCTCGGCGCGCGCCAGCAGAGCGGCTTCGGCCTCCTGACCGAAACGCGTGCGGAGAAGCGCGCGCGTGCGTTCGCGGTCTGTGAACGAGTCGAAGAAGCGCGCCGGGCGCGTGCGGAAATGTGCGTGTAACGTCTCGGCCGTCGTCGCGTGGTGCGCGCTGTCGAGCAGTTTGAAGAAGGAGGCGTCGGAGGGCACGCGCGACTGCGGCGACCAGCCGCGTCGCTCCGCGAAGGCGTGCGCCGCCTGCGCGCTACGCACGCGCAACTCGTCGAGGCCGCGCCCCTTGAGTTTCTTCAGTTTTGCCCACGCCCCGCTCATCGTCTCTCTCGAACGCCCTCTCGTCCTGCTGCTCCTTAGTTCTTATGACCGTGAATCCATAAGCTCCAACCGTAGCGACGCGCCCACGCCTTGCGCGCCACGCGCGGCACGGCGCGGCCGACAAACGGCAACATCTGGCGAAAGATATTATCCAACTCCGTCCCCAGACGTTTGACCTGCACGTCGCGGCTATGCGGGCGCAACAACTCTGCGGCCTCCTCAGACGTGACCGGCCACGTGTGCGGGTTGCCCTCCTGCGTGTCGCCGTCGCCGTAGCGGCTCGCCAGTTCCAGAGGCTTGAGAAATTTGTCTTCGTAATGAAGATAACCTTGCAGATACTTGATGCTGTACCAATAGAGTATCGACCGCCGGTTATAGAGCATGATGCCGAAGCCGCCGCCGGGGCGCAGCACGCGCATCAGTTCGTTGATGGACTGTTCCAGATTCGGCGAATGATGCAGCACGCCCCACGAGTAAACGTAGTCGAAGGCTTCGTCCGGCAGCGGCAGCGAGCGCGCGTCTGCCAGACCTATCTCTCCTTCGAGTTGGTGGAGCGCGAAACGCTTGCGCGTCATCTCAATCGAGGTCGGGTTCAGGTCAACAGCCGTCACGCGTGCGCCCTGCCGCGCCCAGTTCATCGCCATCGTTCCCAGACCGCAGCCCACTTCCAACACGCGCGCGTGTGTTGCGCCGTAGAGGTCGTAGGGAAAGAGTCGGCCGAAGGGACGCCCTTCCTCATGCAGCGGCGTGTTCCAACTATAAAACTCGCGGTCGAGCCGCTCGAAGAATTCGCGCGAGCCAGCTTCGTAACGCGCGTCTGCGTATTCGGTCTGGCCGTGCGTCGCGCCGTAGGTCATCGGGTTCTCAGCCCACCACTCCTGTACGTCGCGCACGTCCGGCTTCGGGTTGCTCATCTCCGCCCCCTTACGAAGTCTGCCGCCACGAAGAACGGGGTGATGACGACGAAGCCGACAATCATCAGCGCCTCTCCCAGCATCGCCCGCTCGGCCAGACGACGCCAACGCAACTCGCGCCGCACGCGGCTGCTCCACACGAAATCTCGTCTGCGGCCGTTCAGCACGCGCACCTCCACCGCCTCGCTCTTTCTGCCCTTCAGGACGGCCGACTCGACCGGCGCGAAGTGCAGGCCGATGGCGTCCGGGTACAACAGGACGACCGTCTCGGCCGCCGCGAGATGTGCTTGCCAATCTGCGTCGCGGTCGATGTTGACAAACTCGCCCGCCGGATAACGCTCGCTGAAGAGTGCCTTCATATACTCTTCGTCGCGCGGGTTCGACTTGAGCCAGACGGCGCGCCGATAGAGTTCCGCCACAGAGCGGTGCGGGTCGTATTCCGACCGCCACGGGTTATGAAAAATTCCGACGACCTGCCTCTCCATCGCTCTACTTCTTCAAGCCTTGCGGCGCGTCAACTCCGCGCGCGAGTCTGCCACTCGCCGACCGGCGAGCAGCCGTTCATACAGTCCGAGCGTGCGACCCAGTTGAGCCTCGCACGTAAACTTCTCGCCAATCACCTGTCGCCCGCGCTCGCCCATCCGCCGCGCGCCCTCCGCGTCTTCCAACAAAGACGCGACGCGCGCGCCCAAAGCCTCCGCATCGCCCGGCGCGACGATGTAACCCGTCTCTCCCTCTCTAACCGCCTCGCGCGCGCCGCCTACGTCCGTGACGACGACCGGACGCGCCGCCGCCATGTATTCAAGAATCGAATTTGAAAACCCTTCGGCGCGTGAACTGAGCACGCACACGTCCGAGGCGTACAGCAACTCGGCCGGTCGCTCGCACCGCCCCGTGAAGAAGACCTCCTGCGCAAGCCCCAACTCGGACGCCAGAGCGCGCATCGCCTCCGTCAACTCACCCTCTCCGGCGACGACGAAACGCGCATCCGCCACACGCTCCTTCACCACGCGCGCGGCGCGCAGGAACGTCGGATGGTCTTTCACCGCATGGCGCAGGTTGGCGACGATGGTCACGAACTTCAAGCCCGCGTCGGTCGGCAAGCCGAAGGAGGCCAGTGCCGCCTCGCGCGTTAAGCCGTGCGGCGGCGTCACGCGCGCCGCGTCGAGGCCGTTGTAGATGGTCACTATCTTCTCGTCGCGCACGCCTTCCGAGACGAGGCTGCGGCGCACGGCCTCTGAGTTGACGACAACGGCGTGCGCGAGCGCGTAGGCGCGGCGCTGCACGAAGCTCTGCGCCGTCGTCCGCATCCCGGTCGTTTCGCGCTTCGAGGCGATGCGCGCCGGGACGCGCGCCAGCGCGGCGGCTGCCATCCCGAAGATGTTCGTGTAGAAGTCGTGCGCGTGGACAACATTGATGTCATGCTCGCGCAGGTAGGCGGCAAAGCGGCGGACTTGCGTGAGAGCGTTGCGGTTGTAGAAGCTCGTCAGACGATATTCGGGAATCTCTCCGAGGCCGAGCCGTTCGGCGTCGGCGCGCAGCACGCCCTCTGCGTCGAGCGTCGCCAGAGAGACGCGACAGCGGCCGTCCTCTGCCAGCAGACGCGCCAGTTGCAGGGCTTGGCGCTCCGAGCCGCCCTGCTGGAAACTGCCGACGAGTTGTAGCACGTTGAAGCTCACGGGAAAGAGTCCTCGTCAAGAGAGCGCGGCTCAGGCCGGAATCGTCGCGGCCGTCTCACAAGCGTTCGTCGGCGCGTGCGCGTCGCGGTCGGCGAAGGCGCGATGCCAGAGTTCGAGCATGAAGAGCGTCCACAGACGCGTCGAATGGTCTCGGCGGCCGCGCCCGTGTTCGTCAAACAGTAATTCGACATAGGCGCTGTCGAAGTATCCGCGCTCGCGTGCGCGGCGCGAGGTCAGCGTCTCGCGGATGCGTTCGCGCAACTCCTCGTTAATCCACTCCTGCACGGGGACGCCGAAGCCCTGCTTCGGTCGGTCTAAAATCTCGTCGGGCACAAGCCCGCGCACGGCGCGCTTGAAGATGTATTTCGTCTCCCCGTCGCGCATCTTCAAGGACGCGGGGATGCGCGTGACGAACTCGATAAGCCGATGGTCAAGGAGCGGAACGCGCGCTTCGAGCGAGACGGCCATGCTCATGCGGTCAACTTTGGTGAGGATGTCTCCCGGCAAGTAGGTCTTGCTGTCGAGATAGAGCAGCGCGTCGAGCGGCTCGCCGGAAGTGACGCGCGCGGCGTGTCTGCGGAAGCGTGCGAGCACACCGCCCTCTGCGCCGCCGTCGCCGTTGAGGCGCTCGCGGAAGGCGTGCGCGTAGAGCGCGTCTTTGCCGAGCGCGCCGAAGGCCGAGACGCTGTCGAAATAGCGCGCGAGCGGGTCGAGCGAGACGTTGTGGATGAAGTTCCGCCCCCACGCGCCGTGGGGGAGCTGCCGCGCGAACGGCCGCATCACGCCCCTCCGCACGGGCCCCGGCACGCGGCCGAAGGCGCTGCGCTTGCGGTCGGTCACGTAGCGGGTGTAGCCGGCGAAGACCTCGTCCCCGCCGTCCCCCGTCAGCACCACCGTCACGTGCTCGCGCGCCATCTTCGAGACCATGTAGGTGGGCAGCGACGACGGGTCGGCGAACGGCTCGTCGTAGTGC
>DASZCR010000123.1:0-3719 GCA_035942915.1 Pyrinomonadaceae bacterium | reverse complement strand
CCACTACGCTTTGAGGGATGCGGTCGGCGGCCCGCGCACGGTCTTCTACAGAGACTTCACCAATGAGGTGGACGCTGCCGGTCAGCCCGTGACCGGCGACCTCTACGGACACGGGACGCACGTCGCGGCGACGGCCGCCGGTAACGAAAAAATCTCCGGCCAGAGCGGCACGTACTCAGGCATCGCGCCCAACGCGACGCTCGTTAACCTGCGTGTGCTGAACTCGCACGGCGTCGGCACGGTCTCCTCCGTGCTGGCCGCGCTCGACTGGGTACTTGCCAGCGGCAACCGCTACAAGATTCGCGTCGTCAATCTGAGCCTCGGCACGGCGGCGATTGAGACTTACAAACTCGACCCGCTCTGCAAAGCTGTCCGCCGTCTCTCCGATGCGGGCATCGTCGTCGTTGCCGCCGCCGGTAACGACGGCAAAGACAGCAGCAACAAGTACGGCTCAAACAACACCAAGACCTACGGCCGCATCCACTCGCCCGGTAACGAACCCTCTGCCATCACGGTCGGCGCGACCAACACCTTCGGCACGGACGTGCGCTCGGACGATGTCGTCGCCACGTACTCGTCGCGCGGCCCGACGCGCAGCTATTGGACGGATGCCTCCGGCGTCAAGCATTACGACAATCTGGTTAAGCCAGACCTCGTCGCGCCGGGCAATCGCATCATCTCGGCCGAAGCGGCCAACAACTATCTCGTCACAACCTACCCGACGCTCGACGCCAACGGCAGCAACTCCATCGACAAGCGCGTCATGTACATGAGCGGCACTTCCGTCTCGGCGCCGGTCGTGGCCGGGGCGGCGGCGCTCATGCTGCAAGTCAATCCGCAGTTGACGCCGAACATGGTGAAGATGATTTTGATGTACACGGCGCAGCCGCTTCCGGGCTTCAACATGCTCGAACAGGGCGCGGGTCAACTCAACATCGACGGCGCTGTGCGCCTCGCGCAGAAAATTCGCACCGACACCAAAAACGCGACGGCGCTCGGCGCGTCGCTGCTCTCCTCGACCGCCCCTGCGCCCACCACCACGCTTCTCGGTTTCACCTTCCCCTGGGCGCAAGGCATCACCATGAATCACACCTTCGTCACCGGCGTCGAACTGATGACGAAATATCAGAAGACTTACGCCAAAGGCTACCTGCTCGCCGACGGCATCACCGAAGGCTACGACACGCAGCAACTCAACCTCACAATGATGACGAGCGGCATCATGATGAGCGACTCGATTCTGACGAGCGACGGCAGCCCACTGGGCGGCGGCTCGGTCTTCATGCCGACCGGCATCATGATGTCCGATGGCATCATGATGTCTGACGGGATAATGATGTCGGACGGCATCATGATGAGCGACGGTATTTACATGTCGGACGGCATCATGATGAGTGACAACACCATGCAGTCACAGTCCGTGCTCGTCAACGGCGACGAAAGCTCCTACATGAGATAAGCGCGAAAAAAGATGAACAGGAACACACACACGTCCCGTCTGCTGACCTCGCTCTTGCTGCTGGCACTCTGCTGCGCCGGGAGCGCGCCCATCACTCAGGGACAGACCCAACCGGCGAAGAAGGACAACGTCGGCGCAGACCTCCGTAAGAGAATCAGAGAGTCGGCCGCCGACGCGCGCGTCCGCGTCATCGTCCAGCCCGCCGGCGCGTGGAGCGCCGCGCTCGACACAGACCTCAAGAACAAGGGCGCGCTCGTCAAAGCTTCCTACAGGAATTTCGGCGCGCGTGCCGTTGACATGAGGGCGCGTGACGTGGCAACGGTCGCCGCGCGCACGGATGTCGGCTACATCTCGCTCGACCGCGACGTGAAGCTGCTCGGCCACATCACGATGACGACCGGCGCAAACGCCGCGCGCGTCTCGGCCAACTACAACCCGACCTTCGACGGCACAGGCGTCGGCATCGCCGTCCTCGACTCCGGCATCGACCCCTCCCATGCTGCTTTCGACGACGGCAGTTCAAAATCCCGCATCGTTTACCGTCAGGACTTCACGGGCGAGCGCGACGCGACGGGACAGCCCATCACGGCCGACCCTTACGGGCACGGCACGCACGTCGCTTCCATCGCAGCCGGTAACGGCAGCGTCGCGCAGGGCGCATACATGGGTATTGCGTCGAACGCGCGAATCATCAACCTGCGCGTCCTCGATTCGTCCGGCAGAGGCTCGGTCTCGAAACTGCTCGCCGCGCTCGACTGGGTGATGACGAACCGCACCAACCCTGCTTACAACATCCGCGTCGTCAACCTGAGTCTCGGCACGGCGGCGGTCGATTCCTACAAGAACGACCCGCTCTGTCTGGCCGTGCGCCGACTCGTGGACGCAGGACTAGTCGTCGTCGCAGCATCAGGTAACGAAGGCAAGGACGGCGCGGGACAGAAGATTTACGGACAGGTTCATTCGCCCGGCAACGACCCGTCGGTCATTACGGTCGGTGCGACCAACACCTTCGGCACGGACGTGCGCTCGGACGATGCCGTCGCCACGTACTCGTCGCGCGGCCCGACGCGCAGCTATTGGACTGACCTTCTCGGCGTCAAACATTACGACAACCTCATCAAGCCAGACCTCGTCGCACCGGGCAATCGTATCCTCGACGCGCAGGCGCCGAATAACCTGCTGGTGACGACCAACCCGGCGCTCGATGCCAACGTCAGCAACAACCCCACCCGCGAGCAGATGTATCTGAGCGGCACTTCGATGGCGACGCCGGTCGTGGCAGGCGCGGCGGCTCTCTTGCTCCAAGCCAACCCGAAGCTGACGCCGAATCTCGTCAAAGCGATTCTCATGTACACGGCGCAACCGCTTGCGGGCTTCAACCACTTCGAGCAGGGCGCAGGACAGATTAACGTCGAAGGCGCGATGCGTCTGGCAAGGCTGATTCGCACAGACCTCTCCTCGACGACGCCCGTCGGCGACCCGCTGCTGTGCGCGGGCTGTGCCGCGCCGTCGCCGCAGACGAACATCGCAGGCCACACCTTCCAGTGGGCGCAAGGTCTCATCATGGACTATTCCTACGCGACGGGCGCGAACCTGATGACGAAGTATCAGGGGATTTACGGCGTCGGCGTGCTGTTGGCCGATGGCTCGGTCGAGTCGAGCGGCGTGCTGATGTCTGATGGAGTCCTGATGTCGGACGGCGTGCTGATGGGCGACGGCGTCCTGATGGCCGATGGCACAACCATCAACGCAGGCACGCACTTCCTCAGTTCAGGCGTCTTGATGGCCGATGGCGTGCTCCTCGCCGACGGCGTCTTGATGGCAGATGGGGTGCTGCTCGGCGACGGCGTTCTGATGGCCGATACGGTCGTCAGAGGCGATGTCACAACGCAGGCTGGCTTCGCGCTCATCAACGGCGAGAGTACGATGGCGATGCCGCTCATCCTCGACGGCGCGCCGGGCGGACTCGCGGCCGTCGTCGTCTCGAAGTCTCAGATTAATTTGACCTGGACGGACAACTGCGACGGCGAAAGCGGCTTCAGCGTCGAACGCTCAACCGACGGCGTGACCTTTACGCGCGTCGCCACACTGGCGGCCAACGCCGCGAGCTATTCGAGCACGGGGCTGGCGGCCGGTATCAAGTACTTCTACCGCGTCGTCGCGCAGGACGCCGCCGGTAACAGGACGAACTACTCGAACGTCGTCAGCGCCACGACGCTCAAGAGATAGCAGACGCCTCAATCGAAAGCGCCGGGACGAC
>DASZCR010000122.1:0-52537 GCA_035942915.1 Pyrinomonadaceae bacterium | reverse complement strand
TCTGTTCGTTGTCGAGTTGCGTGTTGTCTGGCATACTGTTCTCCTTTCAGTTGTTATACTTCCCAGAGCAGGCAGCATCAGTTGTCTGACTCTGGAGCTAAGCACTCTAAAATTGTCAGCACCCGCGATGACGTGTCGGTGTGCATAGAGCAGCACACTGTCTGCGGAATCGTGAGGTTCGACAATATTGAGCATTGAATATGGATGCTGCGCCCTTCCGCAGCCCGACCATCACAACTGTCAGTAAATGACCCACCTCTCATGACTGGGTGAGCATCAGAGACGATTGATAGCATCAGCATTGATTCGTGTTTGACGGAGCGGTTGAAAACAGTTTCTTCCGAGGTCAGGGGAGAAGCACGCTTGCGGTCGCCTGTCGCGGACCCTTCTTGCCGCCGAGACTTCATCGATGCGGCCCCACGCCCCCTCGCCTGTCGCCTGAAAAAGCACGGACGGCTACATCACAGCTACTTCCGCAGTGGCCTCTTCCATGCTTCCTAGCAGGTGTTCGCCGAGTCCCGGAATCATGTGCACGAGCGGGATGGGGTCTTCTATCAGTTTCTTGAAGACCCAATCGAGGATGGCAATGACCATCAGACACTCGTCGGAGACGTGCGGCTTCGGACTAAGCTCGCCCGTCTTCCCATAGTGAATGACCGGAGAGACGCCGCAGTAGGGGTTATACGCACATTCACGACAAACCTCGTCACGGTCTCGCAGAGAGAGATTGACGGTCTTAAAAGTCTCCTTCTTACGAATCAACTCGTCGTAAGAGGTGTTCATGACGTTGCCCAGCGTGAAGACATCTCTCAGCGAGCGTGCTTCGTCGGCCGGAAGAATCTCTCCGTCGTAATCGTAGACGAGCGCCCCATTGACATATCCGATAGGATTGCGCCAGTCGATGTAGGAGACATCGGTAGCCCCGAAAATCTTCCCCAGAGCTACTTTGACGAGTCTTTCGCCATACGACTCGCCGAGTTCCTTGTTCTTCTCGTAGATGTAATCGAGCGCCTCGATGTAGTGATGAGTGAACTCGCGTGCGTCGAAGCGGATGTCTCTGCTCGCAGCATTCCCCAGATGTTTGAGGTTGATTATTCCCAGGTCTCTAAAACCTAACCCGTAATAGAAGTCGAGCATGCTGCGGATGTTGCGAGCGTTGTCCGCAGTGATGACGCAGAGGGGGTAGGGCGCTAAGAGTCCCGGAAATTTCTCTTTAAAATGCTCCATTTTCCGCATCACCATGTCGTAAGAACCCTGACCGCTGCGGCTGATGCGGAAGAAATTGTGCATTTCTCTGGGGCCGTTGAGGGTGTAGGCCACCTGTATGTTGTTGGCGTGGCAATAGGCCATCTGTTCGTCGGTCGCGACCATCAGGTTGCTGACGACAGTGAACCTTATTTTTTTCCCGACCGACTCGTTCTGTCTGGTAATCTCTTCGACGAAGTTGACCATGCCGGGGAAATTCAGAAAAGCCTCTCCGCCCTGAAACTCGACATCAATCCTCGGATTGGGAGACTCAAGGATGAAGCGGGCGATATTCTTGGCAACATCAGGTTGGAGGTCGTAGACGTTCTTGCTGGATGAGACAGGCTCCGGGTTCATGTGGCAATACGTGCAATCCAGATTACAGCGCTTCGTGGCGACCACGATATGCAACTGCGGCCCGTCATAAGACCCTTTCAGCCACATCTTCAGGCTCTCCATTACCTCGGCCGCATTTTGCGCCGTAATAATGTGCCCGGTTCTCTCCAGACGCGCGAACAGGTCGGCGTCCATGAAGAACTCATTAAACTGAGCATCTTCTTCTTCGGTGAGGATTTGCGTCTTCCCTGTGCGAGAGATTCTGACGTAACGCTCACCAACCTTTTTTGAGGGATATGTATTCGGGAGCCATTCGTCCCTGTAGCGCCGTCCTTCGATTCGCATGGAGCACCTCGAACTTTCAGTGAAGAGTTGCTGCGGTTATGGACTAGTTGAGTGTGGCGGCGAGACGCGCAGTTTCATCCCAGTTTCTGTAGATGGGAGTCGTGTTCTGTATCTCTGAACTCTGTTGCTCCACCACGGCGATGTGGCCGAGCAACTTCTCCTCGGCGACTCTCCCCATCTCAGACGTTGCGAAGGATTTAATGACCGTGTGGTGGTCAGCGAGTGCGCGTCCCATCTGTACGAAGAGTTGCTTTCCGTAGTCGCCGAACTCTTCGTGTTCGAGGATTGTGCGGAAGGCAAAGAGATTCATGTAATGCGTTTCGGTCATTTCCCGGTGCAGAAACTCTGCCCCGGCCTGCTTTTCCAGCACTCTCTTTTTGAGTTCGTTGACCGTTAAAAACGCATGGATGCCGATGATTAAGCCGCGCAGGGGACGCGGGTCTTGCCTGTAAGGCGATGCGTAGATTTGCCTTTGGTCTCTCCAGGATTTGAAGTGTGGGGTATCGGCAAAAAGGAGCAGACGATGATGCTGAATCTCATGAAGCACATCTTCGGCGTGAGCCAGATGATTATCGACGCGGGACATGAAGATGGGCGAGCCGGGGTCGTAGGATGAAGAGAACCGCATAGACCTGCTCGGCGGCACACCCATGTCGACGAAGGCCGGGATGAGGGTTTCGAGCCAACCGTAGGCCTCCGGCCACACGTTTTTAATCACCGTCTGAGCTTTAGCCAGACTGTCCTTCAGACTGAGCGGATTCCAGCCCTCTTCCGTATTGTCAGAGTTCTCGTAGGTTCCTTCGAGCAGGGTCTTGGGTCTTCCCCAGACGACTGTCTCTTCGAGCACCGGAAAGCCCGTCATGTCGGAACTCGCCAGCGGATAAAACTCCACGAATTGATTGGCCTTCAAGGGAAGCGGAATGGTGAACTCCGGCTCATCCTTATCAGCAAAGCGCACGGAGGCCTCAGACGCGGAACAGACCCACTCGACTTCCTTCCCATTGAAAGCTTCGTCTTTGAATTCCAGAGAGGTGTCGTGCAATAGACCGTGTATACGGCCATTCGCATCCACGTACGTAATATAAGTAGCCGGGCTTTCCAGTGTCCCGTTGAGCAGCCTCTCGAACAACAGCAGGCCATTCAGATTGCTGACCAGCTTATTGAGCTGGACGGGGTCGGTAGGGCCATACTGGTCATACAAACGGGAAAGCAAGAACGATGTCGCCCAGTGATCTGTTATCTGCCAAAACAAATCAGGGTTCTGGTTGGACAGAAGAATCATCTCCGCCAGAAAGGTATGCACCGCTTGCACCCGCCGCTCGCCGAGTCTCTCGTACAACTCCGGCGACTTCGCCTTCTCAAGAGTATTATTTAAGACCTGTGCCCTCTGGGCTCTGATAGCCCGGCGCAGTATGACCTCATCCTCGACAGACAGTTGCGGGAAGCTAAAAGAGAGTACTTTTTCCATAGCTTTTATGCAGATTACTGCCCTTTCTTTTAGGAGTTCACTGACTTTTGGGCACCGGCGGAAGTCGGTATGGGATGGCAACTCCTTATGTCATCAGACAAAGAGGCCGCCACATTCTGAAGTTCAAGACAGCGAGGTAGTTATCGTACGCTGCAATAGAGCGTGCGCATCCGACATTATTGGCAACACGCTCATGCTGTTCATCAAGCTCGCAGAGCTAGCTGATGTCTATGCGCATGAGGTGAAGGGACGACGGCATCGAGGCCGCGCTATATATCAAGCTGCGTCCGACCTTCGGTCAGAGACCATTACATTGTCAGGCTAATGTCCCGGGGCGTGAGAGCTTACTTATGATACTGAGCAGACAGCGTAAAGTAGTTTAATGCCAGTGCGGGACTGACAAACGTCCTCTATATGAGAATGTGTGAGATGGATTTGTGTTCCTTCTGGTAGTACCCAACGGACTTTGGCTTGGTAAACAGCGTGCAATGTATGACTCGCACAGAACCAATGCTTGATGCTGCGATAAAATATCTTTCTATCTTCGTCTACTGCAAGACAAATTAGGTATCCTATCAGGCTATCTGGTATCCAAAATGACTATTTGTCTATCAAGTACTTTTCCGGCGGCTGGGTCATGTCTAACGTCCGTCTGAACTGCACCGGGGTCATCCCGTAAGTCTCTTTGAAATATTGCGTGAAGTGAGCTTTATTCTGCACGCCCACACTGACACGCACCTCCTTCACGGTAAGAAGCGTGGTTGCCAGTAAGTCTTTGGCTCGCTTCATCCTGAGCAATTTCAGGTAATGATAGAGGGAGACGTTGGTCTCGACTTTAAACACGTGGCGCAGACGTGAGGATGAGAGGTTCACCAGCCGCGCCAATTCCTCGATTGACACGTCGCGGTGAAGATTATCATGCATCCAGACGATAACGGTTTGCACTCGCCGGTCCATGGCTAAGATAATTCCTTGAAGCAGTTAGTGCCATGCTGGCGGCAGCATGTTGGAGTGAGCGCGCGTTTGCCCTGAGAATGAGGCTCGCTCTCTGAAAGCTCGACTATGATGCTTAACGCCTGACATATGTGGCTCAGAAAAATCTGCCAATATATGAGGAAGCCAGAATAAGGACAGCCTCGTGAGGTGGCCCAAGACAGCAGCAACAACGGAATTATAGCTTCAATGTAGTTGAAAGCAACAAAATTCTTCCCCGCGTCCTTGCCTCGCCCTATGGTATTTGTCATCAACCACTTGCGGCATGAGTCGGCAGTTTTCAGAGCCTTCTCTAAAGTGATTCCACCATTGGAGAACTGCTTATGGCGGAGCCAACGGCCGACCATCTGATTGGACATAGACTTTCACGACACCTGATACTGAGGGTTCCGAAATTTATGACTAAGATAATCCGCTTGCTGGCATTGAACTTGACGGCCGCGCTATATCTTGGGTGCGCCGTTAATCAGCCCTGTACTGTCAAGATGGAGCAGTCTCCGGAGGTGCGCGGGTTTCGGCTGGGAATGTCTATGGCGGATATTCAGAAACGCTTCCCTGGATTTCCTGATGTCGCGGCTAATCAATTTGGCGTCGCGACCGTGAAAATCAGCAGTGTCTATGTTCGTAATGTGCTCGACAAACCAATCGGCGAGGATGTTGTCAGTTTCGTGAGCGCAGCGCCTTTCCCGGACTTAAATGAGCTTAAACACGTGGAGTTGAAATTGCTCGACGGCCACCTGAGAGAGATTACAGTCTTTTACCCGAACGACATTAAGTGGAAATCTGCCGACGAGTTTGTGCAAAAGACTGGCGCGGCTCTCAAACTAAATGGGAGTTGGCAAAAGGTCGGCAATGATAGTGATTATTCAGAAACCAGGTCGTTGCGATGTGGCGAGGTGTTGAAAGGCTTCACCGTTAACGCGGGATTTCGGCAGCCGACTTTAGAAAATCCGAATTTGGAAAAGACTAAACTGCCATACGTCAGGCTGGAAGACTTCATGCAAGGTGAAATGGAAATCTACAAGCGAAAGAAGCAAAGAGAGGAAAAGACAAAACAGGAAGACGAACAGCGCAAACAGACTTTCAAGCCCTAACGGTCGCTTAATCTTTGAACGCGCACCTCACAACTCTTTGAACCGGACACGCGAAAGAGCCTGAATGTCATCGAAGGCATCGAACGAATTGAGCATCGACGCGCGGGAAGGATAGTGTGAGAAGTTTATTTAGTGCATTGTTATTGCTCGTCGCCTCGTGCGGAATCGCGTCTGCTCAGGCTAAATCTATCGGCCAGTTGCGGCGGATGTTCGATTACGACCGAAGACTGCCGCTCGACGTAAAAGAGATTGGTGTCGAAGACGGAGACGGCGCACGCAGATACGATATCTCTTATCAAAGTCCGAAAGGCGGTCGAGTAACGGCTTATCTTGTCGTGCCTTCTGCCAGAGGCCGGAAATTCGCGGGCGTTATTTTTATGCACTCGCGTCCGGGAAGCCGGAAAAATTTTCTCGAAGAAGCCCTCTCACTGGCAAAAGCGGGTGTGGTCTGTTTGCTCATCGATGCGCCGTTTTCACGCGCCGGGGAATCGAAGCGAGAGTTCGACCCGACCGTGACTAAACCGGAAGTCGACCGCGACATCTACATCCAGACCGTCATCGATTTGCGACGAGGTGTCGACTTGCTCCTTTCGCGTTCCGACGTTGACCCGAAACGCATCGGCTTTGTCGGCCACAGCTACGGCGCACACGCGGGCGCGGTTTTGGCCGGTGTGGAAAAGCGCATCAAAGCCTACGTGCTGATGGCAGGCGCGCCGAGTTTGACGGAGTTTCTACGCACCAGCACGATTCCGGCAATTGTGAAGACCCGCGACTCGCTGACGAAAGAGCAACAGGAAAACTATTTCCATATTCTCTCAGACGTTGACCCGATAAACTACATCGGTCACGTTGCACCGTCGGCGCTATTTTTTCAGTTCGGTAAAACGGACAACTACCCGACTGAAGAACAGGCCACGCTCTATTCGGAAAGAGCAAGCCGCCCGAAACTCGTCAGATTTTATGCAGCGGGACACGCGCTCAACGACGAGGCGAAGCGTGAACGTGCAGCGTGGCTGAGAGAACAACTGGCTCTCGGCAAGTTGAATTAACTGCTCTCTCTCACGCCGCGCCACACCCTGCCGCCGCCCGCGAACAACGTTGAATCTGCACAGATTTCCTGCTCATATACCACTTCCAGCACGACTATTCTTCCGCCTTCACGGCAAATGTTAACGACATAAGAGCCATAGTCGATGCTTTCACATTCTCTTCGTTTGAGGAGAGAGGAGGTGGGTGAAAGGTTCGGAGTTTTCTCGGCGTCCGGGTTTGCTGCTAAGATGTTTGAAGGTGTTGGAGTTAACTGACCGAGGTCTGTATGGCCGTTGAGGTGGTAGCGAAAAGGGAAGAGGCGCGCGTGCGGGATGGCGCGGCGGGCGAGGCGTCGGAGATTGAGGTCTCGGTCGTGATGCCGTGTTTGAACGAGGCCGAGACGGTTGGAGTTTGCATCGAGAAGGCGCGGCGCGCGCTCGCGGAGTTGGGCGTGGTGGGCGAGGTCGTCGTCGCCGACAACGGGAGCACAGACGGCTCGCAGGAGATAGCTCAGAGGATGGGCGCGCGCGTCGTGCGCGTCGAGGCCAGAGGCTACGGTAGCGCGTTGATGGGCGGGATTGCGGCGGCGCGCGGCCGCTACGTCATCATGGGCGACGCCGACGACAGTTACGACTTCTCTGCGCTCGCTCCTTTCATCGAGAAACTGCGCGAGGGCTACGGCCTCGTGATGGGCAACCGCTTCAAGGGCGGGATTGAGAAGGGCGCGATGCCGCCACTGCACAAGTATCTCGGCAATCCTGTGCTGACGGGGGTCGGGCGGTTGCTGTTTCGGAGTTCGTGCGGAGATTTTCATTGCGGCCTGCGCGGTTTCAGCAAAGAGGCTATCGAGCGGCTCGACCTGCGGACGACGGGGATGGAGTTCGCCAGCGAGATGGTCGTTAAAGCGACGCTGCACGACATCGGCGTGACGGAAGTGCCGACGCGGCTCGCTCCTGATGGGCGTTCGCGTGCGCCGCATCTGCGGCGTTGGCGCGACGGTTGGCGTCACCTGAGATTCCTGCTGCTTTATAGCCCGCGCTGGCTCTTTCTCTATCCGGGTGCGCTGCTGATGCTGGCGGGTTTGGCGACGGGCGCGTGGCTGCTGCCGGGGCCGCGCACGGTCGGCAGCGCGACGCTCGACATTCACACGCTGCTCTACGCGGCCATCGCCGTCGTCGTCGGCTTTCAGGCGATTAACTTCGCCGTCTTCACCAAAATCTTCGCCATCAGCGAAGGACTCCTGCCCGAAGACCCGCGTCTGAATCGCGTCTTTCGCTACGTCAATCTGGAAGCGGGTCTGGTCGTCGGCGCGGTGCTGCTGCTGGCCGGACTCGTCACCTCCATCTACACCTTCAGCGCGTGGCGCGCGCACTCGTTCGGCCCGCTCGATGCGACGAAGAGCTTGCGCGTCATCATCCCGGCCGTGACGTCCTTGACGTTGGGTTGTCAGATTATCTTGTCGAGCTTTTTCCTAAGCATTCTGGGGCTGAGGCGCAGATGAACACTCCGCCGGAGTTTGACCGCTACGCAGACTCTTACGACGCGGCGCTGGCCGAAGGGCTGTCCGTCTCCGGCGAGGACAAGCACTACTTTGCGCGCGGGCGCGTCGAATGGCTCAAGCGTTGTCTGCGCGCGGAGGGCGCGCGGGCGCGAACGGTGATGGATTACGGCTGCGGGACGGGAACCAGCGTGCGGCTGTTGTTGGAGTTGCCGGGCGCGGAGCACGTCTGCGGAGTTGACGTCTCGCCGAAATCTCTCGAACGCGCGCGTGAGACGCATGTCAATACGCGCGCCAGTTTTTATCTGATTGAAGACTATCAACCCACACGCGCGTTCGACCTCGTCTTCTCCAACGGGACATTTCATCACATCGCGCCTGAGGCGCGCGCCGCGTCCGTCGATTACGTGCGCGACTCGCTGCACATGGGCGGACTGTTCGCGTTGTGGGAGAACAACCCTTTGAACCCGGCGACGCGTTACGTGATGAGCCGCTGCCCGTTCGACGAAGACGCCATCATGCTGACGGCGGGCGAGGCACGCGCGCTGCTGCGCGGACGCGGCTTCGAGATTATCAGCACGAGCTATCTCTTCATCTTCCCGCGCCTGCTGCGCCATCTACGTTTCATCGAACCGCACGTGGCACGGCTCCCGCTCGGCACGCAGTATCAAATCCTCTGTCGCAAAGTCTGAGAGGCTTTCTTGGCGCCGTCGAAGTCGCCGGAGGAGTTCGTTATCTCTTGGGAGGCGGTGTGAGGGTGATATGTGGGCGCGGTTTGTGTGAGGTGTGGTAGAGCCATGCGGGACGAACGGGCGGGGCGAGTTTGGTCTGTTCGTCAACGAGGGCGCGACAGAAGATGTACTGGCCGAGGTCTGCAAGGTCTGTGCGAGTCTTGGCGACGAGGCGACGGGTTGCATCAAGGGCTTCGGGCGTGGAGGCGTGCGTGTCGTTCACGTCGGCGGTGTAGAGCGTCTCGATGCGCAGGCCGTTGGCTTCGAGCAGGCGTTGGAGGTCGCGCGTGGTGTATTCGCGGTTGTGTCGGCCGTAGGGGCCGAAGCCGGAGTAGGGGTCGTAGATGTTTTCGCCTGCGAGCAGGCGCGCGACGTTGTCGAGGCGCGCGGCGTTGGGCGTCGTCAGAATCAGATGACCGGAGGGGCGCAGCACGCGCTTGATTTCCGAGAGCGCGTGGACGGGGTCTGCGAGCAGGTGTTCGATGATTTCGCAGAAGAGGACAACGTCAAACGAGTCGTCCGCGTAAGGGAAAGCGTCCTGCTCCATGTTGAAGTGTTGATAGACGCAGGTGAGCGTCTCGCCCGTCAGATGGAGGAACACGTCCTGCGAGCCGCGTTGCTCGTCGCCTTTCGCTTCGTCGCCGCCGAAGAAGTTGGCGAGTTCGAGGCGCGCGTCTCTGAACTTGCGTAGGAGGACGGTGAAGAAGTAAGGGTTCGCGCCGAGTTCGAGGATGTCCGGGTGCGTCTCTGCGGGGACGAGCGCGAGCGTGTAGAGGAAGCGGCGGAAGTCGCTCGCCGCGTAGTTGCGCAACTCGTCGGCGCGTCCTCCCTCGACCTGTACGGACATCAACAACTCGCGCAGAGAATTCTCAGACCAACCTGCGGGCAGCACGAGCGTCGGCGGGGTCGCCTCACGCGCCGTCGTCGTCTGCGTCTTGCTGATGAGAGCACTCGTCCCTGTCATGTTCGTGTGTGTTGTGCTCGTTTCGGTCGTGGTGGCTGCGCGGCGCTCGGCTGTCGCCTCGACGGCTGCGACGAGTCGGGCGCGGACGTGTTCGGCGCTATAGCGCGCGACCGTGTAGACGCGCCCGCGTGCGCCGCGCTCGCGCCAGGCGTCCCTGTCGGCGAGCAACTCCGTGAGCGAGGCGGCAAACGTTTCGTAGTCGCGGTAGACGCGCCCCGCGCCGCTGTGCAGCACGTGGTCAACTAAAACCTCAGAGCCGCCGCTTGAAAGGACGGGCGTCGATTGTGCCATCGCCTCCATCGTGACGATGCTGAAGCTCTCGTTGTCGGACGGCATGACGAAGAGGAGCGCGCCTGCCATCAACGCGAACTTCTCCTCGTGCGTGGCGAAGCCGCGATACTCGACATCGGGGCGCGCAGGAATCGGCAAACTCTGTTCACCGATGAGCACAAGGCGGAGGTCTGACGGGTGCTCGTCCTTGAAGCGCGCGAAGTGCTCGAAGAGCCGCGCGCATCCCTTGTTCGGGTCGATGCGGCCGCAGTAAAGGACGTAGGGCGCGGCCTCCTCGACGGGCACGCGCGGTCTTGTCTCGACCGCCATCGAGACGACGCGGCCGGGCAACTCGCCCCACAGCCCTTCACCCAGACGCCGCTCGGCGTCGGTCAGCCACAGCAGTTCGCTCGCGCGTCGCGCCGCGTGTCTGTAGGCGGCAAGATAGGCGGGCGGCTCGTCGTGCAGCGTCGGCGCGAAGAGCGCGGTGTGCGCGTGCGTCTCGCGCAGGCCGAAGTAGGCGGTCGGGTAGAGATAGGTGACGAAGATGATGGCGCGGTACTCGTCCTGATGCGTGCGCAGGTAATCGAGCATCGGCGCGGAATAAGGCCCCTGCTGACGGATGAACTCCTCTTGCAGCGCGGCGCTCCAAGGGAGAAAGCGCGGGCGTCCGAGTTTGTGCGCGCCGCCGCCGCCCTGCGCCTGAAAATCTTTGAGCAGACGCGCGTAGAGCCGCCCCCAGTAATGGCTGCGGCCCGTCGTCACGTCGAAGCGGCGCACGCGCACGCCTTCGCGTTCTTCGACGCCTGCGGGCAGCACGTTCGCCCACGTCGAGTAATCGAGCGCACGCGTCGTCAAGACTTCGGTCTCATAAGTCTCTCTGAGGAGCGTCGCCCATTGCCACGCCAGCGCCTCCGAGCCGCCGACGATGTGTGGATGGCAACGCTGGACGACGATGGCGACGCGGCGCGTCATAGGCCGCAGGCGGCGAGCGCCGCGAGGAAGCGTTCTTCGATTCGTTCGTTGGTGAAGTGTTCGGTGTAACGCTGCCAGCCTGCGCGTCCTAACGCTTCGGCGAGCGCCGCGTCCTTCGTCAAGCGTTCGACCGACTCGGCGAGCAGCACGGGGTCGCGCTCCTTCCAGACCAGACCGGCCTTACCGACCGTGCCGGGGATGGCCGTCGAACTGTACGTGACGATGGGCAGTTTCATCGCCATCGCTTCGACAAGCGGGACGCAGAACCCTTCGTGCTCGCTGGCGAAGACGAAGACGTTGGCGACGAGGTAGTAAGCCTTGAGCGCTTCGTCCGAGACGCCGCCCGTGAAGACGACGGCCTTTTGCAGTCCGCGCGCGGCGACAAGTTCGCGCAACTCTTTCGAGTATCCGGCCAGACTGTCCTCTTCCTTGCCGACGAGCAGCAGGCGGCTCTCCGAGTTGTAGTGGTGATGATAAATGGCGAACGCTTCAATCAGCGCGGCGTGCCCCTTGTTGGGAAAGACGCGGCCGACCATCAGGAGGTTTGTCCGCCCGTCCTGAAAGGCGTCCAAGACCGTCTCGTCAGGCTCGATTGAGTTGAGACGGTCGATGTGATGGAAGGGCGGAACGACGAAGGTGCGCTCGCGCTCCGTCCCGGCCAGCAGCAACTCCCAAGAGCTATATTCGGAGGCCGACATATAGAGGTCGCAGTCGGCGCGCGCGAGCTCTTCGAGGCGGCGTCCCTCACGACAGGACTTCTCGTGCGCCTCGCTGTAGCCGATGAAGAACTCCGGCGGCGTGACGTTGTGATACTTGACCGAGGTGCGACACGGCAACTCGCGCAGCAGTTCGAGGCCGTACTCCCAACCCATCGAATAATGATAGACGAGCAGGTCTTCGGGCGAGCGCAGGAAGTCTGCGATTTCGACGGCAGGCCAGACCTGCGGGTCTTCAAAAGACCAGTTCGAGGCGAAGATGCGCGCCGTCGCTCCGCGCCGTTCGAGCGCGCGATACATGCCGACGACATCGTTGCTGACGGCGTCTCCGGTCGTGATGTTGGTTGTCAGGAGTGCGATTCGGGGCATCTCGGCTCGCTTTAGACCTTCCAGCCGACGACTGCGTAGTCGAGCGGGCCGTACATGAAATCGTTGAAGCGCAGCGCCAAGTCGGAGCGTTCGTCGCGGACGCGCGCCCCGTCGTTGGCGTTGAGGCGAAGAATCTCGACGCGCGCCAGCCCGCGCGACTCGAAGAGGAAGCGCAGGGTCGGCGGCGGAAGCGGGTTCCGGTGGTCTGGGTCGAGATAGAAGTTGCACGAGCCGACGACCATGTTCTCCGGGTTGGGCGTCTCGAAGATGAGGACGCCGCCCGGCGCGAGCGCGCGCAAGGCTTCATCGACAACTTTGACGAGCACGGGAAACGGCAGGTGCTCGGCAAAGTGAAAGCCGGTGACGGCGCGCAAGGAAGCGTCGGGCGCGCTTTGCAGATAAGTGAGCGCGTCGCTTTCCAACACCTCGAAGCCGCGCTCGCGGCACTGCTCAAGCATGATGCGATTGCGGTCAACGCCGACGGCTGCATCGAACCCCGCGTGCTTGAGGACTTCGAGCCACTCGCCGCGACCGCAGCCCAAATCGACGAGCGCGCCAGCGGGCGGCGTCCGCTTGACGAAGGGCAGGTAAGTTTTCAGACGCTCCTTAATCTCGCCGCGCGTCCCGCGAAAGGCGTCTTCGAGCGCCAGATAGAGCGCGTCGCGGGCGAAGTCTGCCTCGTCGGCGAAGGTCTGCAACTGACGCTCGTCGAGCGGTTCGGGCAAGCGCCGTCGCGCCTCTTCGAGCAGCATCGAGAGCCGCCCTTCCTGCGCCGTCAACTCGGCGCGCGTCTGTTGCAAGCGTTGCGCGAACTGATGGACGCGCTCCTCGACGAGTTGCACCAGAGACTCCTGTTGACGCTGGACGTGCGCGAGCATCTCTGTCAACTGCGTCGCCCACGCCTCGCGGTCAGCACTCTGCTGGCGGCGCAACTGCTCCTGCGCGGCAGACTGATGGGCGATGAGCGTTTCCAGATGTTGTCGCGCGTCGGAGATGAGCGTTTCCAGATGCCGCCGCGATTGGCTGATGTCGAGCAGGACGGGATTGATGAAGTCTGCGAACTGCTGGTGCTGCGCCGTGACGTAGGCCGTGAACTGCTGTTGCTCGCGCACGAGGGCGGGCAGGCGCACGAGCGCGAAGAGGAGACGAAAAAGATAACCGACGTAGGGCAACCGACCGAGCTTGCGTATCCGCGCGGGATGCTCAAGCCCTTCGACTCGGACGCGCTTGCTGCGCGCTTCGGGCGAAGCGGCGAGCGCCGCCAGCACGTCTATCTTGTCGAAGCGGCCACTGCGCAGCAGTTCGAGTTGTTGACGAAAGCCTTCCTCGTCAGGCTCGCGTTTGAGCAGCGCGCGATAAGCGTTTCGGACAAACAGCTTGTCGTGATATTGGAGCAGGTCGTTGACGTGATAACGCCCGTCTTCGGCGGGACGAAAGTCCGCTTGCAGGACGAGTTGCGGCGCGTCCGTCTGACGCGCGCTGCCGCCGCCGCCGTCGGCCGACGCGTGCGCCTGTCGCGTTTCGCGCCTCGTCTTCGAGAGTGGCGGCAGCGCGACGACGGCCGAGCCGTCTCCCTGCGCGGCGCGCGTCGCATGGGCGTTCGTTATCTCGGACGAGCGACGGCGCGCGGCCTCGCGGATTTCCGCCTTCAGCCGTTCGATGTCGATTTCCGGGGCATCTGTAGCAGTCATGGAATGAGGCCGATGATAATTGAATCGCGCGCCCGACCGCAAAGGGCTGTCCCGGCCGCGCACGCGCGCCTCTACCGGCGCAGCTTGATGACGAGGCCGCCGCCGATGTATTCGACGTGAAAGGTGTATGCGACGCGTTCGCGCAGGTCTTCGCTCAGAAACTTCTCGATGGCCGGTTTCGCCTGAAGCTCGTCGTCGGCATCGTCAACGAAGATGAACGACGGATTGGCCGTCAGCGCCAGACGCAGGTCTGCATACTCGTTCTCGAAGTCGTGCGCCGCATCGACGACGACCAACTGCGCTTTCTCCGGCAGACGTGAGAGCGCGCGCAGGTTGACGCGCAGGAGGCGGAAGTCTTTGAAACCCCGTTCGGTCAGCAGCGCCTCGGCAATGTTGTAGGGCTTCCAGGGCGTCTGGTCGTCGTGTCGCAGGTTCTCGCCGAAGACATCGATGCCGAGATAATGCGCGGCGGGGGCGGCGCTCAGATAAGCGTCGGCGCTCGAACCGGCGCACGTTCCCAACTCGATGATTGAGCGCGCCCCGATGGTCTTCGAGACGGCGTAGAAGCAGCGATACTTGCGCTCGAAGGCTTCACGCTGGCGCAGGTAGTAATCCTGGTCGTACTGCGTGAAGACGCTGTATCGCGGGTGCGGCTTCCACGCGCACTCGCGCAGGTTGCGCTCGAACGCTGCGGCGAACTGCTCGCGCGTGAGCGCATCTCCGGCCGGAAGACCTCGCGCGCGCGTCCACCAGCGCGCCGCCTGTGTAGACAATTTACTCATGCCGTCTCTGTCGTGAGCGCCTCGTCTCGCTCCGCGCTCGGCGCACGTCCCGCGCCGAGACGACGAGTTGCGGCCGTCGCGTTGAGATTGACGATGCCTTCGACCGGAGTCTCGCAGACGACGTTGAAGAACCACGCCCCGTCGAGCCAGTCGTAGCTGATGCCGTCGGCGCTGTGGACGGCCACCGTCAAAGAGAAGGAGTCCTGCGCCAGCCAGCAGTTGAACGCAAAGGCCACCTCGACCGTCTCGCCGCGCGAGACCTCGCCGAGCCGCACCTGTTGTAACTCTGTGTTCGTGCCATAGACGTGTATGCCGTGACGGTTGCGGATGAGCATCCCGCAGACCGGCTCGGACACGTCGCGCCTGAAACGCACGCGCAGACGCACCGTCAGCGGCTCTCCCGTCTCGACTATCTCGACGTGACGACGCGCCGCGTCGAACAACTCGACGGAGAGAAGCTCGGCGCTCCCGTCGCCGTGCCGGTAGGTGAAGCGCAGTGGTGGCGGCGGCGCGGACTCTGCTGCTCGTGCGGCCGCCTCGACGATTGATTGTGCGCCCCCCGTCTCTTCTCTGGCGATGGGCTGCGCCGCCTCGTAAGCCTCCTCGCGCGCCATGATGACCTTCTGATACTGCTTGAGCACGTCGGACGGATGGCCGATGGCTTCGGCGCGACCGGCGTTGAGCAGGACGGCGCGAGAGCAGAGGGCGCGGATGGCCGCCGGGTCGTGCGAGACGAGAAGGATGGTGACGCCGCTCTCCTGCATCTGCTTGATGCGCCGCATGCAGCGATGCTGAAAGACTGCGTCGCCGACGGCCAGCGCCTCATCGACGATGAGAATCTGCGGCGCGGAACTGACGGCCGTCGCAAAGGCGAGGCGGACGTACATGCCGGAGGAGTAGTTCTTGACGGGTTGATGGATGAAGTCGCCGATTTCGGCGAAGCGTTCGATGGAGGGCAGCAGCCTCTCCGTCTCGCGGCGCGTGAAACCCATCAGCGCGGCGTTCATCAGGACGTTCTCGACGCCCGTAAACTCCGGGTCGAAGCCCGCGCCCAACTCAAGGAGCGCGGCCACGCGCCCCTCGCGCCAGACCGCGCCGTGCGTCGGCTCAAGCGTCCCGGCGATGATTTGCAGCAGTGTCGATTTGCCGCAGCCGTTCGGCCCGATGATGCCGACCGTCTGACCCGTCTCGACCTCGAAGGAGACGTTCTGGAGCGCCCAGAACTCGCGGTGCGCCTTCCAGCGTCCGCGCGTCAGAGACTCTTTCAGACGGTCGCCCGGCCGGTCGTAGATGCGAAACTGCTTCGACACGCCCTCGACTCTGAGTGCCACGCTCATAACTGTCGAAACCCTATCCTAGAGCCGCGTCCCCTGACAAGTCTCCTGCTCTGGGTCGCAGGCGCAAAGAGAGCTTTTCGTTTACAATGCGCGTGTGATTTCGGCGCAAGAAGCGAGGCGTCTGGTGTGGCGGCCGTTGTGGGAGTTGCCGCGCCGCTTCGACCTCATCAAGACACTGGCGCGCAGGGAACTGACGGCGCGTTATCGCGGCTCGGCGCTCGGCCTGCTGTGGGCGCAACTGACGCCGGTCGTGATGATTGCCATCTATACCTTCATCTTCGCGGGCATCTTCGAGGCGCGCTTCGGCACACGCGGCGCAAACGCTTGGGACTACGCGCTCTATCTCTTCTGCGGCCTGCTGCCGTGGAACGCCTTTCAGGAATCGTTGCTGCTCTCTTCGGGCGTCGTCGTCTCGCGCGCCAATCTCGTCAAGCGCGTCGTCTTCCCACTGGAGACGCTGCCCGCCGCGCAGACCCTCGCCGCGCTCGCCAATCAGGCTTTCGGCACGGCCGCGCTGCTCGTCGCCGTCCTCCTCGTACACGGACGGCTCCACGCGACGCTCGCGTGGCTGCCCCTGCTGCTCGTGCCGCAGACGTTGGCAGCACTCGGCGGCGCATGGTTCGTCGCCTCGCTCGGCGTCTTCGTCCGCGACACGGCGCAGGCGCTCGGCCTGCTGCTGACGGCGTGGATGTTCCTCACGCCCATCATCTACCCGGAGACGGTCATCCCCGAACGATACCGCATCGGCATCAATCTCGACCCCTTCACCCCGCTCGTCCGCAGCTATCGCAACATCATGCTCGAAGGCCTCGCCCCCGACTGGCGCGGCCTCGCCTACTTCACCCTCTTCGCCCTCACCCTCTTCCTCCTCGGCTACTGGTGGTTCGCACGCACCCGCAAAAACTTCGCCGACGTGATTTAGGAGATAGTGATAGGTGATGGGTGATAGGTGAGAGGATAAAACCTGTCTTCTCTTATCACCCATCACCTATCACCTATCACTTCTTTCCTCTCACCCATCACTGTTCTTTCCCGACTGATGGCGACGATGGCTCCCATGAGCCACCAGAGGAGGAGTGTCACTTCAGCGTCGCCGAAGTTGTAGTTGACGAGTGAACTGGCGAGGAAGCCTGTGAGCGCGCCGGTCGTGCCGAGGGCGAGGCCGTGCGTGAGGGCGGCGTCCGTCTCGCGCCACATGCGCTCGGCGCGCGCGGCCGCGAGCCAGAAGGCCGTCATCAGCCAGAGCCAGAGGATGAGCGCCGGGAGTCCCCGGTCGAAGGCCAACTGAATCGGCGTCGAGTGCGTGTGAATCTGCACGTCGCCGGGAAAACCCCACTCGCGCCAGTGATGCTTGACCGCATCCATCCCGTGACCGAACAGTGGACGCTCCGCGACGCGCGCCAGCGCCACCTCAGCCACCTCGCGCCGCAGATGCGAACTGTCGTCGCGCAAAGAGAGTGCGCCCGACGCGCGCGTGCGCCAGACGGCGACCGCGCCGAAGGCCAGAACGAAAGCGACGCCCGCCGTCACGAAGAGACGCGCGCGCGCACTCCTTGCGCCGCGCACGGCGACGACACACGCGCCGCAGGCGAAGGCGACGAGCACCGTCCGCATCGCCGTCAACGCGATACCGGCGGCAAGCAGCGCGAAGGCCAGAGCGGGAAGCGCAAGGCGCGTCCACCCGCGCCGCCCGCGTTGCAGGTTGGCGAGCGCGAAGCCGAGAGCGAGTTGCGAAAGCATCTGCAACATCTCGGCGAACGTCTCGTAATGGCGTGTCCAACCGGAGGCGCGGAAACTGTGCGTGCGCCCTTCGCCCGCCAGCCCCGAAGGATTCGAACGCGCGCGCATCTCCTCCGTCAAGACGCCCGTCTCCCACTCGGCATGCTCGCCGCCTGTAATGACGCTGACCTGCAACGGTTCGCCGACGCGTGCGCGCCTGATGGCTTCGTCAATCTCCGCGACCGAAGCGACGCGCTCGCCGCCGATGCGCCAGATGGCATCGCCCGGCGACAGCGGCGTCGCACGGAAAGGACTCTGCGCGCCGACCTCTCGGACGACGACGCCGCGACCCAACAGCAACTCGCCTGCGCTCCACAACGCACCGGCCGCGCCCGACGCGACCATCAGCAGCGCCAGAGCGACGGCCAGACGACGCGTTAGCAAGACCCGCGCGAGATAGAAGACGAGGAAGGTCGCAGCGTTGGCGAGCTTGGCAAGACTCGTGCGCGGCTCGACCGAGAGCAGCGAGGAGACGACAGTCCAACCGAAGAAGAGCCAGAGCGGCAGGTCGAGCGGCGTGCGCTGCCGGAAGAAGAAGCCGGGCGGCGGGTGCGAGAGCGCACTGAGCAACCAGCCGAGAACGGCGAAGGACAGGCCAATCCATGCTCCCGCAATCGAGTGCGGCGCGGCCAGCGCATAGACGAAGAGGCCGCCGAGCGCCACGCGCGCGCCCGCCGCGCCGATGAAAGTCTCGCTTCTGCCCGCGTCAGTCTCTCTCTCTGGAGTCTTCAAGAAGCCCTTCGGCGCGACTGCGCGGGCGGCAAATTCGCCGCCTCGGAAGTCGCGTAAACACTTGCGAAAAGTGTCGGTTGACACCCTCTGCAAGCGCGTGTTAGCGTACAAAATTGCCCGTCACCGTTCTCGGAGGGTGCGAGCTAACGACTATAATCAGGACATCCGTGACGGGCTACGGGAAGGACACGCCCTCGCGCCCCTTTCGTCCGCCTCTTCTCGAAGACAGACTTTCTCCTGATGGGATTCGATAAAACAAAGGCTGTCCGTGCGGCTGAGAAGTATCTTGCACAGGGCAAGATTCCTGCGGCCACGCAAGAGTATCGCCGCATCGTCGAGCACGACCCGGAAGACTTCTCCGCGCTCAACACGCTCGGCGACCTCTACTCGCGCGTCGATAAGCGTCAGGAAGCGGTCGCCTGTTTCAAGCGCGTCGCCGAGCATTATCGCGAACAGGGCTTCCGGCTCAAAGCCATCGCCGTTTACAAGAAGATTACGCGCTTTATGCCGGGCGATGTGGCCGTCGCCACGAACCTCGCCAAACTCTACGAACAGCAGGGACTGCTGGCCGAGGCGCGCACACAATATCTCACGGTCGCTGAGGCGCAGGCACGCGCCGGCAACATGCGAGAATCGCTCGAAGTGCTGCGCCGCGTCGCCGACCTCGACCCCAACAACATCGACATTCGCTTGCGTCTGGCCGACGGCCTGATGCGCGACAACCTGTCGGAACAGGCCGCCGACGCCTACACCGAGGCGGGTGAGCGTCTCTGCGCGCGCGGCGACTATGAACGCGCGCTCGAAGCCTACACCAGTGCGCTCTCTCTGCGCCCGCAGGGACACGCCGCGTTGCAAGGACTCGTCACGGCGCACACCGCGCTCGGCACGGCCGACGAAGCGGCCGAAGTTCTCGAACAGGCCGTTGCAGTCAAGCCGGGCGACCTTGAGTTGCGCGCGATGCTCGTGCGTGCCTACGTCGAAGCGGAGAACGCCGCTCAGGCCGAACGCACGGCCGACGAACTCATCTCGCGCGACCCGAAGAATTATATGGTCGTCTTCGACGTGGCGCGCCTCTACCTCCAACAGAACGACACGACGCGCGCCGTCAGCCTGCTTGAGCGCATCGCCGAGCCTGCGCTTTCGGGACGCAACGAGGAGTCGCTCATCGAACTCTTGCAGGAGACGCTCTCGCGCGACCCCGAAGAGATGAACGCGCTGCAACTGCTCGGCCGCGTCTACACATGGCAGCGCGACGACGAGCGTCTGCGGACAGTGCTCGAACGTCTGGCCGATGCGGCCGAAGCCTCAGGCAATGAGGAGGTCGAACGCGGCGCGCTCGCGCAACTTGTCCGTCTCGCTCCCCACGAGTCGCGCTACACAGAGAGATTGCAGGCGCGCGGCGGCACGCTGCCCGGTCAGGAGTCTGCGAGCGGCGCGTCGCGTTCGGACGAAGTGCCCACCTTCGAGAGTTTCCTGCTGACAGACGACGCGCACGTGCAGACGCCGCCGCCACCACCAGACCACTCGGCCGCAGACCCTTCCGCGCTCGACTTCGGCTGGCAGAGCGTCCCTGAAAGTTTCGAGACACACACGACAGACGCTTCGTCCTCCTTCGCAGACCTCAACGAAGGTTTCGCCGACACGTCGAACGCGTCGCCTGCCGAAGCCTCCGCAGCCGGCTTTCAGGAAGTGGACTTCGGAGCCTCTTTCGACACGATGCAGACGGAGGCGCAACCCGGCGACCTCTCCTTCGGCGACTCGCGCTTAGACGCGATGCTCGCGCAGGAACTCGAAAGCGTCGATTTCTACATCTCGCAGGGCTACAACGACGTGGCGCGCGATACGCTCGACATGCTTGAGCGCCAGTACGGCGAGCACGCAGAGATTGCCGCGCGCCGCGCACAACTCGCCGCCAGCGAGGAGACTGCCGCCTCGGAAGAGACCGTCAACGTCTCGCCCGAAGCCTTCGAGTTCACGAACGACTTCGCGGCCTACGAGCCTGAAGCCGCGTCTGCTTCGTCCGCGCCGACAGCCGAAGAGGACGCAGAGGCGTTGGCCGTTGACCTCGACGCCGCGTTTGCGCCGCCTGCGACGACTGCTGCCGCCGCGCCGTCTACGCCGCCGCCTCCGGCCTCCGCTTCGTCGGTCGAGGCAGCAGGGCTTGACCCCGGTCTGGCCGCCATCTTCGACGAGTTCCGCGAAGCGGTCGAGGATGTCGAACCGGCTTCGGAGGCAGACTACGAGACGCACTACAATCTCGGCCTCGCCTACAAGGACATGGACTTGCTCGACCAGGCCATCGAAGCCTTCCAGACGGCCATCACCGTGACCGCGCCCGGCGACGGCACGCCGCGCTACCTACAATGCTGCAACATGCTCGGCCACTGCTTCACGCAGAAGGGCATGCCGCAGGTGGCGGCGATGTGGTTCAGGAAGGGACTGGAAGCGCCCGGCCACACAGAGGACGAATATCAGGCGCTACGCTACGAACTCGGCATGGCCTACGAACAGATGGGAGACATCGCGCGCGCCATCGACACCTTCATGGAAGTCTACGGCATCAACGTCTCCTATCGCGGCGTCTCCGACAAATTGCGTGAACTGCAAGCACTGAAAAGCAAGTGATGAGTGATGAGTGATAGGTGATAAGAGAAAGCCTGTTTCTTAATCCTATCACCCATCACCTATCACCCATCACTAATCAACAGCTATGTCTTCGAGGCTGACCGTCATCTTCTACATCATCCTGTGCTTGCAGGTAGGCGTGATGCTGGTCGTGTTGCCTTGGGTACACGTCTTCGGCATTAGCGACTGGGGCGACAACTACCTGCTGCTCTACGCGTCGCAGAAGATTGGCTCGCAGGGCTTACAGCGCGTGGTCGCTTCCGGGTGGGTGCGCGGCGCGGTGACCGGACTCGGCCTCATCAATCTCGCGATGGCCTTCTGGGAGATGGCGCACTTCCGACAGACCGTCCGCGACCTCGAAGCGCACGAGCGGAAGGCGCGCGGCGAAGCGCCCGTCACTACTACTACTGCCAACGCCGTCGAAGAAGCGCCTGCCGCCGCGCACACCCAAAGCGATGCCTCTCGAACTGCCGACGCCGATTACCTACCTGATAACGAGCGGCGAGACGACCCGCGCGACCACTCCTGAGAGCGCAGAGTTTGCGCGCCTGCTCGCGCTCGTCCGCGCCGCCACAATAGCCCGCGTCTCCCTCATTCAACTACGCGAAAAGAACCTCGACGCACGCACGCTCTACGAACTGACCGCACGCGCCGCACGCCTCACGCGTCCGACGCGGACGACGCGCCTTCTCGTCAACGACCGCGCCGACATCGCACGCGCGGCCGGAGCCGACGGCGTTCATCTCACCACGCGCTCGCTTCACGCGTCGGTCGTTCGACGCGCCTTCGGCACGCACTTTCTGATTGGCGTCTCCACGCACACGCAGGCTGAGGCGCAGGAGGCGCGCACAGCGGGCGCGGACTTCGCCGTCTTCGGCCCCGTCTTCGACACGCCCTCAAAGCGTCCATACGGCGCGCCCGTCGGCCTCGATGCCCTGCGCGCGGCGGCGCGCACGCTCTCTCCGTTCCCGCTGCTCGCGCTCGGCGGCGTGACGCGCGAAAATGCTCGCGCAGTTTTCCGCGCGGGCGCGTCGGGTGTTGCCGCGATACGTCTTTTCGCCGACGCAGACCAACTTGCCGAGACCGTCGGCGCGTTGGAAAATAGCGCGAGGGAAATTCTCTGCGAATCGTCGGCCGGGGCGGACACGGCGGATGAAGGGACGCGATAAGTTATGAGCATGGAATCGAACAGGCCACCCGTCGCGTTGACCATCGCGGGCTTCGACCCGTCGGGCGGCGCAGGGGTAATCGCGGACATCAAGACCTTCACGGCCTTCGGCTGTTTTGCTACGGCCGCCGTCACGTCGCTCACCTACCAGAACACGACCGGCGTCTTCGGCGCGGCGAACCAGACGGCCGAGGCCGTCCGCGCGCAAGTGCTGCCCGTCGTCGAAGACTTCCACGTTGCAGGCGTCAAGACCGGGATGCTGCCGACGCGCGAAGTCATCATGGAAGTGGCGCGTCTGGTGCGCGAAACGAATCTGCCCGCGCCCATTATCGACCCCGTCGTGCGCTCGACCTCCGGCTTCGACCTGATAGACGACGACGCGCTCGACGCGCTCAAGTCAGAACTGCTGCCACTCGCGCGCCTCCTGACGCCGAATCTGGCAGAGGCCGAGCGCCTCACCGGCCTCGCAGGGATTCGCGACGAGGAAGGGATGCGGGAAGCGGCGCGGCGTCTGCGCGCGATGGGCGCACGCGCCGTGCTCGTCAAGGGCGGCCATCTCGCAGGCGAGGCGCTCGACGTGCTCGACGAAGAGGGGCACATCAGCCGCTTCCGCGCCGAGCGCATCGAGACCAACTCGACACATGGGACGGGCTGCACGCTCGCCGCCGCCATCGCCGCCTGTCTCGCGCGCGGCCTCACTCTGAGAGAGGCTTGCGCTTCAGCCAAACGCTTCGTGACCGACGCCGTGCGCGACGCGCCCGGACTGGGGCGCGGCTACGGCCCCGTCAACCACGCCGTTCCCGCGCGCCTCCTGCGCGAAGAATAGCGACAAGACTTGAAGAACTCTCATGCGAGGTTTTAAGGAATGAAGTTGAGCCGCATCCCTGTCGTCCTCCGACCGTTGAGAATGAGCGTCCTTCTTATCATTCTCTGCGTCGCGCACGTGGTCGTCTCTGCACAGGGCGACCTGACGGGCGGCGTCGGCGTGTTGGCTTCGCGCCCGCAGAAGGAGCAGAGCGTCAGGCACGCGCGGCCGAAACTGTCGAGACCGGCCGAGTCGGCGCGCGTGGACATCAACGCGCAACTGTTGAGAGCGGCGGCGGCCGGTCAGGAGGCGTCCGTGCGTAACCTTCTGGCGCGCGGGGCCAGCGTCGAGCCGTCGCGCAAAGGTGGCGCGACGCCGCTTGCGCTCGCCGCCGAAGCTGGACACCTCGGCGTCGTCCAACTGCTCATCGAGCGTCGCGCAGACGTGAACGCGCGGACGGAACAGGGCTGCACGCCGCTCATCTTCGCCGTCGCCAACTCGCGCGCCGAAGTGGCGCGCACGCTGCTCGCGCGCGGCGCGGACGTGAACGCGCGTTGTCAGGACGGTCTGTCGCCGCTTGCGCTCGCCGCAGAGAACGGCGACGCGGCGCTCGCCTCGACGTTCGTCGAACGCGGCGCGGACGTAAACGCACGCACGCAGGAAGGGCATACGCCGCTCGTCTTCGCCGCCTCGAAGGGTCAGGAAGAGATAGTGCGCCTGCTCCTTGCGCGAGGCGCGGAGGTAGAGGCGCGTTACAAGGACGGGCGCACGCCGCTCATCTTCGCGTCGGCGGGCGGCCACGTCGCGGTCGTGAAACTTCTGTTGGAGAAGGGCGCACACGCGAACGCTAAGGCTGACGACGGCTGGACGCCGCTGCACTGGGCGGCGTGGTTCGGTCATGTGGCGGTCGCAGGAGAACTGCTCGCGCGCGGCGCGGACGTGAATGCGCGCGACCAGAGCCGCGACACGCCTCTGATGAAAGCGGCGACGCAGGACAGCCTCGCCGTCGCCGAACTGCTGCTCGCGCGCGGGGCTGAAGCGGACGCGCGCGGCAACGGCGGCGGGACGGCCTTGATGTTCGCCTCCGCCAGAGGCGCGGCCGAGATTGTGCAGGCGCTTCTGGCGCGCAAGGCCGAGATTAACGCGAGCAACGACGCGGGGCTGACGCCGCTCATCCTTGCCACGCAGAACGGCCGTCTTTCGCTCGTCGAAGAGCTGCTCGCGCGTGGGGCGAACCCCAACGCGCGCACCGCCAAAGGTTTCACAGCCCTGATGAGCGCGGCCAGTCAGGGGCGCGCGCAGACCGCACGACTGCTCCTCAAGGCGGGCGCAGAGGTCAACGCGCGTTACGAGGACGGCCGCACCGCACTCGCCTTCGCCACACAGAACGGACAGCAACAGGTCGTCGAAATCCTCAAGACGGCGGGCGCACAGGACTGACGCGGGAAGATGGATTGAATTAGAATACGCGTGACGCCGCCTGACCCGCCGTCTACGTTGATAGAGGAATCAGCCGATGCTCACAACCGGCACGCTATTGCAGAACCGCTACCGTATCACGCGCCTTATCGGGCGAGGCGGGATGGGGGCTGTCTACGAAGCGCGTCACGAAGAGCTCGGTCACATCGTCGCCCTGAAAGAGACTCTACACACGGACGACGAGGGGCTACGCAAAGCTTTCAGGCGGGAAGCGCGCCTGCTCGCAGGGCTTCGTCATCCCTCTCTGCCGCGCGTCACAGACTATTTCACCGAAGGCGACGGCCTCTTCCTCGTCATGGAGTACGTACACGGCGAAGACCTCGCAACGCTGCTCAAACGTCGCGGTGCTGCCTTCCCCGTGGAGGACGTTTTGAAATGGGCGGCGCAGTTGCTAAACGTGCTCGTCTACCTGCACAACTACGACCCGCCAATCATCCACCGCGACATCAAGCCAAGCAATATCAAGCTGACGGCGGAAGGGGAAATCATCCTGCTCGACTTCGGACTCGCCAAGGGTGCTATCGGCGAGATGTCTTCGGTTGTTACTTCGCGCAGCGTGCCCGGCTTTACACTCACTTATTCACCTCTCGAACAAATCCTGAAAGTCGACCAGAGCTTGAGCGACCATCTGTCGGTCTTCGACGAGCAGAAAATCGGGCGCATTCTTCAGGGCAGCACGGACGCCCGCAGCGACCTCTATTCCGTCGGCGTGACCCTCTATCACCTCATCACGGGCAAGTCTCCAGCGCAAGCGCCAACGCGCGCCCTCGCTCTCTGGTCTGGGCGACCCGACCCGCTGCTGGCGGCAGACGAAGTGAACAAAGCCGTACCGCCTTTCGTAGCTGAGGCATTGAAGCGAGCGGTCGCCATCGACATCGAGGAACGTCCAACCTCGGCGTCTGAAATGCGCCGACTGCTGAGCGGCGGCGACCCATCAGAGCCGCCTGTCATAGACAAGCAGCCGGAGGACGCAGAGCCGACGAAGACCCTTCCGGCTTCATCAGGCTTCCAGAGTCAACTCTCCCCACACGACCCCGATATCAAGCCTGCTCCTGCGCAGACAAGCGAGCCAGAGAAGAAGTCCGAGCCTGAGCCGCCGTTACCGCCGCCGCCGCACGCATCAACGCCGCGCGTCGCGCGACGGCCATCCTCCGCTGTAAGACAGAGCGCGCGCGACCGAAGACACGTGCTGTTGCTCGCCGGTCTGTTCGCCGTGTTGGCCGGAGCCATTCTTACGGTGCTGTTTTTAAGCGGGGTCTTTCAGCCGAAGGTCGAGAGGGCGAAAGTCGAGAGCGCGGGCAGCAATTTGAACGAAGCCGCGACACCTTCGCCGGCTCCCACTGACGAAAAGACAGTACGAGATTCGGCCGCAAATCAGGCTGGCGCGTCAAACACACCGCTCGCCACCCCCGTCGCTTCCTCTACACCGTTGCCCGCACCAACCGTCGAGCCTAATAACCCCGGCGCAAATCTGAATAAAAACTCGACCGACCGCAACGCCCCTTCTAACTCCGCTCCCACGCCGACCGGACAACAGCAGCAGAAGTCGAAACAGATTTTTCTTTCCGGCAGGAATGAGTCGCAGCCCCGCTCAGGCGTGACGATTGTCTCCGATACGCCGCTGAACGATTACTCCGCCTATCGTAGCGGCGACCGCTTCTACATCGTCATCCCGAAGGCCAACGCCAACTCGATGCCGCGCGGCACAAGCGGTCGCGGTTTCTCCGATATGAAGGTCGAGCAGCGCGGCAACGACCTCGTGCTCTCCTACAAACTGCGACCCGGCGTGAAGCCGCGCGTCAATCAGAGATTCGACCGCCTCGACGTGGTCTTCGATGAACCACGTGAGAGGTGAACGGAGCCTCCGGCCGCGCGCATGAAGCGAGCGGAGGACGAGACGGCCAGCGTCCACTCCTCCGCTGTCATCTGTTTAAGCCTGCTCAATGGTCACGCTCTCCATCACCACGTCCTGACGCGGCCGGTCGTTGCGGTCTGTCTCGACGGAGGCGATGCGGTCAACGATGTCCTGACCTTCGATGACCTGTCCGAACTTCGAGTAGCTCGGCGGCAGCGGGTAGTCAACGTGCATGATGAAGAACTGCGAGCCGTTCGTGTTCGGCCCGGCGTTCGCCATCGCCACCGTGCCCTTCTTGTACGCACCCTGATAGAGCGCCGACTGACGATTAATCTCGTCGGGGAAGCGTCCGCCGCCGGCCGATTCGCCGCCGCGCCCCGTTCCCGTCGGGTCGCCGCCCTGAATCATGAAGCCTTTGATGACGCGGTGGAAGATGACGCCGTTGTAGTAGCCGCGTTCGGCCAGCTTGATGAAGTTGTCGGTCGTCTTCGGGGCTTCGTCTTCGAGCAACTCGAAGCGGATGGTGCCGTGATTGGTCTTGATGTTCGCGATGCGGTTTGCCATAGCCTTCGATTCCTCTCCTTCGGTGAAATGAGAACAGATAGATTCGCGCCGGGCCGTGCTCAGAGCACGAAGCGTTCGATGGCGACGGCGACGCCGTCCTCGTCGTTCGTCGTCGTCGTGTGAAACTCCGCGCGCTCACGCAGAGACGCTTCGGCGTTCGCCATCACGACGCCCGTCCCGGCGTATTCGAGCATCTCAAGGTCGTTCAGGTTATCGCCGACGGCCATCACCTCCTCGCGTGTAAAACGCTCATCGGCGGCGAGGGCAGCCAGCCCCGCGCCTTTCGACGCCTCCGGGTGCAACACGTCGAGCAAGCCGAAATCGAGCTTCGCGTAGAGCGTCAGCAGCAGTTTGACACGCGCGCCGAGACGCGCGGCGAGCGTCTCCTGCAACTGCCTCATCCCTTCATAACTGCCGGAGAAGGTGATGTGGACGGGCGCGTGGTCGAGGTACGCGTCGAGCGACGGAACATGACGGATGGCCTCATCAACCTCTTCGTCGCCGTGAATGCGGCGCGACCATGCGACGTACTGCGCCAGCGGCCGATTCGTCTCCAGCAGATGCTCATAGACGAGCACGCCCGCTCCTTCGTGGTCGTCGCTGACAAGCGCGCACGCGCCCGCCGCGCGTCCGGCCACGACGACGGCGCGCGCCGTCTCGACCGGCATCAGGAGCGCGGCGACCGTCTCCAGCGTGCGCGCGTGTTTGGTGAGCGCGCCGTTGTGCGAGATGACCGGCACGTCGAGGCCGAGTTCGAGCGCGAGCGGGCGTGCGTCGCGGAAGCGCCGACCCGTCACGAGCGCGACGCGCACGCCCCTGCGGCGCGCCTCTGCGACGGCGCGGCGGTTGCGCTCCGAAAGCTGCCCGCGCGAATCCAGAAGCGTCCCGTCGAGGTCGAGCGCGATGAGGCGTATCGGCATAAGTGTTCGGAAAAACTGTTGACGACAAGATAACGGTTTTGCGCGTCGGTTGTCATCCCGCCCACCCGCCGTGCGCGGGTGACGGCCGTCTCGCGCGGGCGCAACAAAACTGCTCCAAGTGACGGCGGCAGGCAAGGGTCGGCCGCGCTCTCCGGCAGGGCGCAGGCTCGTTCGCGCTTCCGTGCGCGGGCGCGGTATCATCTTCTGTTCGAGGGCAAACTATCGCGTACGGGAAGGAATCTGAAGATGAACGTGACCCATTTGGAGTGCGCCGCCTGCGGCACAGAGCACGAGGCACAGCGGTTGCACAATCTCTGCACACGTTGCGGCAAGCCGCTGCTCGTCCGCTACGACCTGCAACTGGCCGCGCGGAGTTTGACAAAGGACGCGCTCAGCGCGCGGAGGGGTGATTTATGGCGCTACAGAGAGGTGTTGCCCGTCGAGCACGACGCCAATGTCGTTTCGCTCGGAGAAGGCTGGACGCCGCTCGTGCGCGCCGAGCGTCTGGGCGAACGCTACGGGCTGAAAAATCTCTACATCAAGGACGAGTCGCAGAACCCGACGCAGAGTTTCAAGGCGCGCGGTATGACGGCGGCCGTCTCGATGGCGAAAGAGTTGGGCGTGCGTAAGCTGGCCGTCCCTTCGGCCGGTAACGCCGCCGGTGCGCTCTCGGCCTACGCCGCACGCGCCGGACTGGAAGCACATATCTTCATGCCGCGCGATACGCCGCGCGCCAACGTCATCGAATGTGAACAGATGGGAGCGCACGTCACGCTCATCGACGGGTTGATTACAGACTGCGGCGCGGAAGTGGCGCGACGCAAAGACGAGGAGGGCTGGTTCGACGTTTCAACCCTCAAAGAGCCTTACCGCGTCGAAGGCAAGAAGACGCTCGGCTACGAGTTGGCCGAACAACTCGACTGGAGGCTCCCCGACTGGATTATCTATCCGACGGGCGGCGGCACGGGGCTTATCGGCATGTGGAAGGCGTTTGACGAGATGGAAACTCTCGGCTGGATTGACTCGCGGCGTCCGCGCATGGTGTCTGTGCAGGCGGCGGGCTGCGCGCCCATCGTCCGCGCCTTCGAGGAAGGGACGCGCGAGGCCAGAGAGTTCGCAGACGCCGCGACGACCGCTTCGGGTCTGCGCGTGCCGCGCGCCATCGGCGACTTTCTGATTCTCGACGCCGTGCGTGCATCCGAAGGCACGGCCATCGCCGTCACGGACGCAGCGTTGCTCGCGGGCGCGCGCGAGATTGGTGAGACGGAAGGCATCTTCGCCGCGCCTGAAGGCGGCGCGTGTGTGCCCGCGTTGAAGAAGTTGCTGGATGAAGGCCGCATCACGGAGGATGAACGCATCGTGCTCTTTAACACGGGCGCGGGCGTTAAGTATCTCGAAAGCTTCGGCGGCTGAGATGACTGCTACGGTGCGCCGCACGCTTCTCCGGCGCGAAACTATTGCTGACGGGAAGAAGTAGGTGGATTGGGAGTTAGGAGTTTTTATGAGCAGTGGACAGAGAGTTGCGCAGGTTTTGTTGACGTTTGTCTTGAGCGTGGCGTCTGTGGCGCAGACGAACACGGCGGCAGCCGCCGGGCGTGGCGAGTTGCGTGCGGAGAAGGATGCGAAGGCTGCTCCGATGGCGTCGGCTGCTGGTGCGGCTGCGACGCCCGCGCGCATGTCGGAGGAAGAGCGCCGTCGCTTCGACGCCCTGCGCGTCGAGGGCTTCGAGGCGCTCTACAATCTGGACTACGAGGGGGCGCGTCGGCGCTTCCGTGAACTCGTGCGTCTCTATCCTGAGCACCCCGCAGGCTCGCAGTTTCTCGCCGCGAGTCTCTGGCTCAAGGCGCTCAACGAATCGCGTCGCTTACAGTCGTCGCTCTACAACACGGAAGGGTTCTACGACAAGACCGAAGATAAGGCCGACCCGAAGGTGGTCGCAGAGTTTCGCGAGTTGACCAAGCAGGCCAAGACGCTCGCCGAAGCGCGCATCAAACGCGACCCGAAAGACGTCGAGGCGCTCTACTATCTCGGCGCGACCGAAGGCTTGAAGGCGGCGTTTGCCGGAGCGGTCGAACGCAGTTTCATGTCCGCCCTGCGCAACGGCTCGGACTCGGTTGACCGTCACCGCGACGTGCTCAAACTCGACCCCACTTTCCACGACGCCGAAATCACTATCGGGATGTACGACTACGTCGTCAGCAAACTGCCGCTGCCGGTCAAAATCATGGCCGCCATCGGCGGCATACGCGGCTCGAAGAAGCGCGGGCTGGAAACTCTGGAACGCGTCGCGCGCGAGGGGCGCTGGGCGCAGGACGACGCGAAAGTTCTGCTTATCGCGCTCTACAAACGCGAGAAGCGTTACGCCGACGCCCTGCGAGTGGCGCGTGACCTAGCGGCGAAATATCCGCGCAACTATCTCTTCAAACTCGAAGCCGCCGATGCGCTCGTCTCGCAGGCGGCCGTCGAGCGCACGACGAACAAAGAGGCGGCGGCGCAGTCCGAGCGCGAAGCGTTCGCCGTCTTCGAGTCGCTGCTGCAAACCGAGCGCCCGGCCGCGAAGCGCGACGCCAACGCGACGCCCGCGCGCCTGCCGCTCGACCAGATTCATTACAGCTACGGCGAGGCTCTCTTTGTCGCCGGTCAGCACGAGCGCGCCTCGGCCGAGTTCGTTGCGGCAGCCGGTGTGAACGGCGCGGAGCAGGGCTTGGCGACGCGCTCGCGTCTGCGCGCCGCGCAATCGCTCGACGTGGCAGGCAAGCGTGAAGAGGCGCTCGCGCAATATCGTCTCGTGCTGGCGCGGCCGGACGCCTACGGCGCACACGAGGAGGCGCGTCGCGGCCTCAAAGAGCCTTACAAACTCTCGTCCGAACGTAGCGCCATCGAGACTGCAGCGGACGCCGCGACGACCAACTAAATCATCCTTCTTCCTTAAAGATGGATAAGGAAGCGGACGGTTTTTAAGAAGCATTTTCAGAGCGGGTCAGGGGCAGGTTTTATGACAGATTCGTGTTCTTCTCATCGCATGGTGCGCGCGCTGGCGCGGCACGAGGAGTTGCCGCCGCAGACTGACGCGGAATTGCGTCGGCTGGCGGCGCGGCAGACGCGTCCGCGTCGCCTCCTCCTGTGTCTCGACGGCGTTCCGCTTGAAGTCATCAACGCGGCCAAGACGCGCGGCCTCTTCGACAACTTCGGGGAGCCTGCGCGTCTGCTCTCGCCGTTCCCGACGCTGACCAACGTCGCGCTCTCGCAGATGCTCGGCGCGACCCCGCCGCTCGGTTACGAAAGCCTCTACTTCGACCGCGAGGCCAAAGAGTTGCGCGGCGGCGCGCGCAAGTACGTCGGCCGCCGCACGCCCGACAAAGTGCCCTCGTCCTACATGGACGAACTCGACTATCAGGAGCCGCTCGCCTTCGAGTTCCTCATCTACGTCGCACCCGAAACCATCTGGCGCGCAGACATGCGACGCTTCCGCGAACGCTTCCGCGCCGCGCCGCAACACCGTGACTTCTTCGCCTTCCTCAAAGGCACGGACGGCCTGCTGCACATACGCGGCCCCGAACGCCTGCAAGTCGCGCTCGAATCGCTCGACCGCATCCTGCGCGGGATTCAAGAGGTCTGCGGACGCGAAACCGAAATCGTCCTCTTCTCAGACCATGGCATGAACCTCGAAGAGAACCGTCGCATACACTTGCAGACGCACCTGCAACGTGCGGGCTTCGAGTTGACGGGTCGTCTGCGCGACGCACGCGCGAAGGGTTTGCCGCGACTGGCCGCGCCCGCCTTCGGACTCTGCGGTTATGCCGCCGTCTATTGCGCCGAAGAGACGAACGTCGCGCAGGTGGCCGCCGCGCTCAACACGCTCGAAGGCGTTGACTTCAGCGTCCGCCGCGATGAGGAGGCGTTGGGCGTCGTCGTCGAAGGCGCGGTCGGGCGCGCGCGTATCAGAAGACGGGAGACGACGGGCGGCGTCTCTTTCGCTTACGAACCGGCGGACGAGACAAGCGACCCGCTCATGCTCGCGCCGGTCGTGCGCTCGCTGGCGGAGACGGGGCGGCTCGACGCGCAAGGCTTCGCGCCGGACTCGGCGTGGCTTGAAGCGACGGCCGCGCACATCTACCCGGACGCGCTGGCGAACCTCTACGAGTCTCTCCACGCGCCGCGCGTGCGCCACACGGCAGACCTCTTGGTGAGCCTGCGCGACGGCTACTACTACGGCGCGTCCGTCTTCAGCCGCCTCGTCCGCCTCGCTGCCACGCACGGCAACGCCCTCCGCGCCAGCTCTTCAGCCTTCCTCATGAGCACGCACAGAGACTTTCCCTCATACGTCCGCGCCAGCGAAGCGCGCCCGCTGCTACGCGAATAAATTTTTCGACGAAAGAGCAAGGCGAGACCGCCGGGATGGGCGCGCGTTTCGAGACGGCCGCGACGCGCGCGCGTGGCGTTATCTGTAGGCGATGGCGAGTTCGAGTTCGGGGGCGAGTTCGTAGGCGCGTCGCTGGCAGAAGTTGGCGATGCGCTCGTAGCGTTCGCGTCGGTTGGTGATGCGCTCCTTGTTCATCTCTTCGAGCGCGCACTGGCGTATCCAGTCGGGCGAGCGCCGTTGTTCGATGGCCGTGTAGGTGCAGGACTTCGTGCCGAGGTCGCCGAGGTCAACGAGCGCGCTTCCCAGATACGACCAGAAAGTCTCTGCCGTGTCGCCTTTGAGAAAGCAGAAGACGCGCAACCCTTCGGCCGTGTAGACCTCCTCGTGCTCTTCGCCCCACGCGAGGTCGCGCCGCGACAGACGCGCATTTTTGCGCATCCCGCAAAACGAACAGACCTCGTATAAGTCCACTTCGCTCTCTTCCATCGAGAAAGCCTCAGTCATCCGAACGAGAAACTGGAAACTTTTGGCGACCCTTCAAACCCGCTGCACTGTAATTTACGACAACTCGCCTCACGCAATCAACGATTTCGCGCGCCGACCCGCACGCCCGACGCCGCCGAGCGCGCCCCCTCATCCTCCTCGCTTGACGCCGCGCGACGCGCCCGCGTACAACTGCACGCATGACGCAACAGGACGCTTCCGACGACTCGACGCGACAGACTGCGGCCGTCGAGACCTTCGAGTTGGTGCGCCGCTTCGGCGACTTCACGGCGGTTGACCACGTTAGCCTGACGGTCGAGCGCGGGCGTTTCTTCGGCTTCCTCGGCCCGAACGGCGCGGGAAAATCCACCACCATCAAGATGCTCACGGGCTTGCTCGCGCCGACCTCCGGGCGCATCCGCATTCTGGGGCGCGAGATTGCGCGCGAGCCTCTCGAAGTCAAACGCCGGATAGGCGTCGTCCCCGAAGACCTCAACCTCTTCGAGCGCCTGACGGGCGCGGAGATGCTGGCCTTCACAGGCCGCATGTACGGACTCTCGCCCGAAGACATCGCAGAGCGTTCGGGCGAACTGCTCGCGCTCATGGAACTCGACGACGAACCGCGCAAACTCGTCGTCGAATACTCGCACGGGATGAAGAAGAAACTGAGTCTCGCCTGCGCGCTGATTCACCGTCCCGAAATCCTCTTTCTCGACGAGCCTTTCGAGGGCGTCGATGCGCTGGCCTCGCGCACGCTCAAAGACCTGCTCTCGCGTCTCACCGCGCGTGGCCTGACCGTCTTCCTCACCTCGCACGTCCTTGAAATCGTCGAACGGCTCTGCACAGACATCGCCATCATCAGCGAAGGCCGCCTCGTCGCCTCCGGCGCGCTCGACGAACTGCGGCGGGGCATCTCCGTCTCGGACGACGCGGGCGGCGCATCTGTCTCGCTCGAAGACTACTTCATACGTGTCGTCGGCGGAGGACGTGCGGGCGCAGGCGACGACGTGCTGCAATGGCTCAGTTAAGAGCAAAGTTCAAAGGCACAGTTGAAGATGAGCGGGACGCTCCTTCTCATCTTCAACTGTGCCTTGTTCAGTTGGTCTTGTTTACTTCTGCCTGACGCGTTCCGTCTCCGATTCAAAGATGAAGGAGAGCGTCTTGTAGATGAGCTTGGCGCAGAGGAAAGCCGAGGCGTCCTGCCCTTCGACGTAAGCGTACTCGGTCAAGTCCATGCCGACGACGCGGCGCTTGCGCGCGAGCGTGCGGAGCAGGCCGACGGTTTCGTACCAGCCTAAGCCTCCGGGTTCGGGCGTCCCCGTCTGCGCGACGAGTGAAGGGTCGAGGCCATCGATGTCGATAGTCAGATAGACGTTCTCGGTCAGACCCTCGATGGCCGACTCCCACCAATCTGTGCGGCCGACAATCTCGCGCGCCCAGAAGATGCGCGTCGGGAGCGTGTCGAGCGCACGCGCCTCTTCGGCCGAAATCGAGCGAATCCCGACCTGCACGGAGGGAATCTTCAGGTCGCGCGTGACGCGCGCCATAATCGAGGCGTGCGAATGCGGCGTGCCGTCGTAGGTGTCGCGCAGGTCTGCGTGCGCGTCGATTTGCAGGACGGAAAGGTTCTCGTACGCTTCGGCGTGCGCGCGGATGACGGGTGCGCTCACAGAATGTTCGCCGCCAATCATGGTGACGAACTTTCCCGTCTGCACCAACTCGCGCCCGCGTTCCAGCAGCGCACGCATCATCGCCTCCGGCGGGTCAACCGAAGACGACTCGGCAAGCGTGTGGATGCCGAGCCGGTAGACCTCCGAGTCCGTCTCGTCGTCGTAGAGTTCCATGTTGCGCGAGGCGTCGATGATGGCCTCCGCGCCGCGCCCCGTCCCGCCGCCGTAAGAGACCGTGCCCTCATACGCGACCGGCCAGACGAGGACGCGCGCCGCCTCGAAACTCGACAGCCTCTCGTCTGCGATGCCGCCGAAATTCATCGGCAGATGTGCTGATTCTGACATAAGACAATTGGTGATGGGTGATAGGTGATAAGAAAGAAGTGATGGGTGATAGGTGATGGGTGATAGGACAAATCCGGTTTTCTCTTATCACCTATCACCTATCACCTATCACCCATCACAATCTTCCTCTCACCGCTTTTACGGTACTTCGATGCCGAGTTCGCGGCCGGTGAAGGTGAAGCTTGGGCGTTTGCGTCCTTTCATGTATTTGGCGGCGGTTTGCGAGAGCGCCGTGATGAGGATGGGGAGCGCGATGGTGGCGTCGCAGTTGACGTAAGCGGTGGCCGCGCCGCGTTGGAGTTTGCCGAAGATGAGCGATTCGTCGCTCATGTTGGCGCTGGTGCGTCCGCCCGGATGCGGCGCTTCGGTCGCAATCTGGATGGCGTACTTATGGCCGCGCGCGGGCGTCTTGACGATGTTGGTGGCGACCTCCATCTGCTGGATGAAGCTGCGCGAAGTGCCGCCGCCGATGTTGATGACGCCGGTGACGCGCGCGCGCGCGGCTATCTGCGTCATGTCTAAAACGTCCTGCGCGAGGTCGAAGTAGAAGTTGTTCTTCTTCTCGAAGCGGGCGGCGGCGATGCCGAGCGTGATGGCGCTGTCGGAGATGGTCGGGCAGAAGACGGGCACGCGCGACTTGTAGGCCGACGTGAGCACGCCGTCCTCAGTCGCAATCTCGGCCAACTCGCGCCCCAGCAGATGAAGGAACTCGCGTGTCGAATAACCGCGCCCCTGCTCTAGCTGGTTCGTAAATCCGCCGACCCATTCATCCGCCTCGCGGTACTCTTCCTCGCTCGCCAGCACGTCCCACATGCGCCCGATTTGCGCCGACTCAAGCTCGGCATCTGTCATCGAAGGATGCGCCTGAAAGTGCTGGCGTCCGAGGGTCTCGTGAAGGTCGTGAAAGAGCATCGAGCCGGAGAGGACGAGCACATCGACGAAGCGGTTCTTGATGACGTAGGCCAGCAGACGGCGCATCCCGGCGGGGATGAGCGCGCCGGAGGCGGCGACCATGATGGTCGTGTTGTCGCCGAGCATGTCGAGCCAGATGCGATGCGCCTCCGCCAGTTGGCGCGCGCCAAGCCCCGCGCCCTCCATCTTCTCCAACAGTCCGGCGACCGAGCGGTCGCGGTCAACCTGGACGGGTCGCATCGGCACGGTGAGATATTTCGACGGTCTCGGTTTGCGTTGAGTCACCATAATTTTAAAGTGACGAGTGACGAGTGATGAGTGACAAGCAAATCCTGCTCCGGCTTGTCACGCGTCATTCGTCACTTGTCACTATCTCCTGTTGTCGTTGCCGTTGACTGAAAGATAGGTGTAAGCGTTGATGCGCGACTCGTAAAACTCGACCATCTGAGCGCCCTCAGCCTCGGTCAAATCGCCGCGCTTGACGCGTTGCGCGACGAGGCGGCGGAAGCCCTCATGCAGTTGCCCGCGCTCGTAGCGGACGCGCTCCAACGCTTCGCCTACGGTCGTGCCCTTGACCACCTTCTTGATGAGGTAGCCCTCGTCGTCGATGTGTATGTGCGCCTCGTTGGGCGCGCCGAAGAGGTTATGGTTGTTGCCCATCACCTCCTGATAAGCGCCGACGAGGGTGAAGGCGAGGTAGTACGGCTCGTTCTTGTTGAGCGTGTGGAGTTCGAGCACCTGCTTCACGTCATGCAGGTCAACGAACTTGTCAACGACGCCGTCGGAATCGCAAGTGATGTCGCAGAGCGTGGCGTATTCCGAGGGCTGTCGGTTGAGACGGTGAATCGGGACGATGGGAAAGAGTTGGTCGAGCGCCCAGTGGTCGGGCACGGAGCGGAAGACGGAGAAGTTCGTCAGGTACTTGGCGCGCAGCAGGCGGCGCAACTCTGTGAACTCCTCCGACACGTACTCGGCCTGTTGCGCGTACTTGTCCGCGCGCTCGCAGACATCCCAGAAGAGCACCTCGCCTTTGGCGCGGTCTTCCAGAGAGATGAGTCCGAGGTTGAAGAGCGTGAACAACTCATCGCGGTGTTCGAGCGCGTCGTGGTAATACTCGCGATAGTTTTTGACGTTGATAGATTCGCGCAGTTCGCCCAACTCGGTGACCACCTGCGGGTCGTCCTCGTCAATCTCGATGGGCGTGATGTCTTCGACGACCGTCTCCACCTCGTCGAGAATGTTGGTCACGAGGATGGCGTGATAGGCTGCGAGATAGCGGCCGGACTCCTGAATGATGGTCGGGTGCGGCACGTTCTCGTCGTCGCAGACCTGCATGATGGTGTAGACCACGTCGTTGGCGAACTCCTGCGCCGTGTAGTTGGCTGAGGAGTCGAAGGCCGTCTTCGAGCCGTCGTAATCGACGGCCATGCCGCCGCCCACGTCGAGCAGGTCAATCGGCACTTTCATCTGGTAAATCTTCGCGTAGACGCGCGCCGCCTCCTTCATCGCGTTCTTGATGCGCTTGATGTCGGTCAGTTGCGAGCCGATGTGGAAGTGGAGCAGGCGCAGCATGTCCACGCGCCCCTCTTCCTGCAAGCGACGGATGACTTCGAGAATCTCCGTCGTCGTCAGTCCGAACTTCGCCGCTTCGCCGCCCGATTTCTCCCAACGGCCGGAACCCTTCGAGTAGAGCTTGACGCGGATGCCGAGCATCGGCATCTGTCCCTCCTCGTACTGCTCTGCGACGCGCAGGACGTGGTCGAGTTCCGAAAGCTTCTCGATGACGATGACGACCCGTTTGCCGGAGCGCGCGCCCGTATAGGCCAACTCGATAAACTCAAGGTCTTTGAAGCCGTTGAGGACGAGGAGGCTGTCTTCGGACTGTTCGAGCGCGAGCGCGCCGTAGAGTTCGGCCTTCGAACCTGCTTCGAGTCCGAAGTCATAGCGCGAGCCTTCGCGCAGGTATTCCTCGACGACGGCGCGGTTCTGGTTGACCTTCATCGGGTAGACGCACATGTGCGACCCCTGATACTCGTACTCGCGGATGGAGTTGCGAAAGGCACGTTGGAGTTTACGCACCTGCGCCGTGACGAGTTGCGGGAAACGCAGGAGGACGGGCGTCGAAATCCCTCGACGGGCGAGGTCGTCGACGATTTCCTTGATGTCGGCCGCCTTCGACTGGTCAGACTCGGAGGGGTGAACTACAAGGTTGCCTTTGCGATTGATGCCGAAGTAACCGGCTCCCCAATTCTCTATGCCGTAGGTCTCAAGCGTCTGTTCAATGGCCGTGGTCAACTTCGGTGCTCCTGCCTCCCGTATGTTCGGTTATTGCAACAGTTGGCGCGGTCGCTACAATGCGGCGCGGGTTTACAGTCTGAAGTATAGAGGGATGGAAAAACTAGAGGCGCAATTTAACAGAAAAAAGGGGGGCGGTCAAAAACTATTTTTTTGGCGCAGACGCCCCCACCCACGACTTAACGTGGCGCACCAGAAAGGTTTAGCCGCATGCGCCGGTCGCCTTCGACGCACACTCGTGTGTAACAATCCTGTGAAACCTTGACAGCCCTGTGCGCGTGTCTATAATGCCAGCTTTTTAAGCGTCGTTTGACGAAATATGACGCTCACGCCCGCGCCCGTGCTCAACACCCTGTTCGCCGCTCCCCAGAGGCGGCACAAGCTCTCTACCCCTCCAACACTTCTCAGGAGACAACATGAACGCAAAAACGGCACTGAAGTACGCCGAAGACCAGGGGGCGAAGTTTCTCTCCGTCCGTTTTACAGACCTCGTCGGGGCTTGGCATCACCTGACGTTTCCCGTCCACGAACTCTCGGAAGGCTCTTTTGAAGACGGCTTCGGCTTTGACGCATCGAGTCTGCGCGGTTGGGCTTCGATACATGAATCCGACATGCTGCTCGTGCCCGACCCCGTGCGGATGTGGATGGACCCGTTCGCCGAAGAGCCGACGCTCTGCCTGATTGCCAACGCCGTCGACCCGATTACCAAAGAGGGCTACGGTCTCGACCCGCGCTCCGTCGCGCAACGCGCCGAAAACTACCTCCGCTTCACAGGCATCGCCGATACGGTCTACTTCGGCCCGGAAGCCGAGTTCTTCGTCTTCGACAACGTGAGCTTCAAGAGCGAGCAGAACGCCGCCAGCTACAGCCTCGAATCGGACGAAGCGCACTGGGCCAGCGGGCGCACCAGCGTCGATGAGTTTCAGGGGCCGAACCTCGGCTACCGCGTCCGGCAAAAGGAGGGCTACGTGCCGGTCGCGCCGACCGACTCGCTTGTTGACTTGCGGTCGGAAATCGCGCTCACGCTTGAGCGTTGCGGCATCACGGTCGAGTGTCATCACCACGAAGTTGCGCCGATGCAGTGCGAGATAGATATCCGCTACTCGACGATGTTGGGAACGGCCGACAACCTTCAACTGTTCAAGTACATCGTCCGCAACACGGCTTACCAGTACGGCAAGGCGGCGACCTTCATGCCCAAGCCGCTCTACGGCGACAACGGCTCCGGCATGCACTGTCATCAATCGCTCTGGAAGGGTGAGAAGCCACTGTTTGCGGGCGACGGCTACGCGGGCTTGTCGGAACTGGCGCGCTACTACATCGGGGGACTACTCAAGCACGCGGCGGCGGTGGTGGCCTTCGCCGCGCCGACGACGAACAGCTACAAGCGACTCGTTCCCGGCTTTGAAGCTCCGGTCAATCTCGCCTACTCGGCGCGCAATCGCTCGGCCGCCATCCGCATCCCGATGTTCTCGCAGAATCCGAAACTCAAGCGTCTGGAGTTTCGTCCGCCAGACCCTTCGTGCAATCCGTATCTGGCCTTTTCGGCGATGCTGATGGCCGGACTCGACGGCATCCAGAACCGCATCGAGCCGGGTGAGCCGCTCGACAAGGACATCTACGACCTCTCGCCCGAAGAGTTGAAGGACGTGCCGACGCTGCCCGGCTCGCTCGATGAATCGCTCAAGGCTCTGGAATCCGACCACGACTTCCTCCTCAAAGGCGATGTCTTCACGCCGCAACTCATCGACCGCTGGATTAGCTACAAGCGCGAACGCGAAATCACGGCCTTGCGGATGCGCCCGCACCCGCTTGAGTTCTCGCTCTACTTCGACATCTGAGGAAATTGATTCATCTGCGCGTTGGTTCATCGACTCATTGCTTGATGAATCAACGAACCGGCGCGCAGATGAAATCAATCTTATGAACGTCCAACCCGTCACGCTCGAAGGCCGTTACGTCCGGCTCGAACCGCTCTCGCTCGCGCACGCCGACGCGCTCTGCGAAGTCGGCCTCGATGAAGACCTCTGGCGTTGGACGACGACGCGGCTTGCGACGCCCGCAGAACTGCGCGCCTACATCGAGACGGCGCTGGCCGAACAGGCGCGCGGCCTCTCCCTTCCGTTCGCCACCCTCCATCAATCGACGGGGCAGCCCATCGGCAGCACTCGCTTCGGCAACATCGACCCGGCCAACCGTCGTCTTGAAATCGGCTGGACATGGGTCGGGCGCAACTGGCAACGCACGCCCGTCAACACAGAGGCCAAGTACCTCATGCTCCGCCACGCCTTCGAGACGCTCAAGGCCATCCGCGTCGAGTTTAAGACCGACTCGCTCAACGAACGTTCGCGTCGCGCTATCCTCCGCATCGGCGCGACCGAGGAAGGGACGCTGCGCAATCACATGATTACGCACACGGGTCGGCTGCGCCATTCCGTCTACTTCAGCATCATCGAATCCGAATGGCCGCAGGTCAGGTCGGCGCTCGAAGACAAACTATCCAGACCCTACACGCCCGTCTAAACTCGCTTTCCGCCTGCCGCTGTTTTAATTTACTCTCACAACTGCTTTGGACGTGAGAGAAGAGATTCAACAACTCGTGCGCGACCTGCCGGACTCGGAGGGCGCGCGGCGCTTCTACGAACGCGTCACGGCGGCGCACCCGCGCGTCTCGAAACTGTTCGAGCGCGACGCAGGGCTGCTCTCGGATGCGCTCGCGCTCGCCGCGTGGAGTCCGCTGCTGGCGACCACGCTCGAACAGAACGCGGAATATCTGACGTGGCTCGCCCGTGAACGCGCCAACGTGCGCGTCCGTACGGCCGAGGAGTTTCGCGAGTCGCTGGCGCGCTTCAGCCTCACGCACACGGGGCTGGATACGCAAGTGCTGCTCGCGCGCTTTCGCCGACGCGAACTGCTGCGTATCTACCTGCAAGACCTGCGGCGGACGACGACCATCGTCGAGACGACTGAGGAGCTTTCCAATCTCGCCGATGCCGTGCTCCAGTTCGCGCTCGACCTCGCGCACCAGCAACTCGAAAACCTCTACGGCGCGCCGCAGTGTACGGACGAGCGCGGGCGCACGAAGACCTCGCGCTTCGTCATCGTCGCACTCGGCAAGTTAGGCTCGCGCGAACTCAACTACTCCTCAGACATCGACCTTCTCTTTCTCTACTCGGACGACGGAGAGACATCCGGGCGCGGCGAGCGCGGCACGGTGACGAATCGCGAATTCTTCGCACGGCTCGCCGAGCGCATCTCGCAACTCGTCGGCAAACCTTCAGGCGAGGGCGCGGCCTACCGCGTCGATTTGCGCCTTCGTCCGCACGGGCGCGACGGCGCGCTCGCCGCCTCGCTCGCAGAAGCGTTGCGCTACTACAGAGAGACGGCGCAGGCGTGGGAACTTCAGGCGCTCATTCGCGCGCGCGCCTCTGCCGGAGCGTCCAGTCTCTACGCGCGCTTCGCCGAGGGCGTGCGCGCGAGCGTCTATCGTCTCGATGCGACCGTCCCCGAAGCACTCGCGCACGTTCGCCTCGCCAAGCAGAAGATAGACCGCCAGCACGGCTCTGAAACTCGCGGCTTCAACGTCAAACTCGGTCGCGGCGGCATCCGCGAAATCGAGTTCATCGCTCAAGCTCTCCAACTCGCCTACGGCGGACGCGATGCGTGGCTGCACGCTCCGCACACGCTCATCAGCCTCGGCCGACTCGCCGACCGCGCGCTCATCAACGAACGTGAACGGACGGAGCTTTCCGACGCGTACCTCTTCCTGCGGACGCTCGAACATCGCCTCCAGATGGAGCACGGTCTTCAGACGCACACCGTTCCCGAAGAGACGTTGCGACGCGCACTCGTCGCGCGCCGGATGCACTTTCAGGACGCAGACGCGCTCTCGAACTTCAACCGCGCGCTCGAACATCACACGTCGAACGTACATGCCGCATACGAACGCGTCTTCGGCAACGAGACGAGCGGGCAGGCGGAGAAGTCGCATGAGAAGACTGCTCCTCAGAGTTGTGCGGACGAAGCGGGTTCGCCGGTGGCCGGAGCGCGTGCGGAGTCGAGCGAGCATGTCGAAGTGGTGGGCGATGTCGAATCGGCGGCGGCGCGTACGGCGGCGAGCGTCTTTGCGTCGAGGCTCACAGCCGCCGCCGATGACGGGCAGGCGGACGAGGCGGGCGCGGTCGAACGGCTCGCGCGGCGGCTGAAGGAGGCAGCGCGCGAGACGCTGGACGCGCGCAGGGCTTTGACCTATCTGGCACGCATCGCCGCGTCGCTCGACAAGTCCGGCGCGCGGGTCGAGCTATCGGATGAGAACGTCGGGGCGCTGGTCGAGTTGTGCGGGGCGTCCGAGCTCTTCGGCGAGATGCTGGCGGGCAATCCCGCGCTCATCGCGTCCGTGACAAGTGCGCGCGAGGTGGTCGAAGCGCGCGACCATCGTGCGGTGCTGCGCGCGGCCGTCGATGCGGAGCGCAGTTTCGGCGCAGAGTTGGCGGCGCTCAGGCGCGCTTGGTCGCGTCTGCTCATCGAAATCGGTTCTCTGGACGCGCGCGGACAAATCTCGATGAGCGAGTCGAACAGTTTGCAGGCGGCACTGGCTTCGGCGACGGTCAACGCGGGTCTGCTCGTCGCGCGGCGCGAGGCGGCGCGACGCTACGGCAATCTGGCGGCCGGGCCGCGTCTGGCCGTGCTCGGACTCGGTCGCTTGGGAAGCGGCGGGATGGACTATGGCTCAGACCTCGACCTCGTGCTCGTCTACGACCGGCGCGTGCCGCCGCCCGTGCGTGGGCTGACGCACGAGGAGGCTTACGCGCGTCTCTCCGAGTTGCTCGTCGTCGCGCTGTCGAGCCTGACGCGCGACGGTTATCTCTATCGCGTTGACCTGCGTCTCAGGCCGGACGGTCGCAACGGCGCGCTGGCGTTGGCGTCGGAGGCTTTCATCAACTATCTCGGCGAGCGCGCGGGCGTCTGGGAGTGGCTGGCTTACGTGAAGCTGCGCGCGGTGGCGGGCGACCTTGAGTTTGGGCGCGTGGTGGAAAGGGAGGCGCGACGCGCTCTGCACGAGGCGGCCGCACGCGTCGGGGCGGATGCCCTGAGCGCAGAGACGCGGCGCGTGCGCGAGCGACTCGAACGCGAACGCGCGGGGCGTCGCGCCGTTGATATCAAGTTCGGCGCGGGCGGCATGCTCGACGTTTACTTCGCCGCGCGCTTTCTTCAACTGCGCGACAACGTGCCGGACGACGACGGCGAACGTTCGACCGCCGCGACGCTGGAACGCCTGCACGCGGCCGGTTCGCTCGACTCCGAAAGCTATCGAGCCTTGCGCGAAGGCTACACGCTGCTGCGTGCGCTCGACCATCACCTGCGCATCCTCGTCGGGCGCTCGACGCGTCTGCCCACCGCGCCCGACCATCCCGTCCTGCGCGACCTCGCACGTCGCGCCGACTACCCCGCACCCGGCGCGCTGCTGACAGCACTCGCCGCCCGCATGAACGCTGTGCGCGCTGCCTACGAGCGCATCACGAGTTGACTAATCCAGAATCGGATTCCCACCCGCACGCGCCGGAAGGCGTCCGCTTCAAACAGTTGATGCGGTCAGGCATTTTGCGTGGTGTGGCCGGTGGTTTCGTGCCAGCAGCGCGGACACCAGCGATGACGTGTGCGCCGTTCGTCGGGCGTGTAGAGGGCGGAGGCGGGGAGGCGTTCGACGACGGTGCGCTCGGCTTCGTTCAGTTCCTCCCACGCGCGCAGAGGTCTTGCGTGGCAGCGCGGGCAGGCCGACCCGTCGCCCCCCGCCTCTCGAAAGTCGTCTCCCGTCATACGCTTCTCCCGACCCCGCGAATTTGAGTATCGCGCCGCAGGCGATGTAATATCGAAAACGTCTTAGCACACTCTCCGTCAAACAGAAAGTTCGGACTCCGGCATGTATCAGTTCGCCCGTTCGCTCGTCTGCGTCGCGCTCGTCGTCCTCGCACACACACCGCTTGCCTTCGCACAGCAGGAGGCCGACCGCGATGCGCGCTTCGATTTCTATGCGCGCGGCCCCTACCGCGAAAATGTCCCGCGCCCGCAGTCCATCCTGCGCTACGACGTGGGCGACTTTCACACCAACTACGCGATGATGGAGCGCGTCATTCAGGCCATCGCCTCGGCCGCCTCCGACCGCGTTCGCATCATCGACATCGGCGAGACGAACGAGCATCGCACGATGCATCTGGTCGCCATCAGCGCGCCTGAGAACATCGCGCGCCTCGAACAGATTCGAGCCAACACGGCGCGCCTCGCAGACCCGCGCACGCTCTCGGCCGACGAGGCGCAGCGACTCGTGCAGACGACGCCCGTCACCGTCTGGCTCAACTACACGATTCACGGCAACGAGTCGGCCTCCTTCGAGGCGATGATGCAGGTCGTCTATCAACTCGCCGCGTCGAACGAACCGGCGACACTCGACATCCTGCGCAACAGCGTCGCCCTCGTCAACGTCTGCGCCAACCCGGACGGCCACGAGCGTTTCGTCACGTGGTACAACTCCGTCGGCACGGGCAACCCCGAACCGAACGCGACCGAGCACGACGAACCCTGGACGGTCTACGGCCGCGTCAACCGTTTTCGCTTCGACCTCAACCGAGACAACATCGCCACCTCGCAGGTCGAAACACGCAACATGCAGCGCGCCTTCCTCGAATGGAACCCGCAGGTCTTCGTTGACCATCACGGGCAGCCCTCGCAGTTCTTCTTCCCGCCCGCTGCCCTGCCCATCAATCCCAATCTGCCGCAGGAGATGACCGCGCGCTGGCTGACCACCTTCGGCCGCGCCAACGCCGCGCAGTTCGACCAGCGCCAGTGGGACTTCTACGTGCGAGACATCTTCGACCTCTTCTATCCCGGCTACTGGGACTCATGGCCGAGCCTACAGGGCGCGACCGGGATGACTTATGAGACGGACGGCGGCGGCTGGAAGGGTCTGCGCTGGCGGCGCGATGATGAGACGATTGTCACGATGCGCTCGGCCGTCGCCAAGCATTTCGTCGCTTCGCTGACGACGATGGCGACCGCCGCCGCCAACTCGCAGGCGCGCGTCAGCGATTATCTCAAGTTCAAGCAGACGGCCGTCGAGGAAGGACGCACGGAGAGAATCAAGCGTTTCGTCATCCTGCCGGGCGCAGACCCCGGCCGCGCCGCCGAGTTGGTTGATAACCTGCTGCGCGCAGGCGTCGAAGTTCGCGCCTCCGCGCAATCTTTCCGCTCGACGCGCGCGCACGACTACACGCGCCCGGACTCTCCGGCCACGACGCGCGACTTCCCCGCAGGCGCTTACGTCATTGACCTCGCGCAACCGCAGAAGCGCATCGCCAAAGCTCTCCTCGAACCCGACACGCCGCAAGACCAGGCCTTCGTCCGCGAACAACTGGCGCGCTTCCGCCGCAACGAAGTGCGCGGGCGCAACGCTCCGCGCGAGGAGTATGGCTTCTACGACATCACTTCATGGTCGCTGCCGCTCGTCTTCGGCGTCGAAGCTTACTGGACGGAAGACGCCCCGCCCGTCACGGGTGACTTCTACAGGCCGACGCACACGAACACGTCGAGCGTCGCGAGCCCTCCCCCGCCCGCACGCGGCGAGGCGCTCATGCTCTTGCAGAGCGGAGGCGTCACGGGTCGCGCGGGCGTCGCCTACATCATCCCTTATGAACGCAACGGCGCGGCCTCGCTCGTCTATCGCCTGCTACGCGAAGACTTCAAACTCGCCGTCGCTACGAAGACCTTGAACGCGGGCGGGCGCGACTGGCCGCGCGGGACGGTCGTCGTGCGCGTCTCGCGCAACAACGAGCGGCTGCACGAACGCATCGCGCAACTGGCGCGCCAGACGGGCGTCGAAGTAACGGCCGTCAACTCCGGTTTCACGGAGACGGGCGAGACCGGCGTCGGCTCCGAGTCGGTCATCTCTCTCAGGCGGCCGCGCATCATCGTCGCCGCGGACGAACCCGTCAACGTCACCGGCTACGGCGCGCTCTGGTGGACGCTCGACCGCATGGGCGTTGACTTCACGCCGATGACGATTGATGCCATCAAGAGCGCGCGGCTCGACCAATACAACGTGCTCATCCTGCCGGACGGCTCGCCCGGCCGCTACTTCTCCGCCTTCGGCAAGGGCGGCGTCGATACGTTGCGCAGTTGGGTCGAGCGCGGCGGCACGCTCGTCTGCATCAAGGGCGCGGCCGTCTTCGCCTCGCTCAAGGACGTGAAACTCTCTTCGACGCAGATAGTCGGCAGCGAAGACGACGAGCAGGCCAACAAGCCGGATGCGGCAGCCGAACCGACGCCGACGCCGACGCCCTCCGTCGTCTCCGAAGCGGCAGGCGCGCAGGGCGCAACCGACAAGCGTCCGACGACGGCCGCGCGCCGCGAACGCGGGCAGAAGCAGACCGACACTTCCATCCCCGAACAGCAGCAACCCGAAACCGAGCAGACCGAAAAGCTCGAAGGCGCACCGCCCGATTTACCGCCCATCGCCTCGCCCTCTTCGCGTCCGGGCAGAGTGCCCGAAGCAGTTCCCGGCGCTATCATGCGCGCGACACTCGACCGCACGACGCCGCTCACCTACGGCTACGAACAGACGACGCTGCCTGTCCTCGTCGACTCGGCCTACTTCTTCCGCCCCTCGAAGGAGGGCACGAACGCCGTCGTCTTCAGCGCCGACGAGACGCAGACGCTCCGCATCGCGGGCTTCGTCTGGCCGGGCAACACCGAACGCCTGCTGCGCGGCACGGCCTACGTCATCGAAGAACCCACAGGTCGCGGCCACGTCGTCCTCTACGCCGAAGACCCCAACTTTCGCGGCATCTGGCGCTCCACCACGCGCCTCTTCTTCAACTCGTTTCTGTTCCAGCCGATTTTTTAAGTGAGAGGTGGTAAGAGAGGAGTGATAAGTGATAGGCGATAGGTGATAAGATAAAAACAGTTCTTCTCCCAACACCCATCACCTATCACTCATCACAGAGGTTTCCGATGTTCCAAATCAGAGCCGCTTTCAACGAGCAATTGGACGTGAGGGCGAGCGTCGAGCGCGCCCGCGAGTTCTTCGCAGACCTGCGCAACTTTGCGGAGTTGATGCCGGGTGTGGAGAGGATTACGAACGATGCGGAAGGCGTGGCGCGCTGGCTGATACGCGCGGATGTGCCCGTCATCGGCGCGATGCGGCAAGCCTTCGCCGTCGAGCAATCAATCGACGCGCCCGCGCGCATCGAGTGGACGCCCGTACCGGCCGAGCGCAAGAACCTGCTGCGCTACTCCGCCGCCTTTCTCGAACGCGGCAGCGAGTGGACGCGCGTCCTCATCGAGCAGCGCGTCGAGTTGCGGCGTCAGGCCGCGCGCGAACTGCACATGCTGGCAGGATTGCTCGGCGAAAGTCGTCTCAGCGCGGAACTGCAAAAAGGCGTCTCGCAGATGATGCGAACCTTCCTCGAACGCGCCCGCGCCAAACTGGAACGTTGATTGTCTGTGCCGCTTAGTCGAACTCGACGCAGAGGTCGAAAAAGCGTGACGGAAGATGCACGTCAACGCGCGTCTGCGAGATGTCCACGCTGACGACGCGCTTGCAGACGAGCAGCACGAGCCGCCTGCAACCCTCCAACTCTTCGCCCTCGTTGAAGACGACGCGAAAGCCTCCCGCGCGCAGTTCATAGCGCCCGCTCATGCGCGCCGGGATACGCATCACCAGCCCTTCGCGTCCGAGGTCGAGCAGAGCGCGCGGCCCTTCTGCGAGCGCAAACGTCCCGGTCGTTTCCGAGTCGGCCGCAAACTCCATCCGACCACGCGCGGTCACGCGCTCACGGTCGCGCTCGGTCGCCCCCGGCGAAAAGACCCCCACGAAATCGATGACGGGAATCGAGAAACGCCCCTCGGCGTGTCCCGCATGGACGCGCCCGATTAACTCGTGCGCGACGGCGCGCATCTCCGGCCATTTGAGACAATCGAAAATCGGCATCGGCGCCTATTGTGAACAAAGCGCGTGTCGAATTTCAAACGGCGCGCCCCCGTGCGGTGCGCCGTTTGCATTTTGATAAGCAGGCGCGCCGCGACGACGCGAAAATCGTCCCGTTTGAATACGGCGCGGCGCGCGAAAGCGGACGTTCACGCGCCGGACGCGCGGGCGCGAGTTTTATCGAGACTTCAATTCACGCAGGGGAGTGCAAAGATGGCAGCGACTTTTAAGCGCAGAGTATTGAGAGCGGGCGGATGGAAGCTGGCGAAGCGGCTCATCAAACCTATTCCTTTCGTCGGCACGGCCGTCGCGGTCGGGCTTGCCAGCTACGAGGTCAAGAAGAAGGGCGCGCTCCGTGGCGCGATGCACGTCGGCCTCGACCTGATGCCGGTCGTCGGCACGCTCAAAAACGTCGTCGAAATTTTCACCGGCGACCTCATCCGCGACAAGAGACCGCAGCACGGCTGACGCTCACACACGACTCCTCTCATCCGTCTCCGCGCGCCTCCCGCAAACTGTGCGCGAGAATTAAAAAGTTTGACGCACGGCTTGCGGGAGGGGTGAGGGTTCTGAAGCTCAGAAGCGGAAGCTGACTCCGGCGCTGAACTGGAAGTTGTGTCTGGTCGTGGCGGGGCGCGTGAAGATGATGGGCGGTTCGCCGGGCAGCCCTGTGAAGAACGCGCCGGGACGTTCGCCGTAGCGGATGATGGTGTCGCCGAAGTCGAAGCGCGTCAGGACGCGCCGCGTGTGATAGAGTTCGAGGACGCCGCCCACGTCCACTGCGAAGTGAGTCTTCCCGCCCGTCCGCAACTCAGGAAAGAAGAAGGTCTCTCCGTCGAGGACGGCGCTCGTCGAGCTGATTTCGTTAATCGCATCGGTGAAGTGGACAAAGCCCGGCCGCGCCTTGCCGTAGACGCCGAACCGCTCGAACCGTTTTCCCGCCTTCACACCGAAGAGTCCTTGCAAGGCGCGACCGCCGCGCGCAGACGCCTGCGGTTCCTGTCGAGGAAAGAAGTTACCCTCTGCTTCGAGCGCCAACGAACGGTTGAGGTTGAAGGTGATGCGTCCGCCGAAGCCCGCCTTCGTCTCCGAGTCGAGAAAGTCTATGCGACCGAGCGAGAGCGAAGAGAACTGCGCGCCGACTTCGACCTTCGGTAAGTCTTCATCCTGCGCGCACGCCGGAGGCACACGCGCGACGAGCAGCATGGTGATGACGGCCATCGAGTAGCAGACAACTCTTTTCATCTTTATCTCTCTCCTTGCCCCGCGCCGGACAAAGCTCACGCCAGAGGAGGGCGTCCGTTCCGCCGGACGCTCTCCTCGTGTGCGGGGCGATTGGTGTTTGGGGTTTACTGTTTCGGGAGCAGGTGTTCGATGCCGTCGGCCGCGCCGATGACGACGCGCGTGCGTCGTCTCGGCGCAGCTTCCGTCGCGCCCGTGCCAGAAGGCGCGCCGAAGCCGGGCTGTTTCTGCGTGCGGCGTGCGCCGTCGATGCTGCGCGTTAAAGCGTCCGGTTGATTTCTCGACGCGCGTGCGTTCGTCGTCTCGGCGGGAAACAACTCAGAGCGATAGCCGGGGTCGTGCAGCACCCAGAGGTTCCAGTTGCCGCCGTTGCCGACAACCGGGAGACGCGACACCCATTCGTAGCGTTCGTCGCCGAGCGAGAACTTGATTTTGTTGTGCTCAACCGTGCCGATTTTCTGAAAGTCGTAACCGGGGCGCGGCACCAGCGAGAAGATGAAGCGTCCGCGTCCGGGCAGCGCAAACCAGATGAGCGGCCCCGCGCATCCGCTCGTCGAACTATAGACGGCCTCGCCATCGACGAGCAGTTTGTAGGCGGTGACTTTAAGCTGCATGTCTTCGAGCGTGAAGTCGCGCGGCGGGCGCGTGCTGGCAGGGGCTTCCTGTAGACGCGGGTCGTCCGAAGTGACTTTGATGACATCGACAATCTTCGCTCCGTTGCGCGGATTGACGAGCACGTCTATCGCCAGAGTGTCGCCGTCGGCCACCGTCTGCGGCTGCGAAGCAGAGGCGGCCGGGTTGAGGCTTGGGTGCGGACGGCGGTTGAGGAAAGCTTTGCGCGCGCGCAGCATCCGCTCGTAATCAGGGCTAAGCGGCCTGACCGTGACGCGGTACTGCCCGGCCGCGCCCGCGCGCTCAACGAGCAGGTCGTAGCCGAAGTAGAAGTCCTGTTCCTCATCGACGAAGAGGCGGTGGATGAGGTTCGGCTTGAACTCGGCCTCGATGAAGCTGAAGGAAAGTTCCTGCGAACCGGCCGGAACGGTCTCGGTCGTGAACGAGACGAAGACGCCGCTCTGCATCGGCACGACGAGTTGCTGCATCTGCCCCTCTTGCACGTCGGCGTGCGCCGCCGACGCGACAGACGCGACGCAGAGGAGCAGGGCTGTCAACAGTCGTCGGGTGGTGCGTTCACTTCTCATCTCCGTTACCTCTCTTAATAACTCTAATCTGCATCTGGTTGGCCGGATGGAACTCCTCCATGTTGACGCGCGTGAAGTAACCCGTCCCGTGCGTCTCTGCGTCGGGCGCGCTCCGTCTCTCGCCGCGCGCCAGAGGCTGCGGCGACGTTGCTTGTTGACGCACACGCTGTTGGGATGGTCGGCGTTCCGAGAAATTTTCGTCGCGCGCCGACTGCTTGCGCCGTGCGCCCCGCTCGACGTAGACGATGCGCTCCTGTATGACGGGCACTTCGATAACCTTCGTCGTCTCGCTCGCGTGCGGCGCGACCTCTCCGGCCGTCTCTCGTGAGAGGCGGAAGGGACGCACCAGAAGCGTCGCCGTGATGCACAGAAGCGCGAGGACGGCGAGCGCGGCGACGGGCAGGGGAACGCTCACCGAAGCGTTCCAGAACCGGCGGCGGAAGGGCGCGGCGATAGCGGTTTCGCGTCTGAAGGAGGCGAGCAGTCGTGCGTCGGTGGCGCGCGGCGCATCGGGCGCTTCCCACTTGTGCAGCAGACGGCTCAACTCGTCGTCGTCGTGCCATTCGAGACGCCCGCCGTCATCGCCTGCACGACGCGAGTCGTCCTGTGCGCGGAAGGGAAGAAGACGGAGATATTTTTTCTCTTTCATTTGTAGACCCTCTCAACAGCCGCTACCCGTTCGTGACTTTTAAAGTAAGGCGCGAGCGACCTCCTCAAACTCGCGCGCGCGCGATAGAGGCGCGACTTAACCGTGCCGACATCCGCTTCGACAATCCGCGCAATCTCCGCCAGCGGCAACTCCTCATACTCAAACAGGACGACGGCCTCGCGTTGCAGCGCAGGCAGCGCCGCAACAGCCTTGCGCACCGCTTCGGCCAACTCCGCTTCGAGCAGACGGCCGAGCGGCGTCTCGCCGAAGTCTGTCGGGGAAGCGTCCGTCAGCGCATCGTCCAGACTGGTCTCGCCGGAGTGTTGGCGCAGGTGTTTGAAGGCGAGATTGCGTGCGGCGGCAAAGAGGTACGTGCGTAGAGAGGCGGCGCGTCGCGGGTCGAAGCGCGCAGGCGCTTTGACGAGCGAGAGGAAACAGTCGTGCGTCACTTCTTCGGCCAGCGCCGTCGAGCCGAGCAGCCGGTAGGCAAAGCGAAAGACCGACGCGCGATGTCGCTCGTAGAGCAGCATGAAGGCCGACTCGTCGCCGCGACTCGCTCGCTGAAGAAGCTTTTCGTCAGTCATCCTCGCCGGGCACGTCCTTGCACTACAGCCCGACCTCCTTCAAAAACTCGCAGACTCGAAACGTTATTACCCGCAACGCGCGGAAAGATACGGGCGGCGTGAAAAAAAAAGGTTCGGAAATTGACTCACCGATTCAACGCCTCAACGGCTCACCGAATCAATGAATCAATGAGTCGATGAGTCGATGAACCGTTGAGTCAATGAGTTGATGAATCCGTTCCTACTCGGCGGGTTGTGCCAAGAGGGTCGGGCGCGCGTCGAGCGGGTGCGCCTGTTCGTAGGCGTGTGCGAGCCTGAGCAGCGCGGCCTCGTTCCAGTGCGCGCCGAGCAGTTGAAAGCCGACGGGCAAGCCCTTCTCGGTAAGCCCGCACGGGACGTTGACGCCGGGGATACCGGCGAGGTTGGCCGTGCAGGTGTAGATGTCGCTGAGATACATGGCGAGCGGGTCGTCCGTCTTCTCGCCGAGGAGGAAAGCGGCGGTCGGCGTCGTCGGCGTCAGGATGGCGTCGCAGCGTTCGAGCGCCGCGCGAAAGTCCTCTTTGATGAGAGAGCGCACCTGCTGCGCCTTGCGATAGTAGGCCTCGTAGTAGCCTGAAGAGAGGACGTATGTGCCGAGCATGATGCGGCGTTTGACCTCTGCGCCGAAACCCTCGTCGCGCGTGCGCCGGTACATGCCGCGCAAGTCCCTAGCCTCTTCCGTCCGGTGACCGTAGCGCACGCCGTCGTAGCGCGCCAGATTCGACGACGCTTCGGCCGTCGCCAGAATGTAGTAGACGGCGATGGAATATTTCGCGTGCGGCAACTCGACATCAACAATCTCGGCGCCCATCTCGCGGTAAGCCTCGATGGCGCTCTCGACGCGCGCGCGCACCTCTGCATCAAGCCCTTCGCCAAAGAGAGAGCGCGGCACTCCGAGGCGTGCGCCGCCGATGTTCGACGAAAGCTCCGACGCGTAGTCGGGCACGGGCACGTCGGCCGTCGTCGCATCGCGCTCGTCGCGCCCGGCTATCACGCCGAGAACCGTCGCCGCATCGCGCACGGTGAGA
>DASZCR010000121.1:0-5536 GCA_035942915.1 Pyrinomonadaceae bacterium | reverse complement strand
TTTGCCGAGCGCGGAGGCGTTGTCGAGAACTTTGTTGAGCAGGCTAATGATACCGGCTTCGGAAGCGTTGCCGCGCGCCAGAGTGGACAACAGCCTCGGCACTTCGCGGATGCCCTGCACGACGTAGAGCGAGACGCGCTCGGCCTCTATCTGGTCGTGTCCTTCTTTGACGAGCGCCTCGACAAGATTTCGGCGCGCGTCCTCGAACATGTCAAACTCGATGCTCGAATCGTCTGTCATCTTCTTTTAACTCCCCTTGTTGATAAAGAATAAAAGGCGAGGCTCAGTCGGCGACTCCGGCCGGTGCGGGTTGGGTGAAAGGAGCAAGGCGGCGACGCAACTCGTCGGGCACGGGCACAGTCTCAAACGTCGCGCGGCGCACGGAGACGAGGACGAAGTGAGCCTCTGCGACGGGCGCCTCTTCACCTTTGCGGCGCACCTCGAAGTTGAGGCGGATGGAACTGCGCCCGATGCGACCGACCCAGACGGAGACTTCGAGCAGGTCGTCTAACTGTGCGGCGCGCCGGAAGTCACATTCGAGATGAGCGCGCGGAAGCCACACGTCCAACTCGTCGAACATCACTCCGTAAGGCAGGCCGACGGCACGAAACAACTCCGTCTCGGCGAACTCGAAGAAGCGTATGTAAGCGCCGTAGAAGATGATACGCGCTGCGTCCACGTCGCCCCAACGAACGCGCTCTTCGATGCGAAATTTCCATCCCTCGCTCAACTTCGGGTCACCCCCTTCGGTTCAGGACACGCGCACGCGTCGCCGCAACTTAGAGCGCACGCAGGAAACTTTCGAGCGCACGGTTGAACTCTGCCGGGCGCTCCATGTTCGAGACGTGACCCGCGCCTTCGATGACTTCGAGACGAGAGCCGGCGATGCTTGCGTGCATCTTCTCTGCGTCCGCGCGCGGCGTCACGGCGTCGCGGTCTCCGACGATGATGAGCGTCGGCACATGAATCCGCTGAAGCAGCGCCGTCTGGTCTGCGCGTACGGCCATGCCGCGCAGTGCGGCGGCAGCGCCTGCGGGCTTCATCGAGAGAATCATCTGCCGGACGCGCGCGGCCGTCTCCGGTTGTTCGTGCGGCGTGGTCGGCGCGAGCAACTTGGGAAGCATCGTCTCTGCGATGAACTCCATGCCTTCGGCGAGCGCGCGTTGCGCAGTCTCCTCGCGCGTGCGACGCCCTTCCTCGTTGTCGCTTTGCGCACGCGTGTCTGCGAGGACGAGAGCGCGGACGCGTTCGGGAAAGAGCGTGTAGAAGGCGAAGGCGACGTAGCCTCCCATCGAGAGGCCGCCGAGAACGACGCTGCCGATGCCCAACTCGTCGAGCAGCGCAGAGAGGTCGCGCGCCATCTCCTCCATCGTCGCCGCGCCTTCGGTGACGCTGGTTTCGCCGTGCCCGCGCAGGTCGGGCGCGACGAAGCGATAGAATCTTGAGAGAGCTGCTGCTTGTGCGTCCCACATCGCGCGGTTGAGCGGGAAGCCGTGCAGCAGGACGATTGGGGCGGAGTCGTTCGCCTGACCGCGTTCGGTGTAAACCATCTCGATGCCGCGCACGCGCGCACGTCCGTCCATAGTATAATCACTCGCAGGAAGTTCGACTCAGGCGGCGTGATTATACACCCGCCGGTGCGGCGTGCGCCGCGTGCGTCGAACCAAAGGATGCGGAAAAGCATCTCAACAAGGTCACAGATTCGGTTTAAGACAAACTCAAGAGAAGAAAGATATGAACACGAAAAAGAGAACACAGAAGACTGAAGTTTTCACACCGGCCGAACAACGCGCCGCGCGCTCGGCACGCATCGTCGTCAGTGACGCAGAGCCTTATGGTTGGATGGCGCACTCGGAGTCGCACCCGGAGCAGGTTTACCACCTCTTCCGCGACCCGGAGACGCGTCGCCTCGTCTGCACCTGCGCCGACTTCATCTTTCGCGGCGACGCCGCTCAGAACTACGAGTGCAAGCACATCTCGGCCGTCCTGAAGTACATCGGCCGACGTTATCTCGAACTCGAATACGACCCGCAGAAACAGTACCGCCGCGCCGCCTAACGGACGTGCGTTCAGACCTCTTTTCAACGCGCGCCCGTCGAAGCATCATCTCGCTTCGACGGGCGCTTTCTCATTCGTCGAGCGCCTCTGTGTAGACGCGCTGCGTCTCGTCCACCATCCGTTCCAGACTCCAACGCGCACGCGCACGCTCGCGCGCACGCGCAGCGACCGACGCACGCAGTTCTTCATCCGCCAGCAGAGAGAGCATCGCCGCTGCCAGAGCCTCTGGATTGCCGCGCGGGATGAGCGTGCCAACTGTGCCGTCCGCGCCGATTATCTCGCGCGCGCCTTCCGTGTCGGTGGCGACGACGGCCACGCCCGCCGCCATCGCTTCGACCAGAGCGAGGCCGAACGCTTCGCTCTGCGAGGCCGAGACGAACAGGTCGAGCGACGCGAGAATCTGAGGCACATCGTCGCGCCGCCCCATGAGGCGCACGACGCTTGAGAGGCCGAGTTCGGTAATCAGTTTTTCGAGCGCCGCGCGGTTGCGCCCGTCGCGGCTCGCGTCCTCGCCGACGATGAGAAATTCGACCGGCCTTTCGCTGCGTGCGCGGACGACGGCGACCGCACGCACGAAGTCTGTCTGACCTTTAACGGGGCTTATCTCGCCGACGGTTCCGACCATCAGCGCCCCTTGTTCGGCGCCCAGTTGAGCGCGATACGCCTCGCGTTTGAAGTCATCGTGCGCGCGGTCGAAGCGCGTGATATCGACGCCGTTCGGCACGACGCGCAGTCTGTCTTCGGAGATGATGTGACGTTCGCGCAACGCGCGTGCAACCGCTTCGGAGACGGCGATGACGCGCGCGACATGGCTGAACGTGAGACGGTGTATGCGGCCGAGAGGGAACAGGACGTGGCGCGTGAGGACGAGGCGCGGCGCATCTCCTCTGCGCGCGGCGAGTCGGACGGCCAATGCTGCGAGCGTGTAGTCGCGTGCGACGTGTGCGTGCACAATCTCGACTTTGCGCTCGCGTATGAAGCGCGCCAGTGCGACGGCGCTCTTGAGGTCGAGTGCGTTACGCAGTGGTAGTGTCAGGATGTTTTCGCGTGGCAGCGGTGTGAGTCGTTCGAGGAGCGGCGAGCGATGTGCGAGCGCGGCATAAACTTCGTGGCCGCGCGCGGCGAGCGCGTGCGCGAGGTCTGCGAGGTGTCTTTCGCCGCCGCCGAACGCACGCGCGGAGCTAAGCTGAAGGATTCTCACATTCGATTCGGACGCGCCCTCAGGAAGCGGACGCCGTGTCTGCCTCGTCGGCGGCGAGCGGCGACTGTTCGTAGCGCGCGAGAAGGTCTGTCGGGTCTTGGTAGATGCGCACGCATCCGGCCGCGCGCAGTTCGCTTTCGGGGAAGCCGCCGCAGAGCACTCCAATGGTGTGCAGACCGGCCTTCGCCGCCGCCTCTGCGTCGTAAGGCGTGTCGCCGATGACTATCGCCTCTTCCGGGCGCACGTCTTTGAGTTGTGCCAGCGCGGCCTCGAAGATGTCCGGGTGAGGCTTCGACCGCTCGGCGTCGTCGGCCGAAGTCTCTTCTTCGATGAGGTCAACGATGTCGGCCAGCTTTTTGTAAGCGGTCAACTCTTCGGACTTGGCCGACGAGGCGAGCGCGATGCGTTTGCCATCGCGCCGGATGCGCTCGAAGAGCGAGCGCACGCCGGGGAAGGCGCGGACGAGCGGCAGATAGTCGCGTTGGTAGACGTGGCCGCGATGCTTCTCCATGTCTTCGCCGAATCTGTCCAACTCTGCGCGCGTGAAGAAGACGGGCATCAGTTGGTCGCCGCCCTTGCCAATCTGTTTGCGTATATCCTCGAAAGGGACTTCGCGCCCGAAGTGACGAAAGGCCTCCTGCCACGCTTTGGCGTGCAGGTCGACGGAATCGACGAGCGTGCCGTCAATGTCGAAGATGACCGCTTTGAGCAAAATTTCCGACCCTCCTTGTTCGACGTTTCAAGTCTCTGAACGATAGACGGCGTTACCTTACAACAACGCGCGCCCGCGTGTCTTCCCGCGCCTCCTGATAAACGGTGTCGAAATCTTCTCTGACGCCGAACAAGACACCCCGCGCCCTTTTGTTTTGCTTTGGTACGTGTCGCGCGTCGGATGCGCGTGTGCGGCAGGAACGTGCGCGAAGGTCTCTAAGTTCAAGAGTAGAGAGCCTTGCGCGGTCGTGCGCGACCTGTGCGAGCGGCGTCGGCACGCGGGTTGCCACCTGAAAGAAGGTTTAAGAATGGGAGAAGCTGTGGCAAGCGTCTCGACCGTCCTCGCGTTGAATAAACTGTGAAGGAGCATGTTATGGCTAATAAACTTGTGACGGGACTTTTCAAGACACGCGTGGCGGCCGAGGCGGCCGTCGACGCCATCATCAAGCGCGGTTACACGCGCGACGACATCAGCGTGCTGATGTCGGACGCGACGAAGAGCAAGGAGTTCGCCATCGAGACGCGGACGCACGCGGCTGACGGCGCAGGCATTGGCGGTGCAGTCGGCGGCACAGTCGGCGCGGTCGTGGCGGCGCTCGTCGCGGCGGGCACCTCCATCGCCTTGCCCGGTCTCGGACTCGTCATTGCGGGGCCGATAGTAGCGGCGTTGGCCGGAGCAGGTGCGGGCGGCGCAACCGGCGGACTCGTCGGCGCGCTCATCGGCGCGGGCATCCCTGAGCATCGTGCGAAGGTTTACGACGCGAGCCTGCGTAGCGGCGGCATCCTTATCGGAGTGGAGGCCAAGACCGGCGAGGAGGCCGACGAGTTGGAGAAACTACTCAACGACCTCGGCGCCGAACACGTCCGTCAAGAGTAGAGCGGACACGCACACGACGAAGACGAAAACGCCGCGACGTTCGACGAAAAGAGTTCTCAACTGTCGTCGAACGTCGCGGCGTCTTCGTGTCTGCCAGACAACATACATGGACGAGTGATGAGGAGAGACATGCTTCGTCTCATCACTCATCACTCATCACTTATCACTCATCACCTATCACTCATTACTCTCTACCGTTTAATCGCATCGCCCGCATCTTCGATGGCCTCACCGACTTTGCGACGTGCCGTGCCGAAGCCTTCTTGAATGTTGCCGCCTGCGCGGTCGGCTATGCCCTCTGTCTCCATCTCGTCGTCGCCTGTCATGCGTCCGAGACCTTCTTTGACGCTGCCCTTCGCCTGGTCGAATTTGCCTTCCGCTTCGTCCTTGTTCAGTATGCCCATTGCGCTTAAGCCTCCGTCGGTTGTGTGTCGGCTGCGCGGTGTCGTCTCTTCACAGACGCCGCCGCGCAGCCGAAAAGTTTGAAGTTTCAATCCCATCGCATCGTCGAACTTTTGTCCACATCAGGCCGCAGGTGCAAAGCTTATGCCAGCCTTGCCAAAGACCGTCGGCGCAAGGGCGCGTGCGCGGAGAAGTTGTTTGAAAAGAGGGCGATAAGAAGGACTTTGAGGGTCGGTTGAGAGGGGGATGTGCAGAAGCGTACTATGCGCGTTTCCGTACATAAAGGC
>DASZCR010000120.1:0-7714 GCA_035942915.1 Pyrinomonadaceae bacterium | reverse complement strand
ACGACGCCTTCCTACATGTGGCACAAGCAGGCGGGCGACTGGTTGTTGATGTTCCACGGCGAAGCGAAGATCGGCGTCAACCGACAGGGCGGGCCGCGCGGCATCACGAAGTTCGAGTCGCAGAATTGGTTCATGCCGATGGCCTTGCGCCGCGTCGGGCGCGGCACGTTGCAACTGCGCGGCATGTTCAGCTTCGAGCCGTTCACCTTCTCCGGCGCGGGTTCGCCGCAACTGTTCCAGACCGGCGAAGTCTATCGCGGCCAGCCCATCATCGACGCGCAGCACCCGCACGACCTCATCATGGAACTCTCGGCGCAGTACACGCTGCCCGTCGGCGAACGCGGCACGTGGTACGCATACGTCGGCTATCCCGGCGAGCCTGCGCTCGGCCCCGTCGCCTTCATGCACCGCGCATCGGCCTCCGAAAACCCGACCGCGCCGCTCACGCACCACCTGCAAGACTCCACGCACATCGCCTTCGGAGTCTTCACCACAGGCTTCACCTATCGCTGGCTGAAACTGGAAGGCTCCGTCTTCAACGGGCGCGAGCCGGACGAGCATCGCTACGGCTTCGAGGCCAACCCCTGGAACTCGCGCTCGGCGCGCATCACCGTCGCACCGAACAAGAACTGGACGCTTCAGTATTCCTACGGCTTCCTCAAGAACCCGGAACTGCTGCACGAGGGCGACACGCATCGGCAGACGGCTTCTGTGCAGTACAACAGACCGTTCGCGCGCGGCAACTGGGCGACTTCGCTCATCTGGGGGCGCAACCGCGAACGCCACGACGACGAGACCTTTCATCTCAACGGTTACACGGCCGAGTCAACCGTCAACTTCCTCGACCGCAACTATCTCTACACGCGCCTCGAACTCGTTGACAGAAACAACCTCCTGACGCACGACGAGACGCACGAACTCGGCTTCGGCGAAGACTTCCATCCGCAGTTCCGCATCGGCGCATACACCTTCGGAGGCGCGCGTGATGTGTGGAACACTGATAGAATCTCCGTCGCACTCGGCGCGGACGTGACCTTCTACTCCAAGCCGGAGGTCTTGGACACGCTCTACGGTCGCAACCCCGTCTCCTCGAAGTTCTACGTCCGCATCCGTCCGCGCCGGATGGACATGAGCGGGCACGGCGCGCACGGCGCATCGACGACCACGAGCGGCGGACACGTCAACCACTAGGGCGGCGTCCGTTTGATACTGAAGTTTTTAAGGAGAAGCCTCGATGAGAAGAGAACTGCTTTCATTTGCGACCACCCTCGCGCTCGCCCTCACGGCAGCCGGTTGCGCGGCCTCCGACTCCAAGAGAGAGACGGCGGCGCGCAAGAACTCCACGCCCGCACCGGCCGCCGAACAGTCACGCGCCGCCGAACAGTCGCGCGCCTCCTCGCCGGCTGTGAAGAGCGCCCACGAGAACGCCGCGCGTCAGGATGACGGTCACGGTCATGCGCGTCTGCCCGCGCGCGTGCCCGCCTTTGAAGTCAGCCCGGCGGCCTTGAAGAACCTACCGCCGACGCTCTCGCCCGACCTCTTCACGGGCAAGACGCGCGCCGCCTATCAGGCCGTCAAAGAGATTCCTGAGACCATCGCGCAACTGCCCTGCTACTGCCACTGCGACCAGGGCTTCGGACACAAGAGCCTTCACAGTTGCTTCTCCGGCGAAGACCGCCACGCCTCGCAGTGCGCCGTCTGCGTCGATGAGGCGCTCGAAGCCTATCGCATGCAGAAAGAGGAGAAACTCACTCCCGCGCAGATACGCGAGCGCATCGTCGCACATTACACGTCGCAGGGTTTTTAAGAGCGCGTCGCGCAGAGATTTCGACAAGGAGGAAGGAGCGCGTCTATGAGGGTTTCATTTCCGGCGGGTCGGTTGACGAGAGCGTTGCTGATGGTGGCGCTCGTCTCGCTCGGCGTGTGCGGTGTTGCGAGCGTGCAGGCGCAGCAGCAGCGACGGCCGCAGCAGCGCACGAGCAGGACGGGAGCGGCCTCGCCGCGCGCGAAGGACGCGGCGCGTCATGCGCAGGAGGCGGCACGCGTCTTCGGTCAGATTATGCGGACGCCTGAGCGTGCGATTCCAAAAGAGTTGCTTGAGAAGGCCGAAGCGGTCGCCGTCTTCCCCGGCGTCTTGAAGGCGGCCTTCATCGTCGGCGGCCGGAAAGGGCAGGGCGTCATCACGCGCCGCACGGCCAACGGTTGGAGCGCCCCTGCCTTCTACAACGTCGGCGGCGGCAGCGTCGGCCTTCAGGTCGGCGGCAGCAAGACCGACTTCGTGCTCTTGATTATGAACGAAGAAGGCTTGAAGGGACTGTTGGAAGACAAGTTCGAGATTGGCGGCGAGGCGAGCATCGCGGCCGGGCCGGTCGGACGCACGGCCGGGGCTTCGACCAACGCAACGCTCGATGCCGGCATCCTTACCTACTCACGCAGTCGCGGCGCATTCATCGGCGCGTCGCTCAAGGGCGTGGCGATTACGCCCGACAATGACCTCAACGAATCTTACTACGGCAAGACGGCTTCGGAAGTCTTGTCGAGCGGCCTCCGAGCGCCGACCCTCGTGCGCTCTTTCCCACTCGCCGTCAGCCGCTACTCGGTTCGCAGGAAGTAACAAGTCAGCGAGGAGAAGAAAATTGATGAAGCTTTCTTTCAAAGGAAAACAGTTTCGCCCGTCGCTCCCCCGCGTCACACTCTGCGCCCTGCTCGTCGCCGCGTTCGTCGTCTCGGTCGTTGCACAGGACGAAGGGCAGACGAACGAGCGTCCGCGCAAGGTGACGACAGCGTCACGTGCGCCCTCGGCCAAGCAGCAGAAGGACGCGCAGAAGAAGGCCACAGACGCCGCGCGCGTCTTTGAACAGATTATGGCCGCGCCCGACCATTCCGTGCCGAAGGAGTTGTTGGACAAGGCCGAAGCGGTCGCCGTCTTTCCCGGCGTCTTGAAGGCTGGCCTGCTCGTCGGCGGACGCGGCGGCAGCGGTGTCATCAGCCGTCGCGTGACGGGCGGTTGGAGCGCGCCCGCCTACTTCAAGATGGGCGGGGCAAGCATCGGGCCGCAAATCGGTGCGGCCAAAATCGACCTCGTCCTGCTGTTCATGAACGAGGACGCTTTAAAGGGACTGTTGGAAGACAAGTTCGAGATGGGCGGCGAAGCCAGCGCGGCGGCAGGCCCCGTCGGCCGCTCCGCCTCGGCCACCACCAACCTGACGCTCGACGCAGGCATTCTCTCCTACTCGCGCAGCAAAGGACTCTTCGCCGGACTCGAACTCAAAGGCGCGGTCATTAACCCGGACAACAACCTCAACGAAGCGGTCTACGGCCTCAAGGCCAGAGACCTCCTGACCGGCACGCAGAAGGTCAACATGGCCGAGGTGCTCTCCGGCATCATCGCCTTCCCCAACACGCTCGCACGCTACTCGATTAAATAAAGGATGAGGGCGGAGGGATGAAGCAGAAAAGCATCTGCTTTTGTCTCATTCCTCCGCCCGCAGCCCTCATCCTTTAACAATTGCTTGACGCTTGCGTAAGCCCGCCTCTAAAATCCGCACAGCCCCAAACGTTTAGCGAACGCGCCGTTCAGCCCGGCCACTGTTGGGACAGGAGAACTCCATGCAGCAGACACGCACGCAGCGCCAGAAGGAAGTGCTCGAATACATCCAGCGTTTCATCGAACGGCACGGCTACGAGCCATCCTACGCGCAGATTGCGCGTCACCTGCGCGTCTCCTCGAAGGCCACCATCGCCAAACACATCGAGGCGCTCGAACGTCAGGGCTTGCTCGCGCGCCGTCGCGCCGACGGAGCCTTCGGCCTCAGCATCCCGCCCGAAGAAGTAGACCTCGACGCGCTCTGCGAAGTTCCGCTTCTCGGTCGCATCGCGGCCGGCGCTCCGCTCGACACGGTCGAAGACCGCGAGACCATCAGCGTCCCGCGCTTCCTCTTGGGTCGCACGCGCCCGAACCGCGTCTATGCTCTGCGCGTCAGCGGCGACTCGATGATTGACGAGCACATCTGCGACGGCGACATCGCGCTCATCGAAAACCGCACCGAGGCGCGCGACGGAGAGATTGTTGTCGCCCTCGTCGAAGGCAGCCGCGCCACGCTCAAGCGCCTGCACCGCATCGGCCACGAAGTCGAACTCCGTCCCGCCAACTCCAATCTCGCGCCCATCCGCCTGCACGCTTCGCAGGTCGCCGTCCAGGGCATCTTTCGCGGACTGCTGCGCCCGGCCGCCTGAGCCGTCTCATCCGGCGCGGCAGGAGCGTTCAAGCATGAGACGGAAATCGCCTCTTCTCTTATCAATTCTCTTCCTCTGCGCCGTGTATGCGCTCGTCGTGCGTGCGCAGACAGGCCAGACCGTCGTCCTCTACGCGCCACGTGACAAGGCGACAGGCAAATTCAACTATCGGCGCGCATCTTTCAGCTTCGAGTTGGGGCTGCGTGGTGACGCCGGAGAGGTCGCCGCTACGAACTGGGACGTGGGATACGGCCTCTTGAGTATCGGCGGCGAAGATTACTTCAAGGTGCAGACAAGCGAGGCGCACCGCAGCGTGATTCGAGACTTGGGAAAATTCGAGTGGGGCGACTCCTTCGAGATACCGGCGCTTGAGCCTCTGCCCGAAGTGGCGAAGGGTGAGCGGCGCAAGGTGGTGATTGATTCTTCGGGCGGGAAGTTAAAGGCGTGGGAGCAGACGACGCGCATTTTCGCCAAAATCATCGTCGGCCATATCTATCTCGTTCGCGTCAAAGACGAAGACTCAGACTTCTACGTGCTGTTTCGCGTCGAGGCGCTCTCGCAGGGCGAGAGTTGCACCATCTCTTGGAGGCACATTCCTCCGCCGCAGTCTTAAAGCCTGAAAATCCCTCTCCTGCTCTCCTCAGTAACGTAAGCGAACAGCCGCGCGCCCCGTTCTGTACGGGTTTGTGAGCGATTTTCGCGTCGCGTCCGCGTTTTCCGACACCTCTCCAACGGCATACGAGTTGCCCCTTTCTCCCTGAACATCACTGACACGCAAGGCTCATGAGCGACGGCCGACGAGGCTCGTCCTCAACCAGCGATTTGGGAGGAGTTGAACTGTTATGACTGAGAAGAGCCAGACCAAGAGGGTCGCCATCCTCATCGAAAACATGGTCGAAGACTCGGAGTTTCAGATTCCGTACAAGGCGCTCGGCGCGGCCGGCGCGGAGGTCACGGTGCTCGGCTCGCGCGTCAACGAGAAGTACATGGGCAAGCAGGGAATCGTCGCCATCGAGGCCGACGCGACGACGACCGACGCGCGCCCCGCAGACTTCGACGCCGTTGTCATTCCCGGCGGGATGGCTCCCGACCGCATGCGTACCAACATGAAGACCGTCCGCTTCGTGCAGGAAGCGTTCGGGCAGGGCAAACTCTTGGCCGCCGTCTGTCACGGCCCGCAAGTTCTCATCGAGGCCGACCTGCTGCGCGGCAAACGCGCAACCGGCTTTCGCGCCATCCGCAAGGACATGCAGAACGCGGGCGCGCAGTTCGAGGATGCCACCGTCGTCCATGACGGCAATCTCATCACGTCGCGTCGCCCCGGCGACCTGCCCGTCTTCACGACGGCCGTCCTGCGTCATCTCGGCCTGAGCGTCAAGGGAACGACGCTGCCGGACGAGCAAGACGCGACGGCCGAGTGGTGGCGTCTGGCCGAAGAGTGGGGCGGCTCGACCAGAGACGAGATTATCGACGGTCTCAACACGGCCATACGCGGCGAGCGTTACGCGCTGTCGGCCTTTGAGAAGTATGCCGAGAAGGCGACCGACGCGCAGGTGAAGGCGCTCTTTGAGGAGATTCGCGCCAGCAAACTCGAACATCTCGAAATTCTTGAGATGCGACTCGCCGCGCTCGGCGGCAAGGAGGGCATTCAGGAGACGGGCAGCGGCGCGTGGGCGACGCTCAAGAGTTGGCTGCAATCGAGCAACGACACGGCGCTTCTGCAACGCGCGCTCGGAGACTTGCAGACGGGCGTCGTCGATGCCTTCAACCTCAGCATCAAGTACACAGACCCGGCGACCTGCGCCGTCTTCGACCGCGTCGAGATAGACCTTGCCAAGCACGAGCAGCGCGTTGCAGACCTGCTGCTGGCGCGCACGGCGACGGGCGACAACAAGACTGCGACGCCGACAACCGGCGCGGCCGTCAGCGCCTGAAAACCTCGCGAACGCAACTCTGTGCGCGCCCGAACGCTTCGGCGCGCGAAATCCGTCGGGGCGGAGGAGAGCTCTTCCGCCCCGACATCTGTTTCAGCGTTGTCGCGCACAGGGAGGGGTCAGGCGGTCTGTAAATCGATGCAGCACTCGGCGCAGCGTCGCGCCTTGACCGGGATGGACGAGAGACAGTAGGGGCAGTCCTTCGTCGTCGGCGTGGCAGCGGCCGAGTCCATGTCGAGCTTGCTCTTGAGCCGGTTGACGGCGCGCACGACGAGGAAGATGAAGAAGGCGACGATGAGAAAGTTGACCACGTCGTTCAAGAGCGTGCCGTAGGCGATGACGGGGATGCCTTTCTCCTTCGCTTCGGCGACCGAGAGCGGGATGCCCTTCGACGTGTCGAGCACGTAGAAGAGACCTGTGAAGTCAACCTTATTGAGCAGCATCCCGATGGGCGGCATCAGGATGCCCTCGACCAGCGTCGTCACGATGCGACCGAAGGCCGCGCCGATAGCGACGGCGACGGCGAGGTCTATCACGTTGCCGCGCTCGATGAACTCTCTGAACTCTTTGAACATGCCGCGTCTCCTGAAATCTCGGAATCCATAAAGCGTTGCTGCTTGTATGACACCTCCGTGCTCGGCGTCAACCGTTCGCCGCACTCGACGAAATTGACCGACCTCGTTCGGTCGCACCGTGCATCCTGACCGACCGCGTCAATCCGACCACTCCACTCCGCAGCCACACACCCGCGCTCTCTACTCGTCAACGCAAATCATTTCCAGATTTTCCCGCACGCGCCGTTAAGTCGTTGAGGCATCAGGGCGTAAGCCCGTCCGGTGATGCGTCGTGAGAGCCTTCTGTGCGCTTGCTGAAAGGCCGTTTTTCGTGTTCATGGAGGTCGCTTGGCATGGCGGTTGAAAAGAGCGCGGCGGCCAATGTTGTCAATCACCAAAGGCTGAAGGTCGAGCACGCCCCACACGTCAGGGAGAGATAGAAAAGGGAATGAGACAAGACAGACGTCTACGAGTAAGGACATCGCTCGCCTCACTGGCGCTGACCGCCGCACTCGCGTCGAGCCTCCTGTTGAGCGGCACGACCGGCGCGACGCTCGCGCAGGACATAACGCCGCCGCCCGCGCCGCCCGAACAGTTCATCACACCGGGCAAGACTGCCGCCGACAAGATTTCGAGCGACCTCAAGGCATTGCTCAGGAACACGAACAGCAACAGCCAAGTCAAAATCATCCTGCAACAGAACCGCCCGGCGACACGCCAACTCTTAACGCTCCTCAGCCGCTCGCGTGTGCTCGTCAAAAGACAGTTCTCCATGCTCAACGCGATGGCGCTCGACGTGCCCGCCGGATTGGTCGCACAGTTGGCCGCCGCCGACGAAGTCGAAACCATCTCTCCCGACCGTCCGGTCGTCATGCTCGGCCACCTCTCGGCGGCCACAGGCGCAGACACCATCCGCACGCTTCCCGCCACGAAGGGTTCAGGAACCGTCGCCGTCGATGGCACGGGCGTCGGCATCGCCGTTCTTGATTC
>DASZCR010000119.1:0-16129 GCA_035942915.1 Pyrinomonadaceae bacterium | reverse complement strand
GAGCCGCCCGGGCTGCTTGCCCATGACGGCTCACGACTCGGTTAACTGGCCGGAAGGTGTTGTCCCTCGCGTCCCGCGACTTAGAAGGTGAACTTCAAGCCGAGCTGGATGTCGCGCGGCAGGTTGCGCTGGTTGGCGACCCTGCCGAAGTTCACATTGGATTCACCGTCGGCGAGGACGATGCCGCCGAAGTAGACGTAGTTGAGAGCGTTCAAAGCTTCGGCGCGGAACTGCACGCGCTTGCGCTCGCCGAAGTTGAAGTTCTTCGACATCGAGAGGTTGACGCTCTTGAAGGGCTGATTGCGCAGCTTGGGCAGCGTCGTCGGGACGTTGCGCAAGCCGGTCGTCGGCAGTTCGAGCCAGCCCGTCGTGTCGAAGGCCGGGCGGTCAACGCCGTAACGGCGTCCCTGCTCGTCGTACTGTCCGACCTTGCTCGACAAAGCCCTCACGTCGCCCGCGTAGAAGAAGTTGTCGTTGAAGAGCAGCGGCTCGCCGCTCTGCCACTCGTAAGTGCCGTTGAGTTGCCAGCCGCCGATGAAGGCGTCGAGGACGCGGTTCATCTCGCCGCCGAAGGCGCGACCACGACCGAAGGGCAGTTCATAGACGCCCGCGAAGGTGAAACGGTGCGGGCGGTCGTCGGTCGAGAAGCGCTCTTCCAACTGTTCGTCGGACGGGTTGAGATAGCTGATTCTCTCCATCAGGCGCGAGTAGGTGTAGCTCGTCGTCAGAGAGAAGCTGCGCGAGAACCGCTTCTGACCTTGAAGCTGAAGCGCCGTGTAGCGGTTCGTGCCGTTGTATTCCTGCATCCAGATGTCGCCGAACTGCGGGAACGGTCTCACCAATTGGCTGAGGTCAACGGTCGCGCCCGTGTTGAGCGCCGCATCCGAAAGGAAGATGTTGTTATTGAACAGATTCCTGAACGGATTGTTCGGGTCGTTGGCGGTCAGGAAAGTGTTGGCCGCTTCGGCCGTCGTCGGGTCTGCTCCGAGCAGGCTGCGCGGGATGAAGTTGATGTTGCGGTTGACGGCCAAGTCGTAGCCCTTCGACCAGACGAAGTTGGCTTCGACGATGAACTGACCGGGCAATTCGCGCTGGACGCCAATGATGATGCGCGCAAACTTCGCGTTCTCGCGTTCGGACGGAAGGATGGGCGCATCGGAAGCGCCGAGCGACTGACCGAAGTTAGTGAGCAGGCCGAGTGTCGTCCCGGCCGACGGACGCAGACCGTTCGGGAACGGGTTATCGAGCGTCGCCACGAAGGTGCGGCCGCTGTTGGTCGAGGGCACGAAAGGCGTGAAGCCTGAGAAGCCCGGCTGAATGGTGATGGCGTTGTTGCCGATGTCCGAGAGCGTGCTCGGAATACGGTGCGCAGAGGTGAAGATGCCGAAACCGCCGCGCAGCACCGTCCGGTCGTCGAGTTGATAGGCAAGGCCGAAGCGCGGCTGCCAGTTGGACTTGTCAGCATCCCACGCCGCGCGGTCGTTCTCGCCGGCGAAGGTGAACCCGCCGAGGACGCGGAAGTTCTCAGGCGTCAGCCCGGAGCCTGCAAAGCGCGCCTGATTGGCGTTGAAGATGTTGGTGAAGGCGGCACGCGCCGCCGCGTCGATGGGCGAAGCGGTCGTCAGGTCGAAGCCGCGCGAGAGACGATTAAAACGCTCTGTGATGCCCAGTTCGAGGTCGTAACGGAAGCCGAGATTCAAGGTCAGCTTCGGCGTCACGCGCCAGTCGTCCTGAACGAAGAAGCCGTGATAGACCGACTGCACGTTGTAGTTGACGGCATTCTCGATACGGCTGTTCGAGCCGGAGACGGGAAGGCCGAGGAGGAAGGCCGCAAGGTCGCGTCCGTAGAGATTGCGGTTGCGCTCGTGGTTGACGGCGTTGTTGCTGTTCGTCGTCGTCGTCGTCGTGATGGTCGTAAACGTGCCGTCGAAGGTGAAGCGGCCGCCCTGATAACCGTTGCTGCTGAAGTTCTCGCGCAGCACGCGTCCGTCATAGCCGAAACGCGTCGTGTGGTTCGAGAAAATCTTGGTCAGCGTCGGCTGGAAAGAGGCCACGTAGAGCGGGCGCAGCAGCCCCTCGTTGAAGTCGGAACGCTCCGCGCCGAGCGTCGAGCGAATCGGCCTCACCTGGTCATACGTCCTGATGTCGAAGCGGGGCAGGTATTGATAGCCGCGCATCGCCGCCAACGCCTGCGGCGTGAAGCCGAGTTGCGCCGGGTCGAAAGAGGCCGCCGGACGACGCTCCTGCACGAAGCGCGAGAGGTTGCCGCGCAGGTCGAGCACCATCGAGGGCGAGAGCGTGGCCGTGTAGCCGAGCACCGCGCCGTCATTGGTTCTGAACTCCGTGCCCTTCGTCACAGGGAAACCGTTGACGACCAGCTGCGTCCAGTCGCGTCGGTCTTCAGGGTTGAAGCTGTGATAGTAGTTGAAGAAGAGCCGGTGGTTCTGGTTGATGTTGTGGTCGATGCGCGTGACCCACGAACGATAGTTCTGAAGACGAAGCGTCGGCGAGAAGAAGTTGTTCTGCAAGCCGGGACGATTCGGCAGCGGGTACATGTTGAGATAGTTGACGGAGACGGGGTCGAGCAAGGCCGTCGGGATGACATTGCCGCTGAAGGGCGTGCGGTTGGCCGTGCCGGTTGCGCCGATGCTGAACGGGTTGTAGACGATGACGGGGCCGTTGGGCGAGGCCGTCGGACTCAAGAACTCCGAGAGGTCGCCGCGTCGCATCCGCTCGGTCGGCACGGTGTAGAGCTGTGGCTCCGAGTCTGTGCTCGTGAGGCGCTCATAGGAGAAGAGGAAGAAGGTGCGGTCGCGCCCGTTGTAGAGACCGGGGATGCGGACGGGGCCATCAATCTCGCCGCCCCAACGATGGTAAATCCGCTCGGCGCGTTCCTGCCCGGCGGCGTTGGCGAAGAAGTTGTTGGCGGCACGGCTGCGGTCGCGGTTGAAGTAATAAATCGAGCCGTGATAGTCGTTCGTGCCCGTCTTGATGGCGACGTTGACGGTCGCGTTTGCCGTGTAGCCCTGCTGCGCGTCGAACTGCGTGGTCTGCACCTTGAACTGCGAGACGGCTTCGGAGGGCGGAGAGAAGCCGACGCCGCCATCGATGGCGAAGTTGGGCGAGCCGTCGAGCGTCACCTGATTGGGGCCGGTCGCGCCGTTGGTACGGAACGAGGCGAGGTTGCCGTTCGAGGTCGGGCCGGTGAAGGCCGGGTTGCCCGTGTAAGAGATGCCGGGTGCGAGCGTGGCAAGTTGGTAGGGGCTGCCGTCGATGAGCGGCAACTCGCTAATCTGCTTCGTCTCGATGACCGTCCCCGCGCTGACCGAACCCGTCTCCAATGCGACGGCCGAATCGACGACCGTGATGGTGTCGGTCACGCCTACCTGCATCTGGACATCTAAAGTCAGCCTGTCGGCCACGCGAATCTCGATGGCTTCGCGCTGCGCCGTGTTGAAGCCTTGACTCGACACGGAGAGCGTGTAGCGGCCGGGTTGGAGCAGAGGGAAACTGTAGCCGCCTTCTTCGTTGGTGACAGCGGTGGTCGAGACGTTTGTCTCGACGTTCTTGATCTCGACCGTAGCGCCCGGCAACGCGGCTCCGTTCGGGTCGGTGACGGTGCCGGAGAGCGAGCCGCGAAATTCCTGCGCCCCGACGGCAACCGCAAAGACCAAGAGCAGCAGCACGACGGCGGCAACGCCCTGGCGGAATGCGTACTTACACATCACTCTATTCCTTTCTTAACTTTCTTCCTGATGAGTGGCGTCGCGGCCTTGTACGTTCGTGCTGTGCTCGCGACGTACAACCGTGACCATATCGAGCGGGATTGGCAACACGCGCGCCTGTTGACGGTTTCAGTATTGCGAAATTCAGTGGGCCGGGTCAGGCTGATTGATGGGTGCTGGTGTAACCAATTAATGTCAACCAGCATTCGCCGTCGAAACCTCTGACCGGGCGGGCGCCAACTCGCGCACCGGCAACCTCAGAAACTGAAACGATTCGCTAGTCTCTTCAAAAAAAGTCGCTCGAATGTGGGAATCGCTTGCTTGTTCGGGCTCTCAGGCGCGCTCGCAGGTCTCGCACGCCGCCCTGTCTGGCTCTGAAGAAGCATCGGCATTCTCTAGCAGGCAGCCGATTTTGTCAAGTTCATTTTTAACCAATTCTATTTTTACATATTGAAGGGTATGACCAATTAAGGCGATTCCGGTTTCCTTTGTCGCCGCGCTGGTGTATCTTGAGCGACGGGCAAGAGAGCCTTTCAAGAGATGAAGATGAGAAACTTTTTCACGCGCACAGTGTCGAGATACGCCGTCTGTCTGCTGCTCGGAATCGCCTGCGGATTCGAGGCGGAAACTGCGGCGCAGACGGAGTTGGTCGTCGCGGCCGACGGGAGTGCGAAATATAAGACGGTGCAGGAGGCCATCATGGCCGTCCCGGCCGGTAGTGCCGAGAACCCTGTCGTGATACGCATCAAGCCGGGTCGTTACAGAGAGTTAATCTACGTCCAGCGCGAGAAGCGTTTCTTCCGGCTCGTCGGCGAGGACGCTGCGCGGACTGTCCTCACTTACGACCTCCATGCCAACCTGACAGGCCTCGACGGCAAGCCCATCGGCACTTTCCGCACGCCGACTGTAACCATCGACGCCGACGACTTCATGGCCGAGAACATCACCTTCGAGAACTCGGCAGGGCCGGTCGGACAGGCGCTCGCCATCCGCGTCGACGGCGACCGAGCGGTCTTCCGCAACTGCCGTTTCCTCGGCTGGCAGGACACGATTCTTCTCAATCGTGGACGCCAGTATTTCGAGGACTGCTACATCGCAGGCCACGTCGATTTCATCTTCGGCGCGGCCACAGCCTTCTTTGAACGTTGCCACATACACTGTCTGCGCGACGGCTACATCACGGCGGCCTCGACGCCGCACGACCGTCCCTTCGGCTTTGTCTTCTCGAACTGCCGCATCACGGCCGAGACGCCGACGGTCAAGACCTATCTCGGCCGCCCCTGGCGCGCACATTCGAGCGTGATTTTCATCAAGACGGAGATGGCAAGCGTCGTGCGGCCTGAAGGATGGCATAACTGGAACTTGCCTGAGCGCGAGAAGACCGCGCGTTATGCAGAGTTCGAGAGTCGCGGTGCGGGCGCAAACCCACGCGCACGCGTCGGCTGGTCGCGCCAACTCACAAAGGCTCAAGCAAGAGCCATCACCCCCGCCACAGTCCTCGCCGGAACGGACGGCTGGAAGCCTCAAGGCAAGTGATAGGTGATAGGTGATAGGTGATGGGATAGGAGTGATAGGTGATAGGTGATGGGTGATAGGATAGAACAGGTCTTCTTCCTATCACCTATCACCCATCACCTATCACTTAGTTACTCTGAACCAATCGAAGTCGGCGTAGCCGGTTTCGCGTGTGTGGCCTGTGCGGAGGGCGAAGAGGCCGAGGCGTGCGCCAATCCATCTGCCCTGACGCGCGTTGAAAGGTTCGCCGACGGTCGTGAAGTGTGCGCCGTCGGTGCTGTAGCTGAAGCGGCAGACGGCGTTCTTCGAGACCTCGACGCGCAGGTAGAAGGTGTTGGTCTTCAAAGGCAGGGGGAGGCTCTCCTTGCCCTGTGCGCCGCTCTCTGCGTTCTTGACGATTGTCTGCGAGACAGAGAGTCCGGCGGGTCTCTTTTTGACGGAGACGTAGGCGTAGTCGAGTCCCATCACCAGCAGTCCGGTCGCTTCTTCGTCCGTGCGCGGCGTGAAGGTGAGTTTAGTCGTGGCCGTGAACTGTTCGGCAGGGAACTTCTGCAAGAGTAGGCTGGGCACGTCCCAGAGGTTTTTGTGGCCTTCAGGGAGCGGCACGTTGAAGAGGCGCAGGAAGCCGAGCGCGGGCGCGGGGAAGGCCCAGTGCGTGCCCGGATTGGCGTGCCACTGCCATTGCAGGCCGAGCGCGGGCGCGTCGAACTCGTCCGAGTCGGGAGGTGTCACGACCGGCCACGCGCCGCCGACCTTTGGCTTAGGATGTGTCAGGACAGGCTCGCCCGTGCCGTCGCCGTCGGCGTCAATTCCCATCACCGGCCAATCGTCTGTCCAGCGCACGGGCTGCAAGTGGACGATGCGTCCATAAGCGCCCTTGTCCTGAAAGTGTATGAACCAAGACTCGCCCGCCTGCGTCTCGACCCACGCGCCCTGATGCGGCCCGTTAACGGCGCTCTTGCCCTGCGCCAGCACGACCCTTTCTTCATACGGGCCGTAGACGTTCTTTGAGCGCAAGACCAACTGCCAGCCATGCTCGACGCCGCCCGCCGGGGCGAAGATGTAGTAATAGCCGTTACGTTTATAAAACTTCGGCCCTTCGAGCGTCGGATGTTTGTCGTGACCGTCGAAGACCATCACGCCGTCATCCAAGAGGCGCGTGCCGTCGGCGCTCATGCGGCTGACGACGAGGATGCTCTTCACGCCGGAGCGGCTCGCGGCCATCGCACTGACGAGATAGGCATTGCCGTCCGTGTCCCAGAGCGGACAGGGGTCTATCCACCCCTTCGCCTCCTTGATTAAGAGCGGCTCCGACCAAGCCCCGGCCGGGTGCTTCGCCTTCGTCAGATAGATGCCGAAGTCCGGGTCGGGATAGTAGATGTAGAACTCGCCCGCGTGATAACGGATGGAAGGAGCCCAGACGCCTTTGCCGTGCTGCGGCCTGCTGAACACGTCGAGCGGGCGCTGGCGCGTGAAGACGTAGGAGATGAGACGCCAGTTGACGAGGTCTTTCGAGTGGAGGATGGGCAGCCCCGGCGCGGCGTTGAAACTCGACGCCGTCATGTAGAAGTCGTCGCCGACGCGGATGGCATCCGGGTCGGAATAGTCTGCATGAAGAATCGGGTTCTTGTACGTCCCGTCGCCGTTGTCTGCGACCCAGACTTGCGAGACCGGTGCAGCGACGCTCTGTGCAAGGTTAGCGACCGGGAGCAAGAAGAGTGCGAGGAGCGCGACGAGGCTGCGCGCAGGAAGGCTTTTGAGTTTCATCAGCATCCGAAGCTCCGCATCGAGAAATAAGATTTTTGTTTCAACTCTCGACGCGGAACTTGAGCTTCAACGACCGAGCCAGCCGCCATCGACGGCGAGGACGTGTCCGTGCAGATAATCGCTCGCCGCCGAGCAGAGGAAGACGGCCGCACCTGCAAGGTCTTCCGGCTCGCCCCAACGCCCGGCAGGGATGCGTTCGAGAATCTGTCGGCTGCGCGTCTCGTCGCGTTGGAGCGCGGCCGTGTTGTCCGTTCTCATGTAACCGGGCGCAATGGCGTTGACGTTGACGCCGCGCGCAGCCCACTCGTTAGCGAGCGCCTTCGTCAACTGCGCGACCCCGCCCTTCGACGCCGCATAGGCAGGAACGGTGACGCCGCCCTGAAACGACAGCAGAGAAGCAATGTTGACAATCTTTCCACGACCGCGTTCGAGCATGTGTCGCCCCGCCAGTTGCGAGAGACGGAAGACGCTCGACACGTTGACTTCGATGACAGCTTGCCAGTCATCCTCCGTGTACTCTGCGGCGGGCGCGCGTCGTATCGTCCCGGCGTTGTTGACGAGGATGTCGAGGCGGTCGAACTCTGCGAGCGTCTCCGAGATAAGCCGCTGCGGCGTCTCTCTGTCGGCGAGGTCGCCGCGCAAGCCGAGGCTCCGCCGACCCGCACGCCTGACAAGTTCGCACGTCGCCTCAGGCGCACGCGAGTTGCCGTGCGCAACCACGTCCGCACCCGCCTCCGCGAGCGCCACAGCAATAGCCGCACCAAGCCCCGCCGACGCCCCCGTCACCAGAGCCACACGCCCATCGAGTCTGAACCTGTCGAGAATCATTGGATAAATTCAGTGATAGGTGATGAGTGATAGGTGATAGGACAAAACCTGTCTTCTCCTATCACCTATCACTCATCACCTATCACTTCTTTCCCATCACCTATCACCTATCACTTATCACTCTCACTAGTCCTTGACAGCTTCGAGGCCGGAGCCTCCGGCGGCGTATTCGGGTTGGACGTTGACGACGCCGTACTTGCGGTCTTCGCCTTCGCGGACGGCGGCCATCATCCACATGAAGTTGATTTGCCCGCCCGGTGCGGCCACGTTCGGGTGATAGCCTTTCGGCATCAGCACCACGTCGCCCTCGCGCACGACCTGTACTAACTCCGGCTCGGCCGGGTTGGTATAGACGAACTGCACGCCGAAGGACGGCTCAGGCATGTCGATGTAGAGATAGGCCTCTTCGAGCATCCGCGAGTGTTCGTGCGGCGGCCATGATGTCCAGTTGCCGGGACGCGAGAAGGTCACGCCCGTCATGATGCGCCCGGCCTTGACGTTGCTGCCGATGAGCACGTTCATGTCGCGTTCGGCGGGCGGCGCACCCGCGATGATGTGCAACTTCGGATTCTCGCGCACCTCTGCGAAGGAGACGAACTGCACCGGATAATGACCCTCGACGGGCGCTGACAACTCCGCTAAATCACACCCCTCCTGCCCGACGGGGCGCACTTCGATGCGAGAGTCGCGCGGCACGTAGAGTGCGTCGTAGCGACCGAGTTTGAAGGTCTCGCCGCCGGTCGTGATTTCGGCCGCGCCGTTGAGACAGACGAGGCCGGTTTCGTGTTCGCCGTTGTCGAAGGCGAGAGCGTCGTCTCCGGCGTCGAGCGTGATACGCCCGTAGTGCAGGTAACGCGCGGCCGTCTGACCGGGCGCCACGGCCGTGCGCCGTCCGCGCCCCTTGTGCGTGGCCGGGACGTAACACGTCTCTTTCGTAATCTCTTTCTGCATCGCCTCTGCTGACATGCGTAAACCTCCCTGTAAGAAACGTTGAACGCCGAACTCGTCTTCAATCAGACGTAGAAGCCCGACGTTAAGAAACCTTCGGCCGCGACTTCGAGCGCGCCGCCGAGACCTGCTCCGCGCGGTTCGCCCGGCTCGACAGACCACCCGGCCGCCCTCCCCGCCATGCTCTGCGCGACGGCGCTCCGCAGCGGCTCGCGGATGAACTTCCAACCGAGCACGACGCGCCCGCTCAAAATCACGCGCGGCACGCCAAGCCCCATGATGACGTTGCCGATGCCGATGCCGAGATACTCGCCAACCCTCTCCAACGTCCGGCGTGCGCGCAACTCTCCCGCTTCAGCCCGCGCGACAATCTCGAAATAACGCAGCGGCGCTGCTCCGTGCGTCTGCAAACGTTCGCCCGCGTAGAGCGAGGCGGCCGAAGAGGCAGACGCGTATCGTTCCCAACAGCCGCGATTGCCGCACACGCAAGGTTTGCCGCCCGCGACGATGGTCATGTGGCCGAACTCGCCCGCCAATCCCTCGCCGTGACCCGTCCCGCGATAGACCTCTCCGCCGAGCACCAACCCGACGCCGATGCCCGTACCCGAACGCACGAGGACGAAGTTCTCCATCATGTTGACGGCCGTATCGCGCAGACGCAAGCGCGCCTCGTAGATGGCTGCGGCCGTCGCGTCGTTCTCGACCATCACGGGGACGGCCTCTTCATCAGGCTCGGCCAGAGTACCAGCCTGATTGAAACGGAGGGCGTCGGCAATCGCCACATTATGCCAACCGAGATGCGGAGCATAGACCAGACGACTGCGCGCGGCGTCGGTCATGCCGGAGACGCTGACGCCAAGCATCCTCAGCGTGAGTCCGTCGCTCGCTGCGCAGAGCCGTTCGACCGAAGCGCGAATGAGCGACAATGCTTCGGACGGGTCGGCGGGCGTGTCGAAGTCGTCTTCTCTGATGATGTCGCCGCCGAGCGTGCCGAGTCCGACCTGCACGCGTCGCACGCCGATGTTGACGCCGACGAAGAAATCCCGGTCGCCGTTGAGCGAGAGGGCTGCGGCCGGACGGCCGACGACGCGGTCAGCGCCCGGCACTGACTGCACGCTCTCCTCGCGCACCAGGCCGGAGGCGATAAGCGGTTTGAAGGTATCCGTGACGGTGCTGCGGTTGACGCCGAGTCGGCGTGCGAGTTCGACGCGTGAGATGGGTTGCGCCGCGCGCAACAGACGGAGCAACAGGCGCGCCGACTTGGCGGGCATCACCGTCTCGACTGCGACCGTCTCGGCGTGCGTCGCGGTCGCAACGTGCGGCGAGGACGCCGTCTCTCGACGCGCAGCGATGCCCGAAGGGAAGACGGCGGCGCGCACGCGTGCGTCGTCCGAACGCCGCGCGGCGCTCATCTCGACGACGTTGCGTGCGGGCGCGTAATTGAGACGAATCATCGCCTCTTCGACGCGTGCGCGCGTGGCCGGCGAGACGCGACGGGCGTCGTTGACGACGTTAGAGACGGTCGCCACAGAGACGCCCGCCAGTGCTGCCACATCTCTCAGCGTGGGCATTTGACCAATACTCTTTAGAGGGAGACGGTCTGCTCCGCCCAGAACTGAAACTCCCTGTGCTTATGCTCTTCGGCCTTCGCCAAGACCTCGCCGGAGGCGACGCGGCGGACGTGCTCGAAGACACGCGCGCCGACCTCATCAATACTCTCCGTACCCTCGATGACGTTGCCCGCCGAAAGGTCTAAGTCGCGCGACATGCGCTCGAAGACAGCGTTGTTTGAGGCCAGTTTGATGACAGGCGCAATGGCGTTGCCGATGGTCGTCCCGCGCCCCGTCGTGAAGACGACGACGGTCGCACCGGCCGCGACGAGTCCCGGCGTCGATTCCTGGTCGTAGCCCGGCCCCTGCATCAGATGAAGACCGCGCCCCTGCGGCGTCTCGGCGTATTCGATGACGCCCTCGACACGGGTCGTGCCTGCCTTCGCCATCGCGCCCAAACTTTTAATCGTGATGTTGAGCAGGCCGCCCGCGATGTTGCCGGGACTCGGATTCTGGTTGAGCACAGCCCCGAACTTCGAGGCGTACTCCTTGTACCAATCAATCATCCGGTAAATCGCGCGACCTGTCTCGGCATCCTTCGCACGGTGCGCGAGGATATGTTCAGCGCCGCAGAACTCAGGCACTTCCGTAATGAGCACTGTGCCGCCGGAGCGTACGAGTTGGTCGGCCGCGCGTCCCAGACTCGGATTGGCGGAGATGCCAGAAAACCCGTCCGAGCCGCCGCACTTGACGCCGAGGACTAGTTCGCTGACAGGCACTTCCTCGCGCTCGATGCGATTCACCTCCGGCAGCATCCGCTCGACCTCGCGCAGCCCCTGCTCGATGGCCGCCTGCGTACCGCCGATGTCCTGAATCCCAATCTTGGCGACAGGTTTATCGAAAGCCTTCTCGCGCTTGAGAAGATACTTTTCGACACGCGCCAGATTGGTCTTCTCGCAGCCCAAGTCCATCAGAATCACGCCGCCGACGTTCGGATGGTCGGCGTAGTTCGAGAGCGTGCGCAGCATCACGTCGATGGTCGAACCGTCCTGACAGCCGCAGCCCTTGTTGTGCGGGATAGCAACGACGCCGTCAACGTTCGGATAACGCTCGCGCTTGTAGTGTAGAAACTCTGACATCATCGAAATCTGCTGCGCTTCGTGGCTGGCGCACATCGAGGTCGGGACGATGAGGATGAAGTTGCGCGTCCCCACGCGTCCGTCGCGTCGGCGGAAGCCCTTGAAGGTGGCGCGCTCGGAGACGGGCAAGTAGTCGGGCGGCGGAGTGTAGAGGTCTGCGGGCAGGTCGCGCACGACCGGCACGTCGTTCGACATGTTGGCGTGCGAGATGTAGTCGCCCTCTCGGATGCCGAGGCTCGTGCCGATGGGCTGGCCGTACTGTAGGACGAACTCGCCCGCAGGGATGTCGCGCGTGGCGAAGCGATGGCCGGGCGGCACTGCCGCCGCGACGCGGACGATGCGCCCGCTCGGCAGCGCAACTTCGAGACCCGGCACTGTCTCGCGCTTGACGACCGCGAGGTTGTCCTCCGGGCTGACAATGATGGCGTACTCGCTGACGGGCGCGGCCTGTGTAATCATGCTCGACATTATACGTCTAACTTTCTTGCCTTCCGGCTTCAGTCTTGGGCTTGGAACACGTCCGGCAGGACGAGCGAACGGACATTCGGATGGAGGCGCAGCCACAGCCCCGGATTCTTGTCCATCTGTGCCGCGCGTCGCGCGACGTCGTCCTCAATCTTGGTCTCCAACACGCGGCGATAGCTGGCGCGTTTAGCAGGGGCAGTCGAAGCATCGACGATAGACTGCACGATGCGGCGTGCGCCGAGGATGGCGGCCGGGCCGAGCGTCAGGATGTGCGTCGCCGCGCGGCACTCCGCCTCGTCCTCTGCGGTGACGCGGCTGCCGCCGACCTTGAACTTCGTGATGTGGTGTTCGAGGATGCTCTGAGAAATGGGAATCACCCCGGCCACGTCGCGCGCCGTCGCGCCCGAACCCGGTTTGATGTAGCAGAGATGCGACGCCTCGCCCGGCTCCGGGCCGAGGCCGAGAAAGAAGATATCTATCCCGCCCAGAGATTCGAGCCGCTCAAGGTAGCGCGCCAGCCCGCCTTCGAGGTCGCTCGTGTCGGTGCGCATCGGCGTAAAACTCTTGACCTTCGAGAAGAACGACGCGCCGAGCAGCCGCTCGAAGTCGCGGACGAAACTGAGGCCGTTGTCCATCCGCATCGGCGCGAGCGCGTCCTGCGTGAAGACGTGCAGACGCGCGAGCAACGCGTCCGCCTCCGTCCCTTCGGCCAGCGCCCCCAATATCCGATACATGGCCTGCGCCCCGCGCCCGCCGAGCAGGATGATGACCACATCACCGTCCTTCTCGCGCGCAGCCCTCTGCAACTCCTCAAGTTGCGCGCGCCCGACGGCCTCCTCCGATTCGAGTATCTCGTAACGCAGTTCACGCGCCTGCAAAGCGGCCACCGGGTCGGGGCCTTCGCCATGCGCGAGCCAGACGTTGCTGCCGACGACGCGGCGCGTGATGGGTTGCGTGTTGGGAGCCGACACCGCTCTTCTGTGACCTCCGCAGGCTTTCGACAAAAACCCGCTCGACAGGGCGGGATTAAGTTGTTAAATCAATCAATGGTATAACCATTTCGTAAATCGAAGAAGCAACTATTTACCACACCCATGATGATAAAGCAAGATGAATTGCAATAAATTAACAGGAATGCCGATACGCAGCCAATTTGAAGCTTGACAGGGCTTGCCCGCTGGTGTTACATACCCTGCGCGCTATCATTAATTGGTTTAACCTTCTAAAGTGCGGCTCAAGACGCCGGCTGAAGCCCCGCGAAAGAGCCGACAGGTCGCCCGGAGAGACACAAGCGCAAACCCCTTTGAAGTCAGAAAGAGCCTCTACATGAGTTACAAACCCCTGGAATTGCACGGCCGGGTGGCCGTCGTCATCGGCGGCACTTCGGGTATCGGCCGCGCCATCGCGCACGGGCTGGCCGAAGCAGGAGCAGACGTTGTCCCGACCTCGCGGCGGGCGGAGCAGGTCGAGATGGCGGCGCGCGAGATTGAGGAACGCGGCCGGCGCAGCCTGCGCGTCGTCTCCGATGTTTCCGACCGCGCCTCTCTTGAGCGCGTGCTTGAAGCGAGCATCGAGGCGTTCGGGAAGGTGGACATCCTCGTCAACTCGGCCGGTCGCACCAAGCGCGCCCCGACGCTCGACTTCACGGAGGAAGACTGGAACGACATCATCGAAACCAACCTGACGGGGACGCTGCGCGCGTGTCAGGTCTTCGGTCGCCACATGCTCGAACGCGAATATGGCCGCATCATCAACATCGCGTCGCTCTCGACCTTCGTCGCGCTCTACGAGGTGGCAGCCTACTCTGCGAGCAAGGCTGCGGTGGCGTCGCTGACGAAATCGCTGGCCGTCGAGTGGGCTGCGCGCGGCGTCAACGTCAACGCCATTGCGCCCGGCGTCTTCCGCACGGCGCTCAACCAGAAGCTTTTGGACGAGACGGAGCGCGGGCGCGAGTTTCAGTTGCGGACGCCTGCACGCCGCTTCGGCAAGGTTGAGGAACTGGCCGGAGCAGCCGTCTTCCTCGCCTCTGAGGCCGCCAGCTTCGTCAACGGCGAAGTGCTCGTCGTCGATGGAGGCTTCCTCGCCAGCGGGGTCAACCAGTAAAGGCAGGTGATAGGTGATAGGTAATAGGTGATAGGAAAAAAGCTATTCTCTTATCACCTATCACTCATCACCTATCACTTATCACCTACCACTCATCACTCATCACTAGTCTTATGGAGCGAAGCACCGAGATTGCGGAGAAGGTCGGGAGGGTGACGAGGATGCTCGCCGCTGAAGGGTTAGGCGGCGTGCTCGTGGGCGCGCAGCACAACTTCTCTTGGCTGACGGCGGGCGGGACGAACGGCATCGATACGAGCCGCGACGCGGGAGCCGGGGCGCTGCTGGTGCGTGCCGACGGGAAGTGTTTTGTGCTCGCTAACAGGATTGAGATGCCGCGCCTGCTGGCGGAGGAGTTGGCGTCCAGGGAGTTTGAGCCGGTCGAGTTTTCATGGGAGGAGGAGAAAGCTTCTCCGACGTTTCTGGCCGAACGTGCGGGCGCTCTGCTCGGCGGCGCGGCGCTCGGCTCTGACCTTCCAATCGGCGCAGGCGTCGCGGTCGTCGAAGGCGCGCTCGCTCGTTGCAGGTATCGGCTTACGTCCTCTGAGGTCGAGAGATTCAGGCAACTGGGGAGCGATGCGGGGCAGGCTGTCGGGCAGTTAATCAGGAAGGTCGAACCGGGTGCGACGGAGCAGGAGGTGGCGCGGCGTGCCGCCGACGCGCTCGCCGCCGGAGGGATGCGCGCAGTTGTCTGTCTGGTCGCTGCGGATGAGCGCATCAGTCAGTTTCGTCATCCTGTGCCGACCCTGCGCCGTTGGGAAAAGGTCTTGATGCTGGTCGTCTGCGCGCGACGCGGCGGACTCATCGTCAGCCTGACGCGCATCGTCTGCGCGGGCGCAGTCGATGCAGAGTTGCGAAGAAGGACGGAGGCTGCGGCGCGCGTCAACGCGCATCTGCTGGCGGCGACGCGACCCGGCGCGAACGGCTCAGAGCTATATGCGACGGCGGCGCGCGCTTATAGGGAGGCGGGCTTCGCAGGGGAGGAGCGCCTGCATCATCAGGGGGGCGCGGCGGGCTACCGCACGCGCGACTGGGTGGCACATCCGGCGTCGGCCGAAGTGGTGCAGGATGGACAGGCGTTCGCGTGGAACCCGTCCGTGACGGGCACGAAGGTCGAGGAGACCATCATCGCACGCAGGGACGGCGTGGAAGTTGTCACGGCGACACAGGATTGGCCGCAGGTCGCCGTCGAAGTCGGCGGCCGTGAATACCTTTCTCCGGGCGTGCTTCCCGTCTGATGAGCGCGCCGGCACAGTGAATCCATTTCAAAGAGACGGGGTAAGAAGATGAGCGATACGAGTAAGGTGGTGCGGGCGACCGCGCTTCCGAAATCAGAATCGGAGATTGCGCCTCCGCAGTCTGCGGGCGCGAGTGTGTTGGGCGCGGCCGTCGCGTCGAGCGAGGGAGTGGTCAGCCGTATCGGCCGCTACCGTTGGGTCATCTGCGCGCTGCTGTTCTTCGCCACGACGATTAACTACATCGACCGGCAGGTGCTCGGCATCCTCGCCACAGACGAGAACTTCAAGCGCACCATCGGTTGGAACGAAGCCGAGTACGGCTACGTCAATACGGCGTTTCAGGCCGCTTATGCCATCGGGCTGCTGGTCGTCGGCAACCTGATGGACAGGTTCGGGACGCGCAAGGGCTTCTCTTTCGCCATCATCTTCTGGTCGGTCGCGGCGATGGGACACGCGCTGGCGCGCACGGCCGTCGGCTTCGGCATCTCACGCTTCGCGCTCGGACTCGGCGAGGCTGGGAACTTTCCTGCGGCCATCAAGACGGTCGCCGAATGGTTTCCGAAGAAGGAGCGTGCGCTGGCGACCGGCATCTTCAACTCCGGCTCGAACGTCGGGGCTATCATCGCGCCGCTGACAGTGCCTTGGATTGCCGTCACCTTCGGCTGGCAATGGGCATTCATCATCACGGGCGCGCTCGGCTTCATCTGGCTGGCGTTCTGGCTCGCCTCGTATCGACGCCCGGAGGAGCATCCGAAGCTTTCGGCGAGTGAGTTGGCGCACATTCAGTCAGACCCGGCCGAGCCGACAACCAAGATTCCCTGGGCGCGTCTGTTTCCGCACAGGCAGACGTGGGC
>DASZCR010000118.1:0-15497 GCA_035942915.1 Pyrinomonadaceae bacterium | reverse complement strand
TGCCGAAGTACTGCGGCTCAACCCAGATGGAGAAGAACTGTGCATCGAGGCCGCCCTCGCGCGCGCGTTCGGCGTCGAGGTGCGTGTCGGCACGGCGCGTGTTGATGTCGAAGCCCTCGTCGAGCATGAACTGCACGGTGTCTGCGTGCATGTCGATGAGAGTGGCGCTGCGATGGACGGAGCGCGGGTCGGTCGCATCTTTGCTGCCGCCGTCAGGCGCGTTCACTGCGTCGGCGCGGTCGTTCGCGGCTGCGTTCGTCTGATTCGTCTTCGTGGTCTGCTCGTGCATGCGACAACCTTCGAGCGCGAGCGACGCGACACAGAGCACGGCGGCGACGACGCCCGCTCGAAGGGCGTGCGCGCGTAACCTGATGCGATGCGGCGTCGTCGGGAACAGGGTTCTTAATACGCTTCTATATGTTGATGAGAACAGTCTGGATGGTACGTCGCGCGTGCGTGAAGAATCAAGCGCGGCGTGGAGAGCGCGGCGCGCTTGAACGCTTTGGCCGACGACAGGAGGAGGCGTGACCTGCTTGCCAAGCGGCGCAGCTTTACGGTATCGTTCGGCATCTGAACAGTACAAGCAGGCGTCGGGGCGAGGCCATTTTTCTGTCCGCGTGAGAGAGTTTTAGGCGTTGGGAAGAAGAGCCCGTTGGGCGCCTCAGTTCGCTTATCCGAATCAACGAAGGAGAGGAAGTCAATTCTATGTTTGCAGAAGACGCACCGAAGAAGAACGTGAAGACCGCGCGCATCGTCTCAGAAGTCTGGCACAACGGCGAGTTCGTCAAGTGGGAGGATGCACGCGTCCACGTCATGTCTCACGTCCTTCACTACGGTTCGAGCGTCTTCGAGGGCATCCGCTGTTACAAGACGCAACGCGGCCCGGCCATCTATCGCCTGCGCGAGCACATGCAACGCCTGCTCAACTCCGCGAAAATCTATCGCATGCAGCACGAATGGTCGCTCGAACAGTTATGCGACGCAGCCATTCAACTCGTGCTGCGCGGCGGACTCGAACAGTGCTACCTGCGCCCCATCATCTTTCGCAGCCTCGACGAAGCGCATCCGGCTTTCGGCGTCAATCCCTTCCCGAACCCTCTGGCCTGCTACATCGGCGCGTGGGACTGGGGCAAGTATCTCGGCGACGAGGCCATCGAACAAGGCGTTGACGTGTGCGTCTCTTCTTGGAATCGGCTGACGCCGAACTCGATGCCCGCGATGGCGAAGTCGGGCGCTAACTACATGAACTCGCAACTCATCAAGATGGAGGCGCTCGTCAACGGTTTTGCCGAAGGCATCGCGCTCGACGACCGGGGCTTCGTCTCCGAAGGCTCCGGCGAGAACATCTTTCTCGTCTACGAGGGGCGCGTGGTGACGCCGCCGCTCTCGTCTTCGATTCTGCCCGGCATCACGCGCGACAGCGTCATTCAAATTTGCCGCGAGCTTGAGATTCCGGTCGTCGAGTCGGGCATCCAGCGCGCCGCGCTCTACGTCGCCGACGAACTCTTCTTCACCGGCACGGCCGCCGAAGTGACGCCCATCCGTTCGGTTGACCGCATCCAGATTGGCGCGGGACGGCGCGGCCCCGTCACCGAGCGCATCCAGCAAGCCTACTTCGAGATTACCTCCGGCCAGCGCCCCGCCCCCGGCGATTGGCTCACCTATGTCAACGACTACAGACAGTCGGCCACAGGCGACGACGACGAGGCGCAGGCGGCTTCAGACACGCCAGACCTCAACGCGTCCGTCACCAACGAATCGACAGACCCGGTCGCGCGCTACAGCGCCGTCGCCACAGACTAGCGGCCGAAAGCACAACCTGCTCCGTCTTCTTTGCGCCTTTGCATGAAACTATCTCTCATGCAAAGGCGCAAAGCGTATCCGGCAGAATGAGTTGTTGACGCGTCGCGGCGTCGGCGGCTAGAATGTTTGTGGCGTCATGGCCGGGGCTTCAATCTTCCCTGCCGACGCGCCCCGCCCCGCGAGTACACGCCTCAAGCAAAGCTCAAACGCGTCACACGAATTTCTCCGCCGAGGTGCGGTTCCGTAAAAACCCCCAGTATGTCCATCAAGATTAACGACCTGCTCAAGGTCGCCACGCAATTCGGTGCGTCCGACCTGCACATCAAAGCCGGTTCGCCTCCCTTCATGCGTATCGGCGGCGAACTCAAACCCGTCGTCGATGCGCCGCGTCTGTCGCAGGAAGACACGCTCGACATGGCCTTCTCGATGATGTCGAACCGGCAGAAGCAACGCTTCAAGGAGATTTCAGAGGCCGACATTGCTTACGGCGTGCCCGGTCTCGGACGCTTCCGCGCCAACATCTTCCAGCAGCGCGGTACGGTCGGCATGGTCTTGCGCGTCATTCCCGACAGCGTCCGCACGCTCTCGGAATTGAGCCTGCCGCCCGTCATCGAACGCGTCGCCGACGAACAGCGCGGCCTCATTCTCGTCACCGGCACGACCGGCTCCGGCAAATCGACGACGCTCGCCTCGATGATTGACCACATCAACTCGACGCGCAGCGGCCACGTCGTCACCATCGAAGACCCCATCGAGTTTCTCCACCGCGACAAGAGAGCGTTCGTCACGCAGCGCGAGGTCGATGTGGACACGCGCTCTTTTGCCGAGGCGCTGCGCGGCGCGCTGCGTCAAGACCCGGACGTGATTCTGGTCGGCGAGATGCGCGACCACGAGACCATCGAGACCGCCCTGACGGCGGCCGAGACAGGCCACCTCGTCCTCTCGACACTGCACACGCTCGACGCCACAGAGACCATCACGCGCATCGTCTCGTCGTTTCCGCCGCATCAGCAAAAGAGCGTCCGCATCCAACTGGCGGGGATTTTGCGCGCCGTTATCTCGATGCGTCTGGTACGCGCGGCGCGCGGCGCGGGACGCGTCCCGGCCGTCGAAGTGATGGTCACGACCGGCCTCATCCGCGACTACATCATGAACGAGGAGAAGACCTCGCTCATTCGCGACGCCATCGCCGCAGGCACTTCGCAGTACGGCATGCAGACCTTCGACCAATCGCTCTTCAATCTCTTCCAGTCCGGCCTCATCACGCTCGAAGAGGCCGTGCGCGGCGCGTCGAATCCCGACGAGTTCCGCCTGCGCGTCTCCGGCATCCGCTCGGCCTCCGAACAGGCCAGAGAAGAGATGGAACGCGTCACTTCCATCACCAACTCGCAGACGCGCCCCAACAGAGTCGAGCCTTCCTGATGACGAATCCCAAGTGCCTCAACTGCGGTCTCGTCAACTTCGCCGATGCCTCCGAGTGCAAGCGTTGCGGCGCGGCGCTCGGCGCGGCGGCGGAGGCCGATGAGATGCCGCCTCAACAAGCGTCAGGCGTCTCCGATGTGGACGACGAACCGCAAACGACTGGGTCGCGCAGCATCCTCAAGCGGGTCGGCGTCGCGGTTGCGGTCGCCGCAGTGTTGCTCGTCGGCTGCTACGTCTCGCTCCTTGAAACCTCTACGCCGGCTGACTACGAACAGCGTCAACTCGTCGCGCGTGCGATAGACATCATCGAGCGGAGCGGCTTCGAGCGCGACGCGTTTTTGTTGCGTCGGCTCGCCAATTTCCGCACGAGCGATAGCTGGTGGAATCGCTGGCTCGGCCATCAGGAGGCTTACGCGGCTACCAATTTTCCGTTTCAGATAGTGACGCTCTACCCGGAGTTTTTTCAGTATCCGGCCGACGACACGGAGCGCGCGGTGATTCTCCTGCACGAAGCGCGACACCTCGCGGGCGCAGGCGAGCCGTCGGCCTTCGCCTCTGTCTGGCGCGACAAGTCAAGGCTCGGTTGGACGCGCGAGCGTTACGGGCGGACGCGCGTCTGGCGCAACGTCGGCGAGTTCACGCAGAAGTACGCGCCCGAAGCTTTTAGCTGCGGTCAGGACGGTCAGTCCGACTGCGCGGAAGAGGCGCAGGCGTCGCTTCGTTGATAGCTTGACGAAGTGTGAAGGAGTAAGGGTTTCGGGCGAGTAGGTTTGTGCAGAGCGCCGTTGGCTGCCAGCAGATTGTAAGATTGCTGACAGCCATTTTTCTTTGCGTGTCGCTGCGTGTGGCCGGCGCTTACCGGCCGCGACGCGGGCGGAAGGAGCGACGGCCGGGGCTGCCTGCGCGACGGAGTCCGCCGACGGCAGGCTTCTTGCTCGGCGTCGCGGCAGTGGGCGCAGTGCCGCCGAAGCCCGGAACGACGACGCGCGCGATAGGCTGACCCGTGAGGCGCTCGATGGCGCGCAGCGAGAGTTCTTCGACCGGAGTCAGGAGCGTGATGGCGCGCCCCGTGTTGCCTGCGCGACCTGTCCGCCCGATGCGATGGACGTAGTCTTCCGGCGCGGAAGGCATGTCGTAGTTGATGACGTGCGAGACCGATTCCACGTCGAGGCCGCGCGCGGCGATGTCGGTGGCGACGAGCACGCGCGTCTGACCATCGCGGAAGCCGCGCAGGGCGGCCTCGCGCTGCGGCTGCGTGCGGTCTGCGTGGATGCGATTGACCTTGTGGTCGCGCGCGGCGAGGATGTTTGACAGCCTCTCTGCCCCGCGACGCGTGCGCGTGAAGACGAGGACGCGCTCGAAACGTTCGCGCTCAAGCAGGTCTAACAGGAGCGCCGTCTTCGACTCGGTGGCGACCGGGTAAGCGGTCTGCTCGACGGTCTCGGCCGCGCGTCCGCGCGTGCTGACCTCGACGAGCTGCGGCCGGTTCAAAGTCGTGCGCGCCAGCTCTTCGATGGAAGACGACATGGTCGCAGAAAAGAGCAGCGACTGACGCTCGGCCGGAAGCATCGAGACGATTCGGCGAATCGCCGGCCAGAAGCCGATGTCGAGCATGCGGTCGGCTTCATCGAGGACGAGCACTTCAACGTGCGCGAAGTTAACCGCGCCGCGTTCGACGAGGTCGAGGAGGCGTCCCGGCGTGGCGACGACGATGCCTGCGCCGCGTCGCAGCGCCTCGGTCTGGCGTCCCACTCCCGCACCGCCGATGAGGCAGACGCAGCGCGGGCTGCCCTTCGGCGCGAGTTGTTTGTAGCTCTCTTCGATTTGCGTCGCCAGTTCGCGCGTCGGCGCCAGCACCAGCACGCGCACGCCGGGGCGCGGACGCGCCGCCATGCGCTGAATCGTTGGGAGCAGAAAGGCGGCCGTTTTACCTGTGCCGGTTTCGGCGCAGCCAATCAGGTCGGAGCCGCTGAGGATGACGGGGATAGCCCGTTGCTGAATCGGTGTCGGTTCGTTGTATCCGAGAGACTCGCACCGGCGCACAAGGGCGGCGTCGAGTCCCAGTTCAGAGAAATTCATTCGTTTCCTTATCTATCGCACGACGGGAAGCACACACGCGCGTTCCGTAGCGCAAAAATCGAAGCGCCTCCAGCAGTTGGTGACGGCCAGAGGCGCTCTTGTTTCAAGTGGCGCTGGCGGCTTCAGGTAAGCGTTCTTACCAGCGCGGCTCGCGATTTCCGCCGCCGCTGTAACCGCCGCCGTTGCGATTACCGCCGCCGCCGTAGCCGCCACGATTACCGCCGAAGCCTCCGCGACCACCACCGCCGCCGCCGCTGCGATTCTCACGCGGGCGCGCTTCGTTAACGGTCAGGTTGCGGCCGTTGTGCTCTTTGCCGTTGAACTGAGCGATGGCTGCCTCGCCCTCTTCCTTCGACGACATCTCGACGAAGCCGAAGCCGCGCGAGCGACCCGTCTCACGGTCTTCGACGACCGAGGCGGATTCGACCGTACCGGCCTGTGAAAAGAGTTCCTGCAAACCTTCGCTCGAAGTCTGGAAAGAGAGATTACCGACGTAAAGTTTCATGGACATGTTGTGTATACGTACCTCTCCCCTAATATCTTAGGAGTAGCAAAAGAAGCGTCGAAACGAAGTGTCTCCGGGAGAACGGTAGCAGCGAAGGCTCTGGTTCGGATGCTCAAGCGAGCGGCTTCTGTGGTTGAGAACAACCGACTCTCGAATCATCCAAAACGCCGCCGCCAGTTCAGTTCGAGGCGCGGGGCGCATCACCGTTAATGCGCGAGAGCAGGAATTGACAACAGTTATGATGCACCATCCGGTGCTCTAGTTGCAAGTCCTGCTTCAATTTAGCGTGGCGAGAGGATGCGGCGCGCCGTCCTAGAAGTGTTATTATTCCTGCCCCGACATAAGAAACTCACGGACACCTGACGGGACTGTGGCGGCGGATTGATGTCCCCTCGAAGGTCGCCCCTTAGCCAACCGACATAGTCTCTGAAGCCGCTCCGACAGACGATTTTTTCGCGCCGCCGAAACGTTTTGCGCCTCAAAGACATTCCTTTTTGAGGAGGAGTGATAAGCATGTCCCCGCCAGCCCTACGCCGCACACAGGAATTGACCATTATCGCCCAAGACCCAAGCGTCAAAGTGGGTGAGAAAATACTGACCGCACAGGTGTCCGTTCCCGCAGAGGAGCTTGCGCCGGGGCCTCGCGGCTACCGCGTGCAGGTCATCGACTACGATTCCTCCAGAGGCGTCCTGCACCCACCGCTCGAATACCGGATTCTGGAGAATGGCGCATACAACGACCCGTTTCAAGACGAGTCAAACGACGTTCTGCTTAACGACCCACAGTTTCACGCGCAGAACGTGTACGCCATCATCATGCGCACGCTGGCGCGCTTCGAGTCGGCGCTTGGGCGGCGCATCGACTGGAGTTTCCAAGGTCACCAGCTTCAGGTCGCGCCACATGCCTTCGCCGACGCCAATGCCTTCTACTCGAAAGACGACCGCGCGCTGCTCTTCGGCTACTTTCCGAAGACAGTCGACAAAGAGCAGTTAGAAGAGCCGGATGAAGCGGCAGGCGTCGAGGGGCAACCCCGAAAGCCGCCAGAGATGGTCTTCACCTGCCTCTCGCACGACGTCATTGTCCACGAGACGACCCATGCACTCCTCGACGGTCTACGCCGTCGCTATACCGACCCGTCTTCACCTGAGCAGGCCGCTTTCCACGAGGGCTTTGCCGACATCGTCGCTCTGCTCTCAATCTTCTCCATCCCGCGCGTCGTCGAGGTCATCATTGATAAAAACTTTATCGAGAAACGGCCGAAGCGCGCCACCACCGTAGCCGAAGCGCCGGAACTGATTGACCTCAAGAGCCTCACGATTGAAGAACTTCGCGAATCCCTGCTGACGGGACTGGCCGAGCAGGTGGGGCAGGAGACAGCCGAAGCGGGCGAGATGGCCGGAGCGCGCCAGGGTGCGCTCCGCCGTTCGGTGAAACTAACGCCCGGTGAATACATTAAGAACATAGATGATTTCGCAGAGCCTCACCGTCGCGGCGAGGTGCTCGTCGCCGCTGTGATGAACGCTTTCTTACACGTCTGGGTGAAAAGGCTGAGCAGTCTCGGCAGCAAGTCTGCGGGCGACACGCGCGCGAAGAATGACGAGACCAGAGGCACACCGGTCTCGTCCGACACGCCGACTCAGGCGGGGGCGCGCGAGCGTTCGCAGGGAGGAGAAACGGTTAAGCCTGCGGAGAGCAACAAGCCATCAGGCTATCTGAATCGCGCGCGCGTCGTCGAGGAGGGAGCAGGCGTCGCCGACTATCTTCTGACGATGGTCATCCGCGCGCTCGACTACGCGCCGCCTACGGATTTGGAGTTCTGCGACTTCCTGAGTGCGATGCTCACGGCTGACCGTGAAATCAGACCTGACGACTCGAAATATTGTTTCCGCCAGACGTTACGTGAGAGCTTCGCCTCTTACCAGATTATGCCGACCTCGAAGGTCAGCGCCCCGGAGCCGGGCATCTGGGAGCCGCCCGATTGCGCGCTGCGCTACGGCCGTATTCGCCTTGATTCGATGCTCCGCGACACAAACGAAATGTTCCGTTTCATCTGGGAGAATCGCAAGGAACTGGGTTTGGAGGAGAACGCTTACACGCGCGTCCTCTCCGTTCGTCCGAGCGTTCGCACCAACCCGGACGACGGCTTCGTCCTGCGCGAAACGGTGGCCGAGTACTATCAATTCCTTCGCCTGAAAGCCTTCGAGGTGAAACATCTGGGGATTAGAACACCACAGGCCTCCGAGTTCAGAGAGGCCATGCCTCCCGAACAGGAAGTGATACTTTACGGCGGCGCAGCACTCATCTTCGACGAGTTCGGACAACTGAAGTTCAACGTCCGCAACCGGCTCCTGAATCCATTGCGTCAGACGAACCGCCTCAAGCACCTCTGGAATTCTGAGGGGCCGGAGGCATTTCTGGCGGAAGACACCTCGGAGAAACGCTTCGCCGAGATGCACCGACTCCGCTACGGCATTTTCCCGATTCATATCGAGACGGAAGGGGCGTGGGACGATGACTACCAACAAGATGACGAAGAAGAGACCGAGCCAGAAGACGCCGAAGAGCAGCAGGGCGCAGAAGCTGACGAAATCCTCTCGCCCGAACAGGCTGACGTTGCGTAGTTATCAGGTGGGCTTCGGCGATTGCTTCCTCCTGACGTTCCACTACGGGCAGCAGCGTCGTCATATGCTGATTGATTTCGGCAGCACGGCCAAGCCCCCAAAGGCCCCGGAGGACTTGCTGATGCAGGTGGCGCAAGACATCCGTCAGCACTGCGAAGGGAAAATCCACGTTATCGTCGCCACGCACCGGCACCGCGACCACATCAGCGGATTCAGCACGAGCAGGGACCCTGAGAAGGAAGCGCCCGGTGACATTATCCGCTCCTGCCATCCGGATGTGGTCATCATGCCTTGGACGGAAGACCCTGATGCGCCTGTCGACCCCAGACACGCGACCGAAGTTAAAGGGCTTGGTCTGATGCCCTTCGCCAAAACCCTCAGTTACATGCAGAGCGTCGCCGCCTCGGTTGTGCGTGAGGAGAAGCACCTCCGGTTCGGGTTCAATCTGAAGTTGAGCGAGCAGCTTGCTTTTCTCGGCGAAGACAATCTAAAGAACGCCTCGGCCGTGAAGAATCTGCTCGCGATGGGGAAGGCCGGGCGCGCGCTGTTCGTGCGCTATCAAGACGAGCCGCTCGACCTCGAAGAGGTGTTGCCGGGCGTGACGGTCAGAGTCCTTGGGCCGCCCGACCTCACGCAGTCGAAGGAGATTACCTCGATGCGCGCAAAGGACAACGCTCAATTCTGGATGCTTCAAGCTGCGGCCGGCAGGCTGGAGGCGCATCACAAAGGGGACGAGGATGACGACTCCCTCTTCCATCCAGCCTCAGCCGTTGGAAATGCCCTACCCGTCGGGCAACACATGACCCCGCCGCACACGCGCGGGTTCATCCGCCGGATGAATGCCATCCGAGGCACTCAACTGCTCGAATTGGTGCGCGCCCTCGACAACGTGCTCAACAACACCAGCATCATCCTCCTGTTTGAAGTGGGCGGCCGGAAGCTGCTCTTTCCCGGCGACGCGCAGATTGAAAACTGGAACTACGCTCTCTCGAAACCGGAGGTCGTCAAGATGCTGGCAGACGTTGACGTGTACAAAGTAGGCCATCACGGAAGCCGCAACGCGACGCCGAAGTCCATCTGGGAAGGATTCAAAAAGAAGAAGAGCAATAAATCGGACGGCGACGTATTGCAAACCTTCATGTCCACCACCACGGGCAAGCACCCCGGTGGTCGCAACGCCGAAGACCCACACACCGAAGTGCCACGAGAGTCGCTCGTCAAGGCTCTGAAAAAAGAGTCCGACTATTTTTCGACGCAGATGCTTGAGCCCGGAAAACTGTGTGAGGAGTTCGACATCTCCTTACAGCCCCTGCGAACCAGACGAGGTACAACGAAGCGTGCGCGCGCCTCTCAAGGCTGAAGCAGCCATCAACCGACCGGAGATAACGCGCATCGACCTCGTCAGCGCAGGATAAACTTTGCCCAAGAGATTAAGAGACTCAGTGGTTAAAGTGGCAGCGACGTGCGACGCGCACGCCCGCGCGCCAGTCTTCGTTGATGTCGAAGGGATAGATTTCGATGGCGGGGGAGAGGGCGCGTGCGAGTGTCTCGAATGAGCGGTGGAAATGGAGGAGCGGGGCGACGAGGTAGAGGAGCGGCGGGTGCGGCGCGATGTGAGCGTCGCCGAAGAGGCGCGCTTCGGTGAGGCGTCCGCGCAGGCGTTGCGTCTCAACCCTGCGCCAGTAGTCAGCGCCCTGAAGGGCGTGTGCGGCGTCCTCAGACACTTTCAGTTCGATGAGGACGAGACGGCCGTCGCGTCTGAGCGCGAGCAGGTCGACGGGGCGCGCGCCCGACGCGCTTTCGCGCGCGACGCGGAATTGCGCGTGGACGGGCGCGACGATGAGGCCGGGGTCGAGCCGGGTAATCTCGCGTCGCAGCAGCGATTCGAGCCACGCTTCGGGCTGCGCATGGTACATCGCGTGCCGACGGTTCGGCGCGTCCGCGCGGCGGTGCACAGAGAGTTCCGCCACCAGACGCACAAGCTCAGGCCAGTCCTCCTCTCCCAAGAGCCTTCGACGCGATGCGCCTTCGATGCCGAGCCATGCACATTCCCTCCCCAACACGCGTCGCACGCGCGCAAACGCCAGACCGCGAAAGCGCAACGTCTCGCCGTAGCGTGCGCGCACCACGTCAATCGCGTCGGGCGCAAGCGAGACGATGCGCGCGGCCAACGCTCCCGGCTCCATCCCCGCAGCACGCGCGAAACGTGGTGCGGCCGAGAGCAACGCCTTCAACGTCGGCGTCGGACGAAGCATGAGAGAGCCGCGCGCTTCATCCTGTTCATAGACCGCAATCGTCTCTCTCAACTCCGCGCGCAAGAGCGGCAGGCGCTCGCACGTTGCGGCGGCGAGACGCGGCGGGGCAAGGAGCCAGAGTCTCCGCGCCGACGCTCCGCGACGTACGCTCTCGCGCAGGCGCGCGAACCAGATGAGCGCCGAGGCGAGGAAGGCGTCCGTGCTCTGTGCGCCGAGTTCGACGACCGGCGCGGTGACGGCCACGCGACCGCGAGCGTGTGTGAGCAGGACGCGCGCATAACGACCCGGTTCGCCGCGCCTTGTGCCCGCGCTCAGACGCGCGCTCTCTATCTTCGCGCCCGCCCCCAACTCCGCACAGGCCACACGCGCCACGCGCTCGCACATAGCCTCGCGCGCCGCCGCGACGACCGCTTTCGTCGCCGCCGCTGAATCTCTTGGGACGAGTTCGAGTATCGCGCGCTCGACGCCCGCGCGGCGCGTCACGGCAAGACGCAAGGTCGCGCCGCACACCTCCCAACCGTTGATGCGCCATGGATGAACGCCCGCTTCGTTCTCAAAGAGGAGGTGCAGTGACGCGCCCGCGAGGCGCAGTTGGCAGGCGTCGCGGCGCAGTTCGTAGATTGCGCCGCCGCCGCTGCCCCGGCGTGTGCAGAGCCATTCAGGTCGCGCATGGAGCAGCGCGGCGAGGCGCAGACGCGCGGCCTCGACCTCTGCGGCGCAGTTCGTCAGGCGATTCATCTTTTCGTCTGTCTTCGACGAAGGGGTGGCTCGTCCGGGCGTCGAGTTGTGCGAGCAGGGTGGGAGTCCGGGCGCCGGTTCGCGGGCGTCCGGCGGCGTATGTTAACATCAAAAGGTAGATGTTAGTCAGCAGACAGTCATCGGTAGGAACGTGCCATGTGTTTGAGATTGAAACTCATTCTGCTGCTTCTTTTGTTGTCGCCGGTGTGCGCGTCGGCGCAGACCGGGACGCCTGCGCCGGTTCAGGAAACGAACCCGCAGCCCTCCACCTCTGCGCCGCTCAGCTACGGGCTGGTCGTTGACAACTCCGGCTCTCTGCGTTCGATTCTCGACACGGTTATCGACGCGGCGAAAGTCTTTGTCGAAGGTAGCGGCGACGATGACGAGGGCTTCGTCATACGCTTCGTCTCCAGCCATCAGATTACGCTGCTGCGAGACTTCACGTCGAACAAGCGTGCGCTTTATTACGCGCTCGACGAGATGTACGTCGAGGGCGGACAGACGGCGATTATCGACGCGCTCTACACGGCCGCCGAACATCTCTCGAAGGGAGCAGGCGGGAGCGGCGAACGCGCCGGGCGCGTGCGTGCGCTCGTCCTGCTAACGGACGGCGAAGACCGCGCGAGCCAACACAAAGAGGCGAAACTGTTCGAGTTGCTGCGCGAGCAGAAGATAAAAGTCTTCGTCCTCGGCTTCCCCGAAATGGTGCGGAAGAACGGTGGTTCGAAGAAGGATTTCGAGCGCGCCACAGCGTTCCTCAATCAACTGGCGAAGGAGACGGGCGGACACACCATCATCGTCCGCGACATGTCGCAGTTGAGAGCGGGCGCGGGCGAGTTGCTCAGACATATGCGTTGACAGGTAAGGTTTGAAGATGACGAAAGAAGTCTTTCTGGTCGGTTCGGTGCGAACGCCCATCGGACGCTTCGGCGGCGCGCTGGCGGCGTTGAACGCGGCAGACCTCGGCACGGTGGCCGCCGCAGAGAGTTTGCGTCGCGCGGGCGTGGATGCGAGCGAAGTGCGCGAAGTGATTGTCGGCTGCGCGCGACAGGCGGGCAACGGGCCGAACGTCGCGCGTCAGATTAGTTATCGCGCGGGCGTGCCCGTGACCTCGCAGGCATCGACCATCAATCAGGCGTGCGGCTCAGGTTTGAAAGCCATCATCCTCGCGGCGCAGGAGATTATGCTCGGCCGCGCCGATGTCATACTCGCGGCGGGAACCGAGAGCATGTCGCGCGTGCCTTACTTCGCGGAGGGCGCGCGCTGGGGAGCGCGTCTCGGCCATACGGAGTTGGTTGACGGCATGTATCGTGACGGCTTTCTCGACCCGCTTTCCGGTCTGCTGATGGGCGAGACGGCCGAGAACCTCGCGCGGCAATATGAAATCTCGCGCGACGAGCAGGACGAGTATGCGCTCGCGTCGCAGCAGCGCGCGGCCGTCGCCATCGACGCCGGACGCTTCGATTCCGAGATAGTCCCCATCGAGTTGAAGGGGCGCAAGGGCGAGACGACCCTCTTTGCGCGCGACGAGCACCCGCGCGCCGACACGGTCATCGAGCACTTGAGAAAGCTCCCGCCCGTCTTCAGCAAGACGGGCACGGTCACGGCCGGGAACTCTTCGGGCATCACGGACGGCGCGGCAGCCGTCGTCGTGATGAGCGGCGAGGCCGTCAGGCGCACCGGCGCGGAAGCCGAAGCGCGCATCGTCGATTACGAGTTTGCAGGCGTCGAGCCGGACGTGATGGGACTGGGGCCTGTCCCGGCCGTGCGCGCGTTGCTCTCGCGGCAAAAGCTCTCGCTGGCAGACATCGACCTCGTCGAACTCAACGAAGCCTTCGCCGCGCAGGTCATCGCCTGCGACCGCGAGTTGGGCTTCGACCGGGAACGTCTGAACGTCAACGGCGGAGCCATCGCGCTCGGCCACCCGATAGGCTGCACCGGCGTCCGCATCACCACCACACTGCTGCACGAGATGCGCCGACGCGGCGCGCGTCTCGGCCTCTCGACGCTCTGCGTGAGCGGCGGCCTCGGCGTGGCATTGCTCGTCGAGCGCGTCTGAAATCGGATGACGACAGAAACGAACCTCTCAGGCGCAGGCGCTTCGTGGTTACAGCGCGGCCGCCACCGGCGCGCGATGCGCGCCATCGAGCGACAGCTTGCATACCAGCGGCGCAAGTCCGAGGCGCTCGGCGGGCGCGAAGCCGAAGTCGTCGCGGCGATGCGCCTGCACTCACGCGAGGCGCGCTCCTTCATCGAGAGCGTTCGACCGATTCCCCAAGACGCGCGCGTGCTCGAAGTCGGGAGCGGCGCGCACGGACTCATCTTCTTCTTCGGAGCGCAGACAGGCGTCGGCGTTGACCCGCTGGCCGTCGAATACCGCACGCTCTTTCCGGCGTGGCAGGGCGAGGCGCAGACAATCGCCGCCTACGGCGAGTCGCTTCCCTTCCGCGATGGCTCGTTCGACGTGGTGCTCTCCGATAACGTCGTTGACCACGCCGAAGACCCCGCGCGCATCGTCTCGGAGATGGCGCGCGTGCTCGCGCCCGGCGGGCTGCTCTACTTCACTGTCAACGTCCATCACGCGGTCTATCGCGTCGCCGCCTCGCTCCATGCGGGCTGGCGTGCGCTCGGCGTCAGCTTCGAGATTGCCCCCTTCGCAGACCACACGACGCACCTCACCCTGACGACTGCGCGCAGATTGTTCGACGGACTCCCCTTGCGTCTCCTGCACGAGAGCCATAACGTCGCCGAAGCCGTCCGACAGGCGCGCACGCGCCCTCCGCGTCATGCGGGCGACCGCCTCAAGCGCGTCTTTTTCAAGAACGCGGTCTACAAAGTCGTCGCCGTGCGCGCCGAAGACGCCGGAGGAGGCCGACTCTCAAGCGTCGCGAGCCAACCGTCAGCCGCCGCGCACGCATCCGACCAGCGCGCATGACTCTCCTGCTCGGACAATTTATTTGCCAGATGAAAGGTTAACCGGAGGTTTATGAAAAGGAAGCTTTACGCCGCGCTGCTGACATTCGTCGTCCTCGTCGCTTCGTCGGCCGCGACGGCGACGCAGGCGCAAACCAACCGTCGGCGCGCGGGCGCACAACGCAGACCGGCCGCACCTGCCGCGACGACACAGGATGTCGTCCCGCTGCCCGCCTCGGACGCTGTCGTCTTCGTTGACCTCAAGCGTCTGCTGACAGACGCCATCCCGCGCGCGCTTGCCAGCGACGCGGCCAAGCTTGCCGAAGTCAATGCTGATATCGAACAGTTTAAGACGCAGACAGGGATAGACCCGCGCGCCTTCGACCGTCTCGCCATCGGCGCGCGTCTCGTAACTTTGCCTGACGGGAAGTTGAAGATTGATAACGCCGTGGCTATCGCGCACGGGACGTTTGACGCGGCCGCGCTCATCGCCGCCGGACGCGTGGCCTCGAACGGGCAATACACGGAACAGAAGCACGGCGGCAAGAGCGTCTACGTCTTCCGCCCGCAGGACAGAATCAAGTTGTTTGGCCTGCTGAGCGTGCGTGCCAGTGAGTTGGCATTGACCGTGCTCGACCCGACGACCATCGCCGTCGGCGACCCTGCGGGCGTCCGCGCGGCCATCGACGCGCAGGCGGGGCGCGGTCGCGTCAGCGCCGAGATGGTGACGCTGGCGCGTCAGAACCCGAACGCCATCGTCGGCTTCGGCGGACTCGTCCCGGCCTCCGCAACGAAAGGTCTCGACCTCGGCAACGAGGAGATTTCAAGGAGCGTCGCCTCCATCCGTCAGTTCTACGGCTCGCTCGGCACGACGGCGACGGGCTTCGACCTCCTGACGGTGCTACGCACGACGGGCGCACGCGACGCACAGAATCTCAGCGACACACTAACGGCGCTCAAGCAGTTTGCGCCGCTTCTGCTGGCGCGCCTGCCCGGCGAGCGTGGCCGCGTCGCACAGAAGGCGATTGACTCGCTGCGCGTGACGGCGCAAGGAACGGAAGTCCAACTCCGCCTCGAAGTGGCACAGACCGACATCGCCGCGCTCGTCAACACTTTCTAAGCGAGCAGCGAAACGAGACGAACAGCGAAAGGGCGTCGGG
>DASZCR010000117.1:0-17368 GCA_035942915.1 Pyrinomonadaceae bacterium | reverse complement strand
GGTAGACTTCGAGGTGACGCTGCCAGACGGCGAACGAGTCGCGCAGGTTGAGATTCGAGAAGGCAAGCATCATCTCTTTAGACGGACACGTCGAAGGGAAAGGCGCGACCGGCGACGAGCGCCAGCAAGTCTTCGACGGCGCGACCGGCGCGTGCGCGAAACTCCTGCGGATAGGCGTAGCGCACGGCGTTCATCTCAAACTCGTCCTCGTCGAGAATCCTGACGCTGAAATCGGGCGCGACGAGCAGGTCGATGTCGAGGTCGATGAAGGTCAGCACGCGAGAGTCGAAGCGTGCGGGCGCATTGACGTTGCAGTAGTAGTTACGCAACTCGCCCGTCGGCTCGCGGAAACGAAAGACGCTGTACCAACGGTCTGTCCAGTAGTACTCGGTGCTACGCGTCCCGCGCAGAATCTGTCCGAGCAGTGGATGGCGCACCTCTTCTGCAAAGCTGCCTTCGAGGACGATGAGAGAGCCTTCGACGCGCTCGACAGACGCCTCCCACACGCGATGCACACGCCCGTCGTATTTGCACGAGCGGACGGTGACGAGATGAGTGCTCTCGGCCTGTTCAGACATCTGCGCGTCTCAACTCCTCCTCGTACTGGTCGCCGACGATATCTAAAAACACGTCTTCCAGATTAGAAGGCCGCAGCAGCACGCGCCGCCCTTCGTAAAGTTTCATGAGCGGCGTCAACAACTCAGGCGTCTCCGCGAAGTAGAGCCGCGCGCCCGAACGTGCGACGGCGCGGACTCGCTGTGGAAGCGCCCCGTCATGCGCCTCTAAGCCGCCCGCGTCGCGGACTTCGAGCGCGTAGGCGGCGACGTGTCGGGAGATGAGTTCGCGCGGCGTCCCCGTTGCGAGAATCTGCCCGCGAACGATAATCACGATGCGGTCGCAGAGCCGTTCGGCCTCGTCCATGTAATGCGTCGAGAGCAGGAGCGTCAGCCCGCTCTCGCGCCGCAGCTCTTCGAGGCGTTGCCAGATTTCCTGTCGTACCTGCGGGTCAAGCCCCGTCGTCGGTTCGTCGAGCACGAGCAGGCGCGGTTCATGCAGCAGGGCGCGTGCAATCATCAGGCGGCGTTTCATGCCGCCGGAGAGTTCGAGGACGCGCGCGTCGGCACGGTCTGAGAGGCCGACGAAGCGCAGCAGTTCGTCCGTGCGCGTGCGCGCCTGCGTGCGCGCCATGTGAAAGTAACGCGCATAGACGAGCAGGTTTTGCCGGACGGAGATGTCTGGGTCGAGATTGTTCTCCTGCGGGACGACGCCGATGAGGGAGCGGACGCGCCGCGCCTCTGCGCGCACGTCGTAACCTTCGACGCGCAGTTGGCCGGACGTGAGCGGCGTCCGGCACGCAATCATACGCATCGTCGTCGACTTGCCCGCGCCGTTCGGCCCCAGAAGTCCGAACGCCTCTCCGCGACGCACGCAGAAGTCTATCCGGTCGACGGCGCGACGCTCATCGTAGAGCTTGGTGAGACCCTCTGCGCGCACGGCTTCTTCTGCGCGCGTCGCTTCCGCAGTGTCGGATGCACGTGTCGAGGCCAATGCTTTGCTCACTCTGCGGAGGCGCGGACGGCGTTGCGCAGAATGCCGATGCCTTCGACTTCGACCTCGACGGTCTGCCCGTCTTGCATCGCGCCGACGCCAGCGGGCGTCCCAGTCGAAATCAGGTCGCCCGGTTCGAGCGTCATGATGTGCGAGATGTAGCGTATGAGGAAGGGGACGGGAAAGGCCATCACGCTGGTGCGCGCGTTCTGGCGAACTTCGCCGTCGAGGCGCGTCTGGACGTTGACATCGAGCGGGTCGATGCCGTCAACGACGAAGGGGCCGACGGGACAGAAGGTGTCGAAAGACTTGGCGCGCGTAAACTGCACGTCCTGACGCTGCAAGTCACGTGCGGTGACATCGTTGACGCAGGTGTAGCCGAAGACATAAGAGAGCGGGTCGTCGGTCTCGGAGAGGCGGCGCGCCCTCCGTCCGATAACGACTCCAAGCTCGCCTTCATACTCGACGCGCGCCGACTGTCGAGGCAATTCGATGACATCTTCATGACCAACGACCGCCGAAGGCGGTTTGAGGAAGAGGAGCGGTTCCGGCGGCATCGGGTTGCCGAGTTCGGCGGCGTGGTCGCGGTAGTTGCGGCCGATGCAGACGACTTTCGAGGGTGTGACGGGCGCGAGCAGGCGGACGGCGTCGAGCGCAAAGGGCTGTGAGCCGCGCGCTCCCGCGACGCTTTCCATCCGCGCAAACGAGAAGTCTTCGGGCAGCGCGTAAACTTGCGCGCCTTCGACGAGGCCGAAGCGCGCGCGTGTCTGTTCTGGTTCGACGAATCGGCAAAGCTTCATGAGAGATGACTTTCAGGGCGCAGTTTCGGAGACGATTTCAGAAGGCTGCGAAACGTTACCGGCCGTATCGACCGCCGTCAGATAGTAGTAATACTTGACGCCCGACTGCACCGTGTCGTCTTGAAAGGTGGTGCGTTCGAGCAGGTCTCGGTTGAGCTTCGACCAGTTCGGTCTGGGCGCGTCCGGGTCTGTCGAGCGATAGATGTGATAACCGACCACGTCGCGCTCAGGGTTGGCGGCGAAGAAGATGGAGATGCGACCGGGCGCGGGGCCTGACGAAAGACCTGTCGGCGGCGAGGGCGGGAAGATGTCTTTCGGCGCGACCGTGACGGCATTCGAGTTGAGGCTTTCGACGGGTTGCGCGCCCGTGCCGAGCGAGACTGCGCGGACGACGTAGACGTACTCCTCTCCGAAGGTGAAGGACTGGTCTGCATACTGCGTCGTCGTCAGCGGGCGGTCGCCGTTGAGAGGCGTCTGGCCGGGTTCGTTCTGCGAGCGCGTCGTGCGATAGACGTTGTAACCGAGCAGGTTCGGCGGCGTCGAACCATCGACGTTGGCCGTCGGCGCTTGCCAGCGGACGGTGACGGCGGACTCGGAGACCGTCGGTTGCTCGGCGAGCGTGGGCGGCTGGCTGACTCTGGCGGCCGGTTCGACGAGCAGGAAGTTGGAGAAGGAGGCGCGCTGGCCGGAAGCGTTGACGTAGCGCAAGGCGTAACGCAGACGGACTGGCTCGGAGAGCGTCAACTCATCGACATAGTTGAGCGTCTCGCCGCTCGTCTGGATGGTCTCATAAGTGACGGAGCCGATGAGCGTCGAGCGAGAGCCAAACTCCTCTTCAGTCAAAGCAAGCGGCGCATCGACTGGCTCTGCGAGACGATAGATGTCTATCCGGCGGATGCTCTGGACGCTCTCGTCGGAAGCGTTGCGCGTGGGCGCAGGCCAACTGAGGATGACCTGATTGCCGCGCTGCGCGCCGGAGAGCAACTCCGTGCGCTGCGGGACGCTTTCGACGGGCGGGAGCGGCGGGCGGCGTTTCCCGCACGCCTGCAACGTCAGTGCAAGAGGCAGCAGGAGAAAGGCAAAAGTAAAAAAGCGAATCGGACGCATGCGACGGTTTCTCTGAGCTTTTACCTTCGGCTCCTGACCTGTGCTCTTCATCAGAGGACGTAGCGGCTGAGGTCTTGGTCTTTGACAATCTCGGTCAGCGTGCGGCTGACGTATGCGGCATCTATCGTCTGTTGTTTGGGTTCGAGGTCGGGGCCTGCGAAGCTGATTTCGTCCAAGACCTTCTCCATGATGGTGTGGAGACGGCGCGCGCCGATGTTCTCGGTCTGCTCGTTGACGCGGACGGCGAAGCGCGCGATGGCATCGATGCCGTCCTCCGTGAAGTCGAGTTCGATGCCCTCGGTTTCGAGGAGCGCGCGGTACTGTTTGACGAGAGAGTTTTTCGGCTCGGTCAGGATGCGCTTGAAGTCTTCGAGCGTCAGCGATTCGAGTTCCACGCGGATAGGGAAGCGGCCTTGCAACTCAGGTATCAGGTCGGAAGGCTTGGAGACGTGGAACGCGCCGGCGGCGATGAAGAGGATGTGGTCTGTGCGCACCATCCCGTAGCGCGTGTTGACGGTTGTGCCCTCGACGATGGGCAGGATATCTCTCTGCACGCCCTCGCGCGACACGTCCGGGCCTCCGCCGCCCGACTCGCGCCCGGCAATCTTGTCTATCTCGTCGAGGAAGATGATGCCTGAAGACTCGACGCGTTCGAGCGCCGCGCGCGCGACCGCGTCCATGTCGATGAGCCGTTCCTCCTCCTCCTGCGTGAGATACTCCATCGCCTCATCGACGCGGACGCGGCGGCGCTTGGTGCGCCCCTGAAAGAGATTGCCGAGCATGTCCTTCATGTTGATGCCCATCTCTTCGATGCCCTGCGGCCCGGCCACTTCGATGGTCGGAAAATTCTTTTCGCGCACTTCCAACTCGACGACGCGATTATCCAACTTGCCCGCGCGCAGTTGCGCACGCAGTTTCTCGCGCGTCTTGAGAAACTGTTCGTCGCGCTCGGCGGAAGCGTCAGACGAGCCGGAAGAAGCGCGTTCGAGGGAGGAGATTTCGTCCTCGTCGTCGAAATTGTAGAAGCCGGGCGCGGTGTGCTTGGGCGGCAACAGGAGGTCGAGGACGCGCTCTTCGGCGTTGAGTTCCGCCTTCTCCGCAATCTCGTCAATCTTCTCCTCGCGCAGCATCTCGACGGCAATCTCCGTGAGGTCGCGAATCATGCTCTCGACATCGCGGCCGACGTAGCCGACCTCCGTGAACTTCGACGCCTCGACCTTGAGAAAGGGCGAGTTGGACATGCGCGCCAGACGACGCGCAATCTCGGTTTTGCCGACGCCGGTCGAGCCAATCATGATGATGTTTTTCGGCATCACGTCGGCGGCCATTTCGGGCGGAAGTTTCTGGCGTCGGACGCGGTTGCGGAGGGCGATGGCGACGGCGCGTTTGGCCGCGTGCTGCCCGACGACGTGCTTGTCGAGTTGCGCGACGATTTGGCGCGGCGTCAACTCGTCGAGCCGCGCCTCCTCGTCCACTTCGCCTGAGAGATAGATAACCATAAAGCAGTATTCAATAGACGCTCGTCCGTAATTCTTACAACTCTTCGATGATGATGTTCTGATTCGTGTAGATGCAAATTTCGCCCGCGATGCGTAGCGCCTTGTCTGCAATCTCGCGTGCGTTCAACTCTGTGTTTTCGAGCAGGGCGCGCGCGGCGGCCAGTGCGTAAGAGCCGCCGGAACCGATGGCGATGGCTCCGTCGTCCGGGGCAATCACGTCACCATTACCGGAGAGCAGGAACGAATGGCGCTCGTCCGCGACGATGAGGAGCGCTTCGAGGTGACGCAGAATCTTGTCTGTGCGCCACTCCTTGCTCAACTCGATAGCGGCGCGTTCGAGGTTGCCGTGATACTGTTCGAGTTTGCCCTCGAAGCGTGTCAGCAGGGAGAAGGCGTCGGCGCTGGCTCCGGCGAAGCCTGCGAGAATCTTGTCGTTATAGAGGCGTCGGACTTTACGCGCGGCGCTCTTCATGACTGTATCGCCGAGCGTCACCTGCCCGTCTCCGGCCATCGCGACGCGTCCCTCCCTGCGCACGAGCAGGATGGTCGTGCTGCGCATCTTTGTCTTCGCGCCGTTCTTCATGGTAAGCAAAGCACTATAGAAAGGGGCGCAAAGGGAAGTCAAGCGAAGGCACGCCGAAGGATTCGGTGTGCGCGCGTGCGTGGCGGCGAGGGGCGTTCCCAAGTCGAACAAACGGACGGCTTTGCGTTATGATAGAAGTCTGAGAGGGGAACAGATGGGACGCAAGCGGCCTCTAATCGGAATCACTCTGCGGCACGAGTTGGAGACGGAGAGGTTTTATCTGGCGCGCGCTTACAGCGAGGCTGTGGAAGCGGCCGGGGCGTCGCCCGTACACCTCTCACTTATCCCCAGACGGTCTTACATCGCTTCTGTGCTGGAAGAGTTGGACGGCGTGCTTCTGCCCGGCAGCGCCTCGGACGTAGACCCTCTGCGCTATGGGCGCGAGCCGCACAGGCGTCTGGGCAGCGTCCATCCGCTCAAGGACGAGACGGATTTACTCGTGCTCGAAGAGGTCGAGCGGCGCGCGACGCCTCTGCTGGCAATCTGTTTCGGGATGCAGGTCTGGAACGTGTCGCGCGGCGGCACGCTCATACAGGACATTTCCACAGAAGTCCCTGACGCCATCAAGCACGAACAGGGCGCGCCGAGAGGCCGCCGCTCGCACCGCATCAAACTGGCGCAGGAGAGCCTGATTGCGAAGCTCGCAGAGGCGTGCGAGACGGTCGTTAACAGCCATCATCATCAGGCGATTGACACGGTCGGCGAGAATCTGCGTGCGACGGCGTGGACGGCCGACGGCCTGATGGAAGCCGTCGAGGAGACGCGCGAGGGGCGTTGGGGTCTCGGCGTACAATGGCACCCGGAGATTGACTGGGAAGGAGACGCTTTCTCATGCGCCATCTTCCGGGCCTTCGTCGAAGCCGCGAGCCTCTTTCGGACGGACGGCACGGCCGCCGCTTCCGAGAGGCTGCTCGCCGAAGCGCGCGTCTGATAACGCCGGCAGCTTTTTGTCGCGTCAATAGATTTGTACTGGCTTTCTGGCTTTGAATTTGGCTTTGAATTTCTGACTTCTGATAATTCGGACGGTTCTAAATAATGTTTGACCTGAACTTAGAGGGGCGCGTAGGGGTCGTGACGGGAGGGGCGCGGGGCATCGGGCGGGCGGTGGTAGAGCGTCTGGCGGAGGCCGGCGTCAACGTCGTCGTCAATTACGTGAGAGACGAGCGCGCGGCGGCCGAGGCGGTGGCGGCGGCGAGAGAGAAGGGGGTTGAGGCGTTGGCCGTGCGTGCGGACGTATCGCGTCTGAGCGATGCGGAGGAACTCGTCAGAGCGACGGAGGAACGGTTCGGGCGGCTCGACCTGTTGGTCTGTAACGCGGGCGTGTGGGAAGGCGACGCAGTCGAAGCAATCAGCGAGGAACTGTGGGACCGTGTGCTCGACATCAATCTGAAAGGTACTTGGACGGTCTGCCGTGCGGCTGTGCCCTCGATGAAGCGTGCGGGTTGGGGGCGCATCGTGATTGTCAGTTCGACTGCGGGGCAGCGCGGAGAGGCGCGCGTCTCGAACTACGCTGCGTCGAAAGGCGGGCAGATTGCCTTCGCCAAATCACTCTCGACGGAGTTGGCGCACGCGGGTGTGAACGTCAACGTGGTCGCGCCCGGTTGGGTAGAGACGGAAATGAGCGGCGGGGTCTTCGCGGATGAGGATTTTCGTCGTGCAGTGGAGGAGACGATTCCACTGGGGCGCGTCGCGTCTGTGGACGACGTAGCCTTGCCCATAGTATTTCTGTGCAGTGAATGGGCGAGACATATCACAGGCGAGGTGCTCAACATCAACGGCGGCTCTGTGCTCTGCGGCTGAGAAATCTCTAGTGCACTTGTGTACAACGATTTACGCTTTATCTGCTCAGGGATTATGTGAAGTTTTGGTCTGCTTGGTCTGTCGATAACTCTGTTGGGGAGGTCTGTCCGGAGATGAGTTCTGCTGTGAGCGACGCGCATAAGGCGCGCATCAGGAAGAAGGCCGACACGGTGCTCGGCGTCGAGAAGCTTCTGGGCGAGAGCGTCCATCTTTTAAGGGGCGCGAGAGTCGGATTAATCTGCAATCAGTCCTCAGTGGATCATGAGTTGCGGCACTCTGCAGACCTTCTCGGCGCGCACGGCGACATCAACCTGACGGCGCTTTTCGGCCCGCAGCACGGCATACGGGGCGACGTACAGGACAACATGGTGGAGACGCCGCACGCCTTCGACAAGGAGACGGGGCTGCCTGTCTATTCCCTCTACAGCGAGACGCGTGAGCCGACCGAGCGTATGCTCGAAGATGTGGACGTGCTCGTCTTCGACATGCAGGACGTGGGCTGTCGCATCTACACATTCGTCTACACGCTCGCCAACTGTATGCGCGCGGCGCAGAAGTTCGGCAAAAAGGTTGTCGTCTGCGACCGCCCGAATCCGATTAACGGCGTGGACGTGGCGGGGAACGTTCTGGAGCCGGAATACGCCTCTTTTGTCGGACAGTTTCCCATCCCGACGCGTCACGGCATGACCGTCTGTGAGCTGGCGTGGATGTTCAGAGAGCATTGGGGAATCGCCTGTGACCTCGAACTGGTTTCGATGGACGGCTGGTCGCGCGAACTGTGGTTCGACGAGACGGATGCTCCCTGGGTGATGCCTTCGCCGAACATGCCCACGCTCGACTCGGCGACGGTCTTTCCCGGCACAGTGCATCTCGAAGGCACGCAGATGTCCGAAGGACGCGGGACGACGCGCCCCTTCGAGTTGGTCGGTGCTCCTTACATAGAGGCGCACGCCTACGCACGCCGTCTTGAAAGCCTCGGCTTGCACGGCGTCCGCTATCGCGCGGCCAACTTCCAGCCGACCTTTCAGAAGCACGCCGGGGTGACATGCGGCGGGGTGCAGATACACGTGACCGACCGGCAGAGTTTCGAGCCGGTGCTGGCGGGGCTGGCGACAGTCAAGATTGCGTTTGACATGTACGGCGAAGATTTTCGCTGGAAAGAGCCCCCTTACGAATACGTCTACGACAAGAACCCCTTTGACGTGATTTCCGGCACGGCGCGTCTGCGTGAGGCCATCGAGCGCGGAGACTCTCTGGAGAGCATGGAGAGCGCCTGGCAAACAGGCCTCAAGGATTTTCTGTCAGACCGCGCGCGTTATCTGCTGTATTGAGGCCACGCGTGAGAAGGGAACCGGCAGAGCGTGCCCCTCCCGGACAGCTTCCGCGAGAGCTTGGGGCGCAAAATGTGTTTCAAGTTCAAGTGTTACATGAAGAAATAGGCGCATCCTTAAAGTTATGCTTTCAATGCGTCGACGCGCCGACACTTCAGGTGTCTGATGAAGTAGAGGGTTCGCGTTTTTAAAATGAGGCAGAGAGGGAGAAGGAGAGTCTGTGGCTGAGACGACGAATAGTTTAGAGAGCATGCCTCCTGCGAGCGCATGGATTGCTGCGCTGGCCGGGTGGCTACTTCCGGGCGCGGGGCATCTGCTGCAAGGGCGCGCGTGGAGAGCCCTGCTGTTGGGAGGCGTCGTCTGGCTGATGTTCTGGTCGGGCGTCAGTCTGGGTGGTCATCTCTACAGCTTCTCCGAAGGCGAGGCGGGGCTGCTCTCCTACGTCTTCGCTTTCTGCGACCTGGGGACGGGGGCACTCTATTTCGTCTCGAAAGCGGCGGGCGTGGCCTTAACGGAGCAGCCTCGACTGCCTACTTCAGAGTATGGCAACGTCTTCCTGATGGTGGCCGGACTGCTCAATTTTCTCTTATCTCTGGACGCCTTCGACATCAGTGCCGGGAGGAAACATTGAAACATCTGTTAGCCATGACCTTTTTCGCCGCTCTCATCGCCGTCGCCTTCGGCATCCTCGGCCGGGAAGGCACACGCGAACGGACGCGCTACGGCCTCAAAATCTTCCTCGAATTCATGGGCGTCGGCCTCGGCATCGCTTGGCTCCTATACTGGATTCCCTGAATTGGCAATAACCGCCCATCTATGCGTCTGATAACGGAGACCGTAGTATGTTAATCTCTGAGATGATTTGGTGAGGATACGACGTAAGGATATAACTCAGTCGGGATAGCTCTCTTTAAAATATGGGGTTAGTAGATACGGAAGCGATTGTCTTACGGACATATAAGCTGGCGGAGGCGGATAAGATTGTCCTCTGCTTGACAAAGGATTATGGCATCGTGCGTGGGGTGGCGCGCGGCGCGCGGCGCTTGAAGAGTAAGTTCGGGGCGAGTCTTGAGCCCTTCACGCTGGTTGCGCTGACGTACTTCGAGAAGGAAGGGCGGGAACTGGTCTCCATCAGTCAGGCGGAGATTCTACGCTCCTACTTTCAACTGGCGCGCCAACCGGAGACGGTCGCGGGGCTCGAATACATGTGCGAGCTGGCTATTGAGTTTGCGCCGCCACATCAGGCGGACGAGAGACTCTTCAGGATGGTGCGCGCCTGCGTCGAAGCCCTCTCGGAAGATGCCTCGAAACTCCATTCGATTGTGCGCTACTACGAGACCTGGATGTTGAAGTTGTCAGGCTTCTGGCCGGACGTGCGCGTCTGCGGCAACTGCCGTCGCAGGCAGACGGGGGAGCAGAGAATCTATCTGACGACGGAGGGCGCTCCTCTGTGCGCGGAGTGCGCGGGAGGCGCAGGCATCTCCCTCAGCACACGCCTGCAGACGCAGTTACGCAACATACAAGCGCTCTCGCCTGCACAATGGGCGCAAGCGCAGGGGCAACACGCGCCGGGCGCAAATGATGAGTTGACGCGTCTGACCGAACGGCTCATCGAAAAAGCTCTGGAGAGAAAACCCAGAGGACGCGCGAGTTTCGGCACACAGGTCTCCTAGAGAACGCTCTATGCTGTTGAGAAAGCGTCTACTGGAACAGTATGTGGTCGGAGCCATCCTTCCATACCTGTGTCTGGCGGTACTCATCCTGACGGTCTCTCTGCTGGCGCAGCAGACGACACGCTTTGCGGAAGTCCTCGGCTCGACGCGCGCGCCCTTCTCACTCGCCTTTGAGATACTCGTCCAACTTCTGCCGAACGTGCTCGTCTTTACACTGCCGATGGCGATGCTGATAGGGACGGCCACCGGATTCAGCCGCCTGAGCAGCGACAGCGAGCTGGTCTCTATGCGCGCAGCAGGCGTGGGAACATGGAGAATCGTCTCGCCTGTGCTGTTGACCGGCCTTCTGCTGAGCGTGTTGACGTTTCTGGTCGGGTTTGAGGTCGCGCCTGCGGCCGCGCGCAATTTGCGTAGCGTGGCCTTGAACGCAGCGCTCTACAAATTGGAATCGCCGGTCGAGCCGCGCAGTTTTTATACGGAGATGCCCGGCAAGGTGGTCTACGTGCGAGATGGAGACCAGGAGAGCGGGCAGTGGGGAAGGGTCTTTATACATTGGGCAGACCAGGGGCAACCTCTGCGTCTCGTGACGGCGCGCTCCGGGCGCATAGACTCTACGGGCGAGCGTTCGGAGTTGGTCTTAAAGGACGCGCACGTCACGACGCTGGTCTCTTGGCCCGCACGCGAGGGCGGCAGCGAGCCGCAAATTCTGACGGAGCGCTCAGCCCAACTGCGCATCAGAGACGACCGTCTGGACGCCGGGCGCAGGTCTCTCCTGCAACGTCTACGCGAGCGCAAGTTGGAGTTCGACGAGATGGGTTGGAGCGAGTTGCTCGACAGGAGCGGCCGCGCGGAGACGGAAGCAGAGCGACGCAGTGCGACCATCGCGCTGCACAGGCGTCTCTCCCTATGTCTCGCACCTTTGGTTTTCGCGCTTCTGGGTGCGGCTCTGGGCTTGAGAACACGCAGGGGCGGGCGCGGGCTCGGTGTATTGCTCTCTCTGGCCGCGATGATTGCCTATTATCTGCTCTCTGTGGCGGGCGAGCAGTTGGGGCGCGCGGGAGTGCTGCCCGTCGCATATGGCGTCTGGTTAGCCAGCCTCCTGTCAATCTGCGCGTCTGCTCTGTTGCTCATCTCCGGCGGGCGTTTCGCGAGTTTCGGGCGCGGCTTGCTGCAGACGAAAGCGGAGAAAAGGCGTCGTGGGGAGGGGCGGCAGACGAGTCGCAGACACAAACTGTCGCTTCTGGGACTGTTAGATAGGAGTCTGCTGCGCGCACTGTTCTGGAGCTTCTGGGGAGCTTTCGCAGTCCTCACATCGGTCTTTCTCATCTTCACGCTCTTCGAACTGCTGCGCTTTATCGCCGCTAACGGCACGAGCGCAGGACTCGTACTGCGTTACATGCTCTACCTCCTGCCGTTCGTCACAATCTCTCTGTGGCCCCTGAGCATGCTCGTCGCAGTGCTGCTCACCTACGCGTTGCTGGCGCGCAGGAGCGAGGCGGTCGCCTGGTGGGCGAGTGGGCAGAGCGTCTACAGGCTGGCGCTGCCCGGCCTGCTGTTCGCCTTTCTGGCAGGCGGCGTGATGTGGCTCGTGCAGGAAGACGTCATGCCCGCAGCCAACCGCAGGCAGAACGCTCTGCGCGCGCAGATACGCGAGGGAGTGGCGCGGACGGAGGCCTTGGGGGGGCGGCAATGGCTCGCCACGAACGACGCACGCAGGGTCTACTCATACGAATTCGATGAGCGCGCGCAACGCCTGAAAATGCCCACAGTCTACGAATTCGACGAAGAGGGCGTGCACTTGAAGAGAATCGTCTGGGGCGAGTTGGCGAGTTGGCCGCAGCCGGGAGTTTTGACGGTAGGGAGCCCGCAGATGGTCGAGATGGAGGCGGGCAGGAGTCTGCTGAAGCGCGCGGAGGCGGTGGTGGAGCCGGAGGGAGTCGAGCTTTTTAAGCCAGTGTATAATCGCCCCGCAGAGCAGAGCTTTAAGCAATTAAGGGAATCTCTGCGGTCGCTTAAAACGCGCGGCGTCCCCGATACGGAACTGGTCGCCGTCGCGTACGAGCGCCGTCGCGCAGACCCTTTCGCTCCGCTCGTGATGGCCTTGATTGGCATCCCACTCGGAGTGGCTTTCGGTAAACGCAGTGCCCTCGCGGCTCTCAGCGTGGCCGTCGCCTGCGGGCTCTCCTTCTGGGCCGCTGTCAGCGGTTTCCAACAACTGGGAGTGCTCGGCTTTCTGCCGCCTGCCGTCGCTGCGTGGGCCGCTCCGCTCATCTTCGCCGCGCTCGGCCTCTATCTACTCTCCCGCACAAGAACCTGAAGCCGAAGGGATTTTTAAACTAAAAGGGGCGTGCGGGTCTGTATCTCCCCGCACGCCCCTGGACTCTGTGTAGACGTATGACTTCCCGTCTAAGTGCCTGTCTCCCAACTGGAGAGATATTCGAGTTGCTCCGGAGTCAGCGAGTCAATCTGCACGCCCAGAGATTGTAGCTTGAGACCGGCAATCTCCGTGTCGACCTCCTCCGGCAGGAGATGTACACCCGGCTCCAGACGGCCTTGATTCTTGACCAGATACTCGACCGACAGCGCCTGATTGGCGAAACTCATATCCATCACGCTGGCCGGGTGTCCTTCGGCAGCGGCCAGATTAATCAGACGCCCCTCGCCGAGAACGATGACGCGATTGCCGTTACTGCGCAGTTTGAACTCTTCGACGAAAGGCCGCAGCGTAACAGGCTCCGCAGACAGCTCTCTTAAGGCCACAAGGTTGAGTTCGAGGTCGAAGTGGCCGCTGTTGCAGACCATCGCGCCGTCCTTCATGGAGGCGAAATGCTCCGCGTCTATGACGTGTCGGTTACCCGTCACGGTGATGAAGATGTCGCCCAGAGGTGCAGCCTCTGCCATACGCATCACGCGGAAACCGTCCATTACGGCCTCTACGGCCTTAATCGGATTGATTTCCGTGACGATGACATTTGCGCCCAATCCACGCGCGCGCATTGCGACTCCTTTGCCGCACCAGCCGTAGCCGACCACCACCACAGCTCGTCCCGCGAAGAGGACATTAGTGGCTCTGATGATGCCGTCAATGGTCGACTGGCCTGTGCCGTAGCGGTTGTCAAAGAAGTGCTTGGTCTGCGCGTTATTGACGGCTATCGAAGGGAAGGTGAGTACGCCCGCGCGTTGCATGGCTTCGAGACGGACGATGCCGGTCGTCGTCTCCTCTGTCGTGCCTATGATGTCCGGCAGTTGCTGGCTGCGCTCTTTGATGAGCGTGGCGACCACATCCGAGCCGTCATCTATGATGAGCTGGGGTTTGAAGTCGAGCGCCGTCCGGACGTGTCTGTTATAGGTCTCTGTGGACTCGCCTTTGATAGCGTAGACGGGAACGCCCCAATCGGCCACGAGCGAGGCAGCCACGTCGTCCTGCGTAGAGAGCGGGTTCGAGGCGATGAGGAGCGATTCCGCGCCGCCCGCCTGAAGCGCGCGGACAAGGTTAGCCGTCTCTGTAGTGACGTGCGCGCAGGCCACCAGACGTACCCCTTGTAGGGGTTTTTCAGCGGCAAATTTCTCTCGTATCAGACGCAGGACGGGCATCTCTCTCTCTGCCCACTCAATCCTTCTTTTTCCGCCCTCGGCGAGCGTCAGGTCTTTGACGTCGTAACTGCTCGCCCCGGCGGCATTGCTTGTCGCATTCATCCTTAGAGTCTCCAAACTGTGTCGGCTTGATAGATTGTAGCTAGATGCCTGCCGCTGAACGCAGGGCCTCTGCGCGGTCTGAGACTTCCCAAGAGAAGCCTTCCTCGTCGCGTCCGAAGTGCCCGTAAGCGGCAGTCTTTCTGTAAATTGGGCGGCGCAGCTTGAGAGTTTCCATGATGCCCTGAGGAGTCAGACGGAAATGCTCTCGGACGAGGTCTGCGAGCGAGTTCTCGCTTAGACGCCCCGTCCCTCCCGTGTCGACCAGAACTGAGACAGGGTCTGCGACGCCGATGGCGTAGGCGAGTTGGACGAGACAGCGGTCTGCGAGTCCCGCCGCGACGATGTTTTTGGCGATATAGCGGGCCATGTATGCGGCCGAGCGGTCGACTTTCGTCGGGTCTTTGCCGGAAAATGCGCCGCCGCCGTGCGGAGCGTACCCACCGTATGTATCCACAATAATCTTGCGGCCGGTCAGCCCTGCGTCGCCTTGCGGGCCGCCTGTCACGAAGCGCCCGGTCGGGTTGATGTGATACTTCGTGTTCTGATCCATCAACTCCTGCGAGACGGTCTTGTGTATGACCTGTGTCAGCACCTCTTGGCGCAGTTGTTCGTTCGAGACCTGCGGGTCGTGCTGCGTGGAGATGACGACGGCATCGATGCGAAAGGGGCGTCCGTCCCGATATTCAACCGTTACTTGAGATTTTCCGTCCGGGCGCAGGTAGGGGAGAGCGCCGTTACGCCTGACCTCCGCCAGTCTGCGCGACAGTTGGTGCGCCAGTTGAATCGGTAGGGGCATCAGTTCGCGCGTCTCGTTGCAAGCGTATCCGAACATCAACCCTTGGTCGCCCGCGCCGCCCGTATCGACGCCCATCGCGATGTCCGGCGACTGCCTGTCGATGGCGGTCAGGACGCTGCAAGTGTCGCAATCAAAGCCGTACTTCGCGCGCGTATAACCAATCTCTCTAATGGTTTCACGTGCCACTTGCTGAAAGTCTACGGAGGCCTTGGTGGTAATCTCACCGGCGATGACGACGAGGCCGGTCGTGACCAAAGTCTCGCAGGCGACGCGCCCCGTCTCGTCCTGCGACAGCACCGCGTCCAGCACTGCGTCGGAAATCTGGTCTGCAATCTTGTCTGGGTGGCCTTCCGTGACCGATTCGGAGGTGAAGAGATAGCTGCCGGAATTGCTCAAACGCTCTGCTCCTTAATCTTTCCAGAGGGAAATAGGGTCTTTAGTCAAAAGACCGCGTAATGTAACAGTCGCGCATAACCCTGTCAAGGCGCGGCTTACCCGGAGACCTCTCAATCGCCGGGCTTAACACATAATATATATTATCAGACGCCGGCAATGTGATTTAATAATGCCTGTCAAGTTCTTTATCTCTCTCCTTCTCCGATGTCGTCTTGACGCTGAATGGCAGTTCGCCTAGAGTGTCAGATACTTACTACTTACTCTGACGGCAAGATTTCTCTATGGCTATCAAAATCGAGAACCGTTCGCAGACGAAACTCCCTGGCAAGACGGAAAAGCTGATTGAGCAGATCTTGAGCGGTGTGCCGCGTGAGCATACGCGAGGACTTGAGCGTCTGCGTCTGGTCGATTCGATTGAGGATACACGCCTGCGTCTGCCGCAGAGGAGCAATCTTCCCGGGATTTATCACCCGAGACAAGGCACGCAGCAGGCCTGGCTGGAGATTGCTACGGGGGTGCTACTGCCCAAGAATAAGCCTCTTTTCAAGAGGCTATTCCCGCGCCTCTCCTTCAAAGGCAATCTTGCCGCAGTCATCTTCTCTCTGATAGGCCAGCACTACTATCTGACTATGCGCCATTCGGTGAAGAAGACACAAATAGAGGCCGCCGTGAGAGCTTACACGGAGACCCGTCTGCGTCTCTGGAGCGAGCAGCAGCACACGCTACGCACGCGCCTGTTCCGCCCCTTCCAACCGACGCTGGAAAAATGGGCACGCGCGCTTCAGAAACGCGCCGCCGCCGAGCGCAAAAAGTCCAGCAGCACCACTTGAAATTCTTGATATTTGATTTCTTGAGAGATAGCAGACCCTACAGATAACTCATGCGAATTCCCTGTCACTATCAACGAGGAATTATCGCAAATCGCCGTTGTTATCGGACGCTGACTACGGACGCTGACTAGACGATTGAGGTTGGGGTGTCGGAATTTTCCAGTTCGTGGAGGAGTGCGCGCAGAGTCTCAACGATCTCCTGTCTGTCCACCTCGGACTTGCCGAAGCGTATCTCAATTTTGACATCGCGCTCAGGCAGCGGATGTCGAAAGACGTAGGAGCTCTTTTTCAACGTGCGTGGAGCCTCCTGTGTGCCCTGCTGCTGTGCGCGTCTGAGCGTGCGCGCCTCATCTCTGGTGAGCCCCTGCCGCGTAATCTCTTCGACCATGCGCGCCATAGACTCCTCGTCCGGCTGACGGACTATCTGCAGGAGAGTCGATTTTACGTTGATGTCGGCGCGCCGACATTGTTCACGTATCTCTTGAGGGATGGTGGCGATTGAGAGGGCCTCAGTCACGGTGCTGCGGCTCTTTCCGACCTTTTTCGACACTTCTTCGTGTGTGTAACCGAAACGTTCGCATAGCGCAGCCAGACCGTCAGCCTCCTCCCACGGCGTCAAATCCTTGCGCTGCATGTTCTCTATGAGAGCAATTTCGGCCACCGCACGGTCGTCTACATCCATCTCAATGCAGGGCACTTCCCTCAATCCCGCCGCGCGCGCCGCGCGCCAGCGCCGCTCGCCCGCGATAATCATCCAGCGCCCCGACGCCACAGAGGGCTTGACCAGCAGCGGCTCCAGCACCCCCTTGTCGCTAATAGAAGCGGTCAATTCGCTCAGGTCGCCTATCTCCACGCGCGGCTGCTCAGGGTTTGGGTCCAGCTGCTCTATTGAGATTAAACGCCCGACAGGGGTCGGACGCTGCCCCGCCAGTTCCTCTACGTAGTGCGCGTCGTGTCGCATGTGCACGCCCGTCGGCAGCCCTCTCTTAGACACGTCCCATCACCTCTTCACAAAGTTTTGCGTACTCGTTGGCACCGGAAGACTGCGGCGCGAAAGAGAAGATAGACTCCTTGTAGGCCGGAGCCTCTTCCAGACGGACACTCTTCGTGATGACCGTCTCGAACATCTGTTGGCCGAAGACGTTCTTGATCTGCTCGTAGACTTCCCTCGCCAGCGTCGTGCGCTTGTCGTGCAGCGTAATCACTACGCCGAGCACGCGCAGGTTCGGGTTCGGACGCGCCTTCACCTTCTCTATGGTTTCGAGCAGGTCGTCCGTCCCTTCCAGTGCGTAGTAGGAGGGCTGTATGG